>JBCBDL010000274.1:0-501 GCA_038529695.1 Pseudomonadota bacterium | reverse complement strand
AAGGCTTCCATCAGGTCCTTAGGCATGGTGGGAAAGAGTGCCTCAAATCCCTTTGGCGTGAAAGACTCCAGCGCCGGATTCATCGCCTTGGCCCAATCCTGGCCCATCTTCATCATGGCATCAAAGGGGTTAGCGTCGCTCATACGTAATCCATCATGCCAAATCTGTCTGCCAGAACAAAAAGGCTATCCAAAACAATGATGACATAACCAAGCGCCACGACAATGCCCAATGCAATCGCCTGACGCCTTGATCCATAGCGATAAAGCTGGTTAATGACCGCTCCCCACAACATAACGGTAGCCATGAAAATAAAAGGGGCAGCCGAGTTCGAACCGTCAGAGCCAAATTGCAATGGCATCAACGCGACCGATAATGTCACGGCAATTAGCGTCAAATATGACAACCAAGATTTGTCAAGTTCGCTCATCTGTAAGGCGCATCCAGTTCAAGGTTGCGCGCAATCTCGGTCTCCCAGCGGTCGCCGTTTTCCAGCAATTT
>JBCBDL010000273.1:0-506 GCA_038529695.1 Pseudomonadota bacterium | reverse complement strand
TGCAACCCCTGGGCAAGATCAAGGTGAACCGCGAAAAGAAAAAGCCAAGCGGCAAAGTCATGATCGCCCGTATCCGCCAGTCGCAAGACCTGCCCAGCGAGACGGCCAAACCTGATCCAAAAGACCTTGATGCGGATGTCGTACCGCCCACCGCCGCCGAATAGAGATTTCGCCCGCGCGCCCTCTTGCCACTGGCCACTGCGCCAGCTAAGACGCGCAGGCTTTGGGTGATTAGCTCAGTGGTAGAGCGCTTCGTTCACATCGAAGATGTCAGGAGTTCAAATCTCTTATCACCCACCAAAGCACCCCTTTTTGGCACTTGGATTTCTGTTGCGCAAAGCGGAGGGTCTGACCGACGCGCGCCGCTTGCGCGGCACTCTGGGTCTGGAGTTCAAGTCGCTTGTTGCCCACCAAAGCCCTCCCATCTGTCAGCAATTGCTGCACGCCGCAACTGGCGAGTCGGGCATCCTGACTGCGGTATTCGCTGGACTTAGGCGCAATGGTTG
>JBCBDL010000272.1:0-511 GCA_038529695.1 Pseudomonadota bacterium | reverse complement strand
CTGATCCCCAAGATCGGCGCCATCATCGCGTCGATGCCCCTGCCGGTGCTGGGGGGCGGTGTGATCGTGATGTTCGGCATGGTGGCGGCGGCTGGCCTGAACGTGCTGACGGAGGTGCGGATGAACCGCCGCAACATGGTGATCATCGCCGTGTCGCTGGCGGCGGGTCTGGGTCTGAACCTGGTGCCCACGGCGGTTCAGTACCTGCCGGGCGTGGTAAAGACGCTGATGACCAGCGCCGTGGCACCGACCGCTTTGATTGCCATCGTCCTGAACCTGGTCCTGCCGGACGAGGTTTGAGCCGGGGCAAATTTTTGAGAAAAATTTGACGGGGGGCGTTGCCCCCCGGCCTGCGGCCTCCCCCCAGGCCGGGGGGCGTTGCCCCCCGGCCTGCGGCCTCCCCCCAGGATATTTTCAGCCAGAAGAAGAAGGGGCGCTTGCCCTGCTTCCTTTTTCGTGTCCCACTGACAGGAACCAAGGGAGGCATCCATGAAAGACGACAATTTCCTGC
>JBCBDL010000271.1:0-516 GCA_038529695.1 Pseudomonadota bacterium | reverse complement strand
TTCCTACAGGTGTGGCAGAAAATCCGCAAACTGCGTCAGGCCGACCGCTTCGCGGGCTGGATCAAGCAGATCGCCGTGAACGAGTGGATCGACCACCGCCGCAAGCAGGGTCGGGCAGCGTGGCGAGCGCCGCATCGAGATCGATGGCGGCGGCTGGTGTTTGTGCAGGCGCGGCCTGCGCCTCGTCCTCATAAGCTTCGTGCCACGCCGTGCCTTGCTTGCGGCGGTGATCGATCCACTCATTCACGGCGATCTGCTTGATCCAGCCCGCGAACCGATCTGCCTGGCGCAGCTTGCGGATCTTTTGCCAGACCTTGAGGAACACGCGTTGGGCGAGGTCGTCGGCGAGCGTTGCATCGCCCGACAGGCGGCGCATGAGATTGCGCAGCCACGGCTGGCGGCGACGCACGAGCTCTGCGAAGGCGTCACGGTCGCCGCGTGCGGCCAGGTTCACGATCAGTGCCTCCGGACCTTGCGCGTAATAGCCGGGTGCATCCGGCATGCAGGCGTGTCAGG
>JBCBDL010000270.1:0-517 GCA_038529695.1 Pseudomonadota bacterium | reverse complement strand
AAGCGGTCTATGTTGGCGGCTGATCAGCGTACAGAATGTGTATGTACAGCGTATGGAAGCTGTACATACACTTCGTAACTTACATCCGGGCCGCGAACACCGCATAGGCCATGATCAGGCAGCAGACCCATCCCAGCGTGAAAATCACAGGACGCGCCGGAAAACCGGCCCATCCCGTGATGTAGCCCACTGCATGTGCAATCCTCAGCCAGAAGAAGGCGATGGCCGTCCAGTAGGTCAGCACGGTGAAGCCATCCACCCGATCCACGAGGAAAACCAACAGCGCAAAAGGCACCAATTGTTCCAACAGGTTGAGATGTGCGCGGTAGGCGCGTTGCACCCATGGACGTTGCAGGCGCCAATTTGCCGCTATGACGAAACCATCGGGCGCATCGTCGGGGAGTGATCCAGCGGGGGCGGTGTTCACGCCCACGATGAATGGAATCCAGAGCGAGGCGGCAAAGATACCAAGGCATGTCAGAATGCCAAGTTCGGCTGGAAACGTCTCCATCATGCT
>JBCBDL010000269.1:0-527 GCA_038529695.1 Pseudomonadota bacterium | reverse complement strand
CTCGGAACGGGTAGAACAGGTCAAATCGGGCTGGTTCGGCTCGGTCGAGCGGCAGATCTTTGCGCTGGACCCGTTTGAGGGCGGCGGGGCCGAGACGGGGGCGAGCCGGATGGAGCGGTCTTTGATCATGCCGGAACGGCCCTATCAGGCACTGGCCGAGCGCAATCCGCCGGGCTTTCGGCAGGTGCGGAAATTTGTGGTGAGCGATAGCGGGCGGGTGTTGAGCTATAAGTGAGGCGGCAGTTTTTGCGGCAGGTGCCGGAGCCTCCGGCGGGAGTATTTTTGGCAAGATGATGAGGGTTTTATGAGCCAATCAAGCGATCAGATGGAGCTGCGTGAAGAGGATATTCGCGCCCATTACGGCCCCGCGACCGAGATGTTGATGCAGCTCGATCACACGCCCCGTTTGGCGCAGGCGCGGCTGTCTTTGGAGCAGCCCGAAAAATCGCCTGATGTGGCCGCAACACGGCGCCGGTTCCGCTCGACCACGCCGGGGCTTTTGTCGCGGACATCGGCGCCGTCGGGTG
>JBCBDL010000268.1:0-544 GCA_038529695.1 Pseudomonadota bacterium | reverse complement strand
GACTCCATCTGAATACCAGTATCGGGGACGATATTCAGCGTGCCGCGCTGCGACATCACCACCTGACCAAATTCAACCGGAACGCTGACACCGGGCGAGATTGGCTGACCGTTGACGGCGGTGATAAAGGTTTCCTCGTCGCGCCCCATCTCGTCGTTGCTATCCACGCGCAGCAATTCACTGCGGTAGCTTGCAATGGCTGTCGCATCGTTCTTGGCAATCCCGTCTCCCGGTTCAACCTCTGGCACCTCTGGTGTGACAGATCTGGGATGGACCACAACGGTAACTGTTGCATCATCGCTTTCACCAGAAGGCGTCGTGATCGTGTAGGTGAATGTGCCGGTGCCTTCGAAAGCCGGCGGGGCATGCATGAATGACGGCAGCAGTCTAGACCCGGTAAAGGCCCCCCACAGCACGAAGATCAGGATCACCGATACCACCGATGCAATCGTGTTTGAGGTTACAGCACTTTCATCGCCGAAGGTGACGGCTACTGACCCCGAAACATGATTATGCATCGCTGAAAACCGTCACCTTCGGCGAT
>JBCBDL010000267.1:271-558 GCA_038529695.1 Pseudomonadota bacterium | reverse complement strand
TCTCTCGGAGCGCCGCAACCTGATCTGTCACGCGCTGAAGCTCGCTTTCGGCGCCGGCACGGCGGGCGAGTTCGCCGATGCGGCCACCCCCCTTAACCAGCCGATCCCAATCCATACGGTCGAGAAACTCAAAACGCGCGCTGTTCTGCGCTGCGGACATTTTTGGATCCAGATGCAGGGATGTCACGACAGATGTCCACGGGTTCACATCCGCAGGCAAAAGCGCGGGCATGCCGATCATTGCGTTTACAAGTGATGTCTTGCCCGCTTTGACTTGGCCAATCATC
>JBCBDL010000267.1:0-261 GCA_038529695.1 Pseudomonadota bacterium | reverse complement strand
CAAACTCACCCAGTCGCGCCTGCAGCTTGCGGGTCCGATCAATCGTGGCGCGGTCACCGACCTTGATCAGGTCGTCCAGGATCTTGGACAAGGCGTGTTGCCGCACGGCCAGTGGATCCAGCGCAGATAGGTCATGGCGATTGAACGGGGTTTCGGGCGCGTCTACCGCAAGGTCTGTTTCTAAGGCCTGGATGTCAGTTTCGATATTCATGGCGTCGCGCTTGTATCCATAGATTTTGGTTGGAACATTTCCGATAAAAC
>JBCBDL010000266.1:0-598 GCA_038529695.1 Pseudomonadota bacterium | reverse complement strand
TGATCCGGATCGGACAAGGGTTCCTGTTCTCGGGCGAGTGGTGGATCCTGTTCTTTCCCGCCTGCACGCTGCTTGCGCTGGCGCTGAGCGTGAACCTGCTGGGCGACTGGCTGCGCGATGCGCTGAACCCGAGGTTGCGCTGATGTCTGATACCGTCCTTTCCATCCGCAACCTGTCCGTCGAAATCCCCACCCGTACGGGTGTCGTAAAACCCGTCGATGGCGTGAGCTACGACCTTGCCAAAGGTGAGATCCTCGGCGTCGTTGGTGAAAGCGGCGCAGGCAAGTCCATGGCTGGGAATGCCGTCATCGGTCTTCTGAACCCGCCCGCGCATATTGCGGCGGGCGAGATCTGGCTGAACGGTACGCGTATCGACGCGCTAAAGGGAGAGGCGATGCGCCGCCTGCGCGGCAAGGAAATCGGGATGGTGTTTCAGGACCCGCTGACATCGCTCAACCCGCTTTTGTCCATTGGGGATCAGCTGACCGAGACGATGCTGACGCATCTGCCGATCAGCCGGTCAGAGGCGGAGAAACGCGCGGTCGCCGCCTTGGAAGAGGTTGGCATTCCCGCCACTGAATTCATGCGGATAACTGTC
>JBCBDL010000265.1:0-619 GCA_038529695.1 Pseudomonadota bacterium | reverse complement strand
CACCGCCTCGATCAGCGACAGCGCATGATCGGGCGCCTTCATAAGCGCTGATCCCGACGCCCCGCCCGTGACCTTTTTGGCCGGGCAGCCCATGTTGATATCGATGATCCGGGCGCCATTGTCTTCCAGCATGCGGGCGGCTTGCCCCATCCAATAGGCGTCACGCCCCGCGATCTGGACGGCGGTCGCGGCTTCGCCAAATCCCAGCTCGGCGCGTTCGCGCACCCCCGGCTTGGCCTGGACCATTTCCTGGCTTGCCACCATTTCGCTGACCACAAGCCCGGCGCCGAACCCCGCCACGATCTGACGGAACGGCACATCCGTAATGCCCGCCATCGGGGCCAGGGCCACCGGCGGGGTCAGGGCGACATCTGCCACTTCAATGATCACTTGCTCAAACCTTGTGCACACATGGCTCGATGTATGCCGACTTGGCGGTTAGGGCAATTTCGCATCGGATTTTTCGTTAACGGTTCACGTGATGCCTAATTTTTGGGCGCGAATTCCATATAAGCGGGACTTACGTGGCGGTTGGAAAAATGACGCGCGTCAAGGTGGGGCCGAAACTTGCGCTTGTGTTCTGGCCCGCTGACCGCCAAATTTTCGCCATCGCGCCCGG
>JBCBDL010000264.1:0-637 GCA_038529695.1 Pseudomonadota bacterium | reverse complement strand
TCGATCACCGGGCCGATGGTGACCTGCGTGTCAGGCCAGATCTCCTGCACCGCGCGGGCCATGATATGCGCGAGATCGTGGCGCACCAGCTCGTTGGCCGGTTCCTCATCCTTCATCGTATTGATCGCGATCTTGGCATCTTGGGTGATCGGCCATTGCAGATCCCAATGGGCATCGTCGACATAGGCCGAAATGGCCTTCTTCGCCAGCGAGTTGGAAATCGAGGCGGCAATCTCTGCAGGGGTCACGCCTGCGTCGTAGTCACGTTTGTTGCCATCGGGGAAAGTCAGGGAAATAGAGGCCATCAGCCTTGTCTCCTCGTCGGTTTGGCGCCCACGGAACGCCCGGTTGCGGGTTTGTGCACCGTCAATGCCGCAGTGGTTTTTTGAAGTCAAGCAAACACGGCGCTTTCAGCGCGCCTTTCAATGGCCTTGTGTAAGTCCTTGATGCCACAGGATGCGTGCAATTGCATGCAAATTTGGTATGCAATGGCGTGCTGACGGGCTTGTAACAGTTTGCCGCATAACGATTTTTCGGCCTTGATATTTTTACCTTATCAAGCAATTTGTTTACACTATATCGAGTCGTGCAGCACGCATGACGCTGCGCAGCTCGGGCTTGAGCCGGGCGAAACCAG
>JBCBDL010000263.1:0-695 GCA_038529695.1 Pseudomonadota bacterium | reverse complement strand
GACGTTGGGAGATATTTACCCATGGCGGACGGCGCGCGACGGGGATTGATGCGGTCGAATTTGCACGCACTGTCGTTGAAAAGGGTGCGGGAGAAATCCTGCTAACCTCAATGGATCGCGATGGCACGAAAGCGGGGTTCAATCTGCCGCTGACCCGCGCCATTTCAGACGCAGTGGATGTACCCGTCATCGCCTCAGGGGGTGTTGGCACACTCGATCACCTTGTCGAGGGGGTGACCGAAGGTGGCGCCTCTGCGGTGCTGGCAGCCTCGATCTTTCATTTCGGCACCTACACGATTGGGCAGGCTAAGGCGCATATGGCTGCGGCTGGCATTCCGGTGAGGTTATCATGACTTTAGACGACCTCGCCGACCTGATCGCGTCGCGCAAAGACGCTGACCCGGACAGCAGTTGGACAGCGAAACTGCTGTCGCAGGGCCCGGAAAAATGCGCTGAAAAGTTTGGTGAAGAGGCGATTGAAGCAATTGTCGAAGCGGTTAAAGGCGACAAGGAGCGGCTGACCGCTGAAACGGCAGACGTCCTTTACCATCTGCTTGTCATGCTGACATCGCGCGGGGTCACGCTGGACGATGTCATCGCCGAACTTGGCCGACGCCAAGGGAAATCGGGCATCGCCGAAAAAGCCTCCCGCTAATCTTTCTGTGTCCACTCAAACTTCGGGGTGGGGCCGCAGG
>JBCBDL010000262.1:0-766 GCA_038529695.1 Pseudomonadota bacterium | reverse complement strand
TCCCCGTCAAACATGTCTCAGAAGTGCTGAAGCACGCTTTGGTCGACACGCCCGAAGCCATCGAATGGGATGAGGCGGCCGAAGAAGCTGCAGCCCGTGAGGCGGCGAAGACCGGGCAAGGGCCGCAAGCCACCGCACATTGATCTTCCAGACGGTTTGAAAACAAGAAAGGGGCGCCCCCTCGGCGCCCCTTTCAGGGGTCCCCACCCCTTAGCCGACGGTCCGTGGTCGGCGTAGTCCCCATGTGCACAATGGCGCCAAGCCCCCGATCCGGGCAACCACGAAGGCCACATGGGTGCAAGCGCGCGGGAAATTGTGGCATGTCGGCACCGATTGGCCCGCAGATCGGGGGCAATCTGGCGTCCAAAACGCCGCAACCCGGGCTTGCAGTGGGCCAAAGAGGCCGCTAAAAGCCACGCCTGGCGGGTGATTAGCTCAGTGGTAGAGCGCTTCGTTCACATCGAAGATGTCAGGAGTTCAAATCTCTTATCACCCACCAAACCCCTCTCCAACGGTGCGCCGCCAAGGGTTTTCAAAACCCTTGACCAATTCCTTGATAAGGAATTGGCCGCCTGATCAAGACTGTGAGACCAATGGCTTACCCAGATCTCTTCATTCTCAGGCACGGTGAAACCGAGTGGAACCGCGAAGGCCGGATGCAGGGGCATCTGGATTCGCCGCTGACTCCTAAAGGCGAAGGGCAGGCCGACCGGCAGGGCGTGCTTTTGGGCGGGCTAGACCTGCCGGCGGACACGACATTCTGGGT
>JBCBDL010000261.1:0-1037 GCA_038529695.1 Pseudomonadota bacterium | reverse complement strand
GATGCTGGTCCTGCCCGACGGGCGTGTTGCGGCCACCGCACAGACATTCACGGCGACAGAAACCGGATGCCGGGTTGAGATGGTTGAAATGCCGGGCGATTTTACCCTGGGCATGCATGCGATGTTCTGGCTGACCGATCAGCAGGCCGACAACATGACCGAATGCGCTGACACAATCCTTTCAGAGCCTGCACGGGCGAACGGATTGGCCCATGGCGTATCGCTTTTGTCACTGGCAAGTGCCGTCTTGTCGCCGCGCGAACCTGCAGCCGATCGCGCGAAATAACGCGAGCTGCAAGCAGGCCCAGGGACGCGCCAGGGCCTGTCCGACCGACCTTCCAGACGCATTGTGTCGCAGGCCCGGTTGACCCTGCTAAGGGCCAACGATATGCAGATGCCAGCCAAATTGCGGCGTATCTCCGCCGCGACAGGGAAAGGGTACCGCTTTGCAGGACATGCTGTCAGAATATCTGCCCATCATGATCTTTCTGGGCCTTGCGATTGCGCTGGGCCTGATCCTGATCCTGGCTGCAGCGATTGTCGCCGTTCGTAATCCGGACCCGGAAAAGGTGTCGGCCTATGAATGTGGGTTTAATGCCTTTGACGATGCGCGGATGAAATTTGATGTGCGTTTCTACCTGGTGTCGATCCTGTTCATCATTTTCGATCTTGAGGTCGCATTTCTGTTCCCCTGGGCGGTTGCGTTCCAGGATGTGAGCATGGTGGGCTTTTGGTCGATGATGGTGTTCCTGGCCGTGCTGACCGTTGGTTTTGCCTATGAGTGGAAAAAAGGCGCGCTTGAGTGGGAGTGACCTGGGGCTTGATTCTTCGGTCTCACCAACTGCTCTGATATGCGGGCTCGGGGCATAGGCGTTTCGCCTCATCAGATACCGGAACGGGCCTACTGGCGTGATATTCTGACATATCGTCTGTTTCGGTTGCGGCGTCTGATTGCCGTCGCAGTTGGCATACCGGTTTTCGCATTCGTCTTGGTGTGGTCAATGACTGGATATGCCCCGATTTGGATGGCCCTTGCC
>JBCBDL010000260.1:0-1065 GCA_038529695.1 Pseudomonadota bacterium | reverse complement strand
CAATACGAGGTTGCACCAAACGGTGAAGGTTTCGCGCGGCTAGAGATGCGGTGTCGTGCGTTTTTGACTGACCTGACAAGTCCCGCGGTTCTGGTGACCCATGGGATTACCAGCCGCATGTTGCGCGCGCTGATCATCGGAGAGGGGGCGCTGGCGATCCCGACCGTTCATGGCGGGCAGGGCTGTGTCTATCATTTGAAAGATGGCACACAAAAGCTGCTTGAATGACGCGTGCGGCTGGTCTAAACGAGCCAGCGTCGGGTGATTAGCTCAGTTGGTAGAGCGCTTCCTTTACACGGAAGATGTCGGGAGTTCGAGCCTCTCATCACCCACCATCCCACCTCTCATGTTTGTCAGTTCAAACTGACCCCATCCTGCGGGCGCTTTTGTGCGTTTGCGAACATAAAACCTGTGCATGCTGGTCTATCAATCATCTTCGCACATCATAGGTTAGGGGCAGCTATCACAGAGGAGTAAGCCACATGAGCTGGAACCCCGCACTTGATCCTGATTGTCCAACGGGTGATGCCGTTGATGCCATTGAAACCGTGATCGTCCCGCGCGCCCGTGATTTGGGCGGGTTTGAGGTGCGGCGCGCCTTGCCTGCACCCCGCCGTCAGATGGTGGGGCCGTTTATCTTCTTTGATCAGATGGGTCCGGCTGAATTCGTAACCGGGCAGGGGATGGATGTCCGCCCGCACCCGCATATCGGTTTGGCGACGGTAACCTATCTGCACCGTGGGGCGATCCATCATCGTGACAGTCTGGGCACGGACCAGTGGATCGAACCCGGTGCGATGAACCTGATGATTGCCGGTCACGGTATCACCCATTCCGAACGCATGGATGGAGAGGCGCAGAAGAAACCACAGAGCCTGTTCGGCATCCAGACCTGGATCGCTTTGCCCAAAGGGGCCGAGGATCGTGAGGCGGCGTTTATCCATGCACCCAAGGCCGACCTGCCCATGATGGAGGGCGAGGGCAAAAAGGTGCGCCTGATCATGGGTGATGCTTACGGTGAACGCGCGCCGGTCGAGACACCGTCAGAGATGTTCTACCTCGACG
>JBCBDL010000259.1:0-1085 GCA_038529695.1 Pseudomonadota bacterium | reverse complement strand
GGCGGCCTGTCGCGATCATGGTGCCCCCTTTTGGACATGCGGTTGCGGTCGGACGGTCCATGTGGACCAGGCATTTTGCTGGCATGTGCCGTGCCGGGGGTCAAGGTGCCGCCAGCCCTCAGGAAACGGTTTGTCCAACCTGACTGGCTGCTATAACCACGGAACGCAATACTGTACCGCAAGGAAGACAAAATGAAAATTGCAGTTGCCGGCCTGGGTTATGTGGGGCTGTCGAATGCCATTCTGTTGGCACAGCACAACAGCGTCGTGGCCATCGATATCGATACCACCCGCGTTGATGATATCAATCATCGCCGCCCAACGATCGAAGATGCGCTAATGGCGGAGTTCCTTGCAGATCGCGACCTTGACCTGCGTGCAACGACCGATCCGGAAGACGCTTATGCGGATGCTGATTTCGTCATTGTCGCAACACCCACGAATTACGACACCAAGACCAACCTATTTGATACCAGCAGCGTCGAAGCCGTCATTGCACAGGCGCGCAGACTGGCACCAAAAGCCTGCATCGTCATAAAGTCAACAATTCCCGTGGGCTTTACTTCGAACCTCAAAAAAGAATTAAGTTACGATCAGATCATCTTTTCACCGGAATTCCTGCGTGAAGGTAGGGCATTAGAGGACAACCTTCATCCATCACGCATCATTGTTGGGGCGCATACGGACAATGCACGCCGCTTTGCCGATCTGCTGGTTGAAGGCGCGGTGAAGAAGGACATGCCGGTTCTCTTTACAAAATCCATCGAGGCCGAAGCGATCAAGCTGTTTTCAAACACTTTTCTTGCGATGCGCGTCGCGTATTTCAATGAACTCGACAGCTACGCCATTGCCCATAACCTGGACGCGCGCGAAGTGATTGATGGCGTCAGCCTCGACCCGCGGATTGGCGGCCATTACAACAATCCATCCTTCGGCTATGGCGGTTATTGCCTGCCGAAAGATACCAAACAGCTTTTGTCAAACTACGAACAGGTCCCGCAAAACCTGATTGCTGCGATTGTGGAATCAAACCGGACCCGCAAAGACTTTATCGCAGATCAGATCATCGCGAAAAATCCAAAGGT
>JBCBDL010000258.1:0-1324 GCA_038529695.1 Pseudomonadota bacterium | reverse complement strand
TTGCGGATCCGTGCATTCAGCACCGGCGCCTCATCACGCGGATTGGTCCCGATCAGCATGATCATCTGCGCATCATCAATATCTTCGATGGTCGCGTTGCCAACATAGGCTGAGCGGTTGCCGGCAGGCAGTTTCGCCCCATCGGTGCGGCATTCTACCGATCCGCCCTGCCCTTCAATCAGCGCTTTCAAGGCAAATGCCGCCTCAACCGGGGCCAGATCACCAACCAGACCGGCGACTTTCGTGCCCTTCATTGCAGTCGCGGCAGCATGCAGTGCCTCCGGCCAGCTTGCTTTGCGCAGCTTGCCGTTCTCGCGAATGTAAGGCGTGTCCAACCGCTGACGCCGCAGCCCATCCCAGACGAAGCGGGTTTTGTCGGAAATCCATTCCTCGTTCACACCGTCATGGTTGCGGGGCAGAAAACGCATGACCTCGCGGCCTTTCGTATCCACCCGGATGTTCGAGCCGAGCGCATCCATCACATCGATGCTTTCAGTCTTCGTCAGCTCCCACGGGCGGGCCGTGAAGGCATAAGGTTTTGAGACCAGCGCGCCGACAGGACAAAGGTCGATAATGTTGCCCTGCAGATTGGAATCCAGCGTCTCGCCCAGATAGCTGGTAATTTCCGCATCCTCACCCCGGCCCGTCTGGCCCATCTGATGAATGCCTGCCACCTCGGTCGTGAAGCGCACGCAGCGCGTGCAAGAGATACAGCGGGTCATATGGGTCTCGACGAGCGGTCCGAGATCCAGATCCTCAACCGCGCGTTTGGGTTCACGATACCGGCTGAAATCGACGCCGTAGGCCATCGCCTGGTCCTGCAGATCGCATTCGCCACCCTGATCGCAGATCGGGCAATCGAGCGGGTGGTTGATGAGCAGGAATTCCATCACCCCCTCACGGGCCTTTTTGACCATCGGAGAGTTGGTTTTCACAACCGGCGGCTGGCCCTCCGGACCAGGACGCAAATCCTTGACCTGCATTGCACAACTGGCGGCAGGTTTGGGCGGGCCGCCCACAACCTCGACCAGGCACATCCGGCAATTACCTGCAATTGATAGCCGTTCGTGATAGCAAAAGCGGGGAATTTCGACGCCCGCCTCTTCGCAGGCCTGGATCAGGGTCATGGCCCCGTCAACTTCGACCTCATTCCCATCAATGACGACTTTGCGCAGATCAGACATGGCTGTGCCCTATATGTTCCCATATGCGCAAGCCTGCCGCATTGCAGCGGCCCGCGCGTTGCCGCGTTCTAGCGCGACCGGACACATGATGCCAGTCAGATCGACAAAAAAGAACCCGAATTCCGCGGGCCAGACAGCGG
>JBCBDL010000257.1:0-1344 GCA_038529695.1 Pseudomonadota bacterium | reverse complement strand
GAATGAACACGGGAAACAAGGCAAGAAGCCTAAAAAGCACGCTCTTACTCGCGGCGCTCTGTACACCAATGGTTGCATTCATGCTGTTTTACCTGACCAACTTCGTTGCGTCGCATCATTTTGTATCTGAGCGGCGCTACGAAATCTTTGTTGGCTACTTGGTGCTTGGTTCGTTCGAGATTTTCAGATCATGGCGCAACAATCGATAGAAACCGATCCGGTTAGCCTAAGAAGCAGATCGAGACGCTCAGTTGTTTTGCCTGCGCCAAAAAGCAACATGCCACCCAGCTACCGAAACGGATACATCCACACCTTGTAGTCATCCACCAGCACCTCGGCCCGCGCGCGCTCTTCAGCGGTCAACCGCGGCGTAATCAGCTCCAACGAATCCAGCGCATCCGGGTCCCCGCCTATTGCCGAAAGCGCATACCACAGATACGCTCGCACCATGTCCGGCGCGGGCAATCCGCGTCCCAGTTCATAGTACCAGCCCAACCCGGATTGCGCGCCTGCATGCCCTTTCAACGACGCCCGAAGATACCATTCAAACGCCCGCTCATCGTCGCGGTCGACGCCAAGGCCAAGCGCATACATCACGCCAATCAGCTCTTCCGCTTCGGCATTGCCAGAGCGGGCGTAGACCTCAAACAGCGCCCGCGCCTCGGCATATTCGCCCGCCTCCATCAGATCGCGCGCAACCTCCATATCCGCCCGCGCGGGAGCGGCGGCAATGAACAGAGCAAGACAGGTGTACGTACAGGTTCTGTACAGGGTCTGTACGCAAAACATACAAGCCTCCTGGGGTTGATTTTTGCCGGTCACATGGCCGCGGCGCAAGGGATCAGCCCGGATGATTACATCCAAGTTGACCCTGATCAAGCCCGGATCGGGCAGCTTCTGTTCTATGATAAGATATTGTCAGGAAACAGAAATATCTCGTGCGGGACCTGCCATCATCACGATCACGCGGGCGCCGACGGCCTGTCCTTGGGCATCGGCGAAGGCGGCGTGGGCGTCGGCCCTGATCGCACCCCTGGCACCGGCCCCGACCGGATCCGCAAACGCATCCCGCGCAACGCGCCAAGCCTTTGGAATCTCGGCCATAATTCCGTCGAAGTCTTGTTCCACGACGGTCGCCTGACACGGTCAGACATCTACGGCAACGGCTTTGATTCCCCCGCCGAAGAATGGCTGCCCTCTGGCCTCGATAACCTCTTGGCCGCACAGGCGCTTTTTCCGATGGCCGCTCAGTTTGAGATGGCTGGCAACCTCGGTGAAAACGATGTCATCGGCGCCGTGACCAACCGCATCGACCGGGGTTGGCCGATCATCGCCAAACGGGTG
>JBCBDL010000256.1:0-1476 GCA_038529695.1 Pseudomonadota bacterium | reverse complement strand
CGAATGCAGGTCCGTTGTTTTGGTCGTGTCGTGGTTTGGCGATGATCTGCGCTGTGCTGATTGCCAGATAAAGCCTAAGATCGAACAGGATGATGTGGACGCGACGGGCATGCCGTGGGCGGTGTCGGGCGAGACGCGATCCAGTGCAGAGCGTGTGCCCTTTCGTGATGGCGCGCCTGTTTATGGCGGTACGCCAACCGATCAATCGGTGGTGCAGGCGATTGCGTCGATGCGCGCGCGCGGGCTGCAACCGGTGTTTTATCCGTTTATTTTGATGGAGCAACTCGACGGTAATACATTGCCTGATCCGCTGTCCGGTGGGCAGGGGCAGCCGGCGCTGCCTTGGCGTGGGCGGATTACAACCTCACTTGCACCCGGTCTGCCTGGCAGTCCTGATGGCACCATAGCGGCGTCTGATGAGGTTGCGGCGTTTATGGGCAATGCGGATGCTGCGGATTTTTCGGTTTCCGGATCCTCGGTCGCGTATACTGGGCCTGAAGACTGGGGGTATCGCCGTTTCATCCTGCATTATGCGCATCTGTGCAAAGCAGCAGGTGGTGTTGATGCCTTTTGCATCGGGTCCGAAATGCGCGGCCTGACGCAGATCAGAGGCGCAGACAACAGTTTTCCCGCGGTTGCGGCCTTCCGCGATTTGGCTGCCGATGTGCGCGGGATTTTGGGGCCGGATTGCAAAATCAGCTATGCGGCTGATTGGTCGGAATATCATGGCTACCAACCGGTTGGCACGGCAGACAAGTTTTTTCATCTCGATCCATTATGGGCGGATCCGAATATCGATTTTATCGGTATCGACAATTATATGCCGCTTTCCGATTGGCGCGATAGCAATGCGCATGCGGATGCATCGGCAGGAAGTATCTATAACCTTGACTACCTGACGACAAATGTCGCGGGGGGCGAAGGCTATGACTGGTTTTACGGCACGCCTGAGGCACGTGATGCGCAGCGCCGCACGCCCATTACCGATGGTGACGGGGAGCCGTGGGTGTGGCGTTACAAGGATTTTGAAGGTTGGTGGTCCAACCCGCATCATGACCGTGTGGGTGGCGCGCGGCAGGCGACACCGACCGCCTGGGTACCGCAAAGCAAGCCGTTCTGGTTTACCGAATTTGGCTGTGCCGCGATCGACAAAGGCACCAACCAGCCCAACAAGTTCCTTGATCCTAAATCCTCTGAGTCTCGTTTACCCTATTATTCGGATGGGCGGCGCGACGATTTTATTCAGATGCAGTACCTGAAAGCGGTCTACCGACATTTTTCGGATCCTGCGCGCAACCCGGTCTCAATCGAATATGGCGGGCAAATGGTTGACACGTCCCGCATGCATGTCTGGGCCTGGGATGCGCGGCCATATCCATTTTTTCCGGCCAATCAGACCTTGTGGTCTGATGGCGACAATTATGCGCGCGGCCACTGGTTGAATGATCGGTTTGTCGCTCGACCATTCAACCAGTG
>JBCBDL010000255.1:0-1492 GCA_038529695.1 Pseudomonadota bacterium | reverse complement strand
CGGACCGTACCGTCTCATCCCCGAAATCAAGCTGGCCCATACTCCACGCATCGCGGATGGCGTGAAACAGATGGTCGGAAAACTCCTCAACCGCGCTCGCCCCCCGCGGTAGCGCGTCAAGCGCGCGGGTCACATCCGCGGTTATGGTGCCTTCATCGACTTCTGCGGCACGCAACAGCAGTGCGAAGTCGGACCCGTCCTCATCCAGCAGCGCGCGGATGAAATGCACCAGTTCGACATAAGGATTGCCGCGCCCCTTGGCTGCAGCGGCAGCAGCGGAAAACGCCTTTAGACAAAGCGGGTTGAGCTTTCCAACAAGCTCTTTTCGCTTTACGGTTTCAGACGATCCAGTTTGGGCCAATGCCAACGCCCCCCATCTAAAATCCAGCTTTGGCACAACGGTTTAACAAAAAAATGTCGCGCCTTAATGCAGAGTAGCCTATCCTTTCAGTCAACTGAAAGCGACATTTGATTTTCGCAAACTCTTGTTTCCTGGAAGAACGCGATGACGCATCCGCTCCCCGGTGATATTTTCAACGTTGGGCAGGTGCTCAACAATACCTACGAAATCGACAGGATTTTGGGGCGGGGTGGCACCGGCGAAGTGTACCGCGCTCGCAACAAGATCACGGATCGGCTTGTCGCTATTAAGGCCCTAAACAGGCAGTTTTCGGGGAATGCCGACTATATCGAGCTGATGAAGCGCGAAGAGGAAATGCGTGCGATCCAGCATGAGGCGGTTGTGCGCTACACTGAATGCTCTTTGTCGGATGATGGCCATGTCTTTCTGGTCATGGATTACGTCGAAGGCCCGCCGCTGAGCGAGGTGATGACACGGCGGCGCATGGATCCGCGCGAATTACTGATCATTGGTCACCGCGTGGCAGAGGGGCTGGTGGCCACCCATGCCAAGGGGATCATCCACCGTGATCTATCGCCCGATAACATCATTCTGCGCCAAGGCGATCCAAGCAAGGCCACGATCATCGATTTCGGCATCGCCAAGGACACCGCGGTGGGTGCCCGCACAATCGTCGGGTCTGAATTTGCAGGCAAATACGAATACTCGGCCCCCGAACAGCTTGAGGGGCAAGTCAGCCCGCAATCTGATCTATACGCATTGGGCGCAACATTGTTGGCCGCCTGGCAAGGTGAGACGCCATTTTCCGGCGCCACACCGGGCGAGATCATCCGCCGCAAGCAGGCCCCACTGGATACAGATGGCGTCCCGGATCTGCTTCGCGGGATCATCGACGGGCTGACCGCGCCAGACCCCCTGAACCGCCCCGAAGATGCGACAGCGCTTGTCACGCAGATTGACGCAGTATTGCGCCCAAACAGTGATGCAGCGCCCGGCGCCAAAAAAGCATCCGGCGGCAGACGACCTTGGGTGATCGGCGGGGGTGGCACTGCCTTGGCTGCACTAGCCCTCGCTTGGTTTGGTGGCGCGTTTGATCCGTTTCTGACGCCACCGCTCCCGGTTGCCGACCCT
>JBCBDL010000254.1:0-1524 GCA_038529695.1 Pseudomonadota bacterium | reverse complement strand
GCGCGGGCGCGCCTGTCGCAGAGGTCCTGGCCTTTGTCAAATCGCTCGCGGACGGCACGCACCGCGCTTGATCGGTTTTTGTCGGCGAGCCCATTGCCCAAATCCATCAAATCGGTAATCATTCATTACCAATTTGAGGATTTTCGCCATGCCTGTGATCACCACGATTGATGATCTCAAGCGGCTGCACAAGCGCCGCACGCCCAAGATGTTTTACGATTACGCCGAAAGCGGCAGTTGGACAGAGCAGACATTCCGCGAAAACACCTCTGACTTTGATCAGATCCGCTTGCGCCAGCGCGTGGCGGTGGACATGACAAACCGCACAACCGCAAGCCAGATGGTCGGGCAGGATGTGACGATGCCCGTCGCCCTTGCCCCGGTCGGTCTGACAGGCATGCAATCGGCGGATGGAGAGATTAAAGCGGCGCGGGCGGCTGAGAAATTCGGTGTGCCCTTCACCCTGTCCACGATGTCGATCTGTTCGATTGAGGATGTCGCCGCGCATACGGACAAACCGTTCTGGTTTCAGGTCTATACCCTGAAGGACGATGATTTCATGAACCGCCTGATTGGTCGCGCACAGGATGCGGGCTGTTCGGCTCTGGTCATCACACTTGATCTGCAGATCATGGGGCAGCGGCACAAGGATCTTAAAAACGGGTTGTCAGCACCGCCGAAGTTCACGCTCGCCAGCATGGCGGACCTGGCGACAAAATGGCCTTGGGGCATTGAGATGCTGCAGACCAAGCGCCGGTTCTTCGGCAACATCGTGGGTCATGCACATGGCGTGTCAAATGCATCATCGCTGGCCGCCTGGACGGCCGAGGCATTCGATCATGCGCTGGATTGGGCACGTGTCGCAGAGTTGATGAAAATGTGGGACGGCAAGGTGATCCTGAAAGGAATTCTGGACGCCGACGACGCCAAGAAAGCCGCCGAACTTGGCGCAGATGCAATCATCGTATCCAACCATGGCGGGCGACAGCTTGACGGGGCCTTGTCATCCATTCGTGCGCTTCCCGCGATCGTCGACGCTGTTGGTGACAAGGTCGAGGTGCATCTGGATAGCGGCATCCGCTCTGGTCAGGACGTGCTCAAGGCGCTCGCGATGGGCGCGAAAGGAACCTATATCGGGCGTGCTTTCGTGAATGGATTGGGTGCGATGGGTGAAAAAGGTGTCACAACCGCGCTAGAGGTGATCCACAAGGAACTGGATACGACCATGGCACTTTGTGGGCGAAGGGATGTCAAGACACTCGACCGGGACGTGCTTTTGGTGCCAGCGGATTTTGAAGGACGCTGGGGATAAGCCGTCAAAATCACGAAAGTAAGTAAGGTATTCCACCAGATTCGACCCGAATCAGGCTTGTTGGTTCACGAAATGATTGACGTTTGGTAAACAGGCAGGAACATTAGATCACGGCGGTGTGATTTCCATGCTGCCCGGTGGTGAGTACGCATACTGAAGGAGATTACACGATGCGCATTACAAAAACACTCGCAACGGCAACAGCGCTGATT
>JBCBDL010000253.1:0-1620 GCA_038529695.1 Pseudomonadota bacterium | reverse complement strand
GCCTTTGAGGCCGGCGATGCCCGGAAAATGGCGCATTGGGATGTGCTGTTCCACCGCACAATCATGGAGGCCACGGGTAATCAGATCCTGATTGAAACCTGGGGGTCGCTAATGATCGAAGCGCGTACCTATGTCACGCTCAGCAATTTGATGGGCCGTCTACCTGATCTGGACCTCGCGCATTGGCATGATCCGATTATCGAAGCGTTGCGCGAAGGCGATCCAGATCACTGTGCAATGGAAATGCGCAAGCATGTTGAGGCATTCGGAAAGGTCATGAACGATATTTTTCACCAAAAAGCGATAGAAGACGACCGGTCGACCGCATTGGATTCAAGCGAAAAGTTGACGATGTCCGCCGCCCGCACCGGATAGCGGCGTTTCTGCCCCCAAGATTGTAAGACGGAGAAGCAAAGCGATGCCAAAGGTGACGTTTGCATTCCTGCGGCACGCAAAAGTGCCGTCACATGAAGGTGACATGCCGATTACCCCAGACTCGAACGCAGATATCGAGGCGGCGATCCCGCGGCTACAAAACCTCGCAACGCAGAACAGCAAATTCGTGTTTCTGGGCACACAGACCCATCGGTCGCGGCAAACCGCCGAAGCGTTGCGCGCGGCCATCGACCCCACATCGCCAGAGGTGAAACCGGCCTGGGGGCTGCGCAACCCTGATGTCTACCTTGCCGGGTCCCGCGTCGAATTGGGGTCAAAAGCGGAATTCTTTGCCTCGCAATGCGAGTACTTTGCAATGACACCAGAGGCCGTCATGGCGCAGGGTTTTTACGAGGGTTTCCTGACGGCGCCAGACCGCATCGAATATTGGCTGTTCAGTGAGAACGCGCCGGGCGAAAATGCTGCTGCAGTCGCCAAACGTGTTTTGCAATTCGCACAAAGTTTTCTGGCTGTACCGCGCGACCATGATCTTGTGGTGGCTGCCGTGACACATTCGCCGGTCATGCGCGCGATCCTTTGGAAGGGATTGGGGCGTCCGGACACCGGTGAACCGGACTGGGTCGAGGAAATCGTGCTTGAAGTCACAACTGAAGGCATGGCCTACCGGTTCCGCGATCATATTGGGCATCTTCCGCTACTGCCAATGGCGTAGACACCACCGGCGCGCAACACCCAGCCCTCCCAGCTTTCAATATTGGGATGGGTGTCGCAAAGACGACGAGATGCGGCCAAGCGGGCCATGTGTGGCAGCCCGCGAGAATCGGGTTGCAGCGCGGTAAAATCACACAAATGCCGGTTGAAATTACCTTTTCAACGCACCCAGACAGATTTCAGCGCACTAAGTAATAGTATTTATTTACAACACCTTGGATCCAATATGACGGCTCCACACACAAGACAGATGTATGGATAATGAATTATCGATAATCGCTTGACTTACAAATCTGCCCGCTTATTCTCAAAACAATTAAAGCGGAAACGCCGCAAGCTTTCTGGGAGGAATGCATGAGTTTGGATGAAACGAATGTACTGGGACAGAACCTGGGTTCCGATGAATTTCCCGTAACCTGGGAGGAAGGTGAAAAAGACCTCTTCTGGATTCTGGATGACCTGCATTGCCCGAATCCCCTATCGCCGATGTTCTTTGACATTGGCGGCTGGTGG
>JBCBDL010000252.1:0-1648 GCA_038529695.1 Pseudomonadota bacterium | reverse complement strand
CATCGCCGCGTTTCCGGTTTTGGCAGGGGCAGAGGTGATTGAGCGTTGGGCAGGGGTACGCCCCCGCGCCAAGTCGCGGGCACCTGTGCTAGGCGCCCACCCGCAGCGGCCAGGGCAATTCATCGCCAATGGCGGCTTCAAAATCGGGTTTGGCATGGCGCCCAAAGTAGGTGAAGTCATGGCCGATCTGGTGCTGGACGGACGCGACACAATCCCAGACGGGTTTCGGCCTGAGCCATAGCCGTTACTCCGCTGGATCCTTGCGCAGCTTTGCCTTGGACTTTCGGTAAAGCTGTTTGTTGCGCTCAACGAATTGATCGATCAACCGGGTCAGGACCCCATCGCCGCTGTCGCGCAGATAAAGATATCCGGCAAATGATCCCAATGCGGCACCGACCCCGTTGATCATGATGTCATGCATCGTGTCATCAAGCCCTGATTTCTGCATGTTCAGGCCGAACCACGTATCCATCAGGAACTCGAACACTTCCCAGACCGCGCCAACCGTCATCCCGACGCAAAATGCAATAAAGGCCATTGCAAAGGGTGGCGCAGCGTAGCGGTCGCCTTCAAACAGCATGAAGACGAAGAGAAAACCAATCAGCCCGAACCCCACGGACGACGCAGCATGCAGCGCAACATCCCACCACCAGACACGCTCATAAAAATCGAAAGCCTCACCCATGAACACGCTGGCAAAGATGAACAGTGTCGTGGCCACAAGAAACGGCACCGGCAGTGAGATATGCAGGCGCGATGCAAGAAATGCCGGTGTCAGGGCAAGTGCAAAGGTCGCAAATGCGACAAAGCTCAGCTCCCAAAAGCCTAAAAACAGGGCGGTCAGCGATGTCAGAAGCAAAAGGCTCCATAAAACCGCGACAATGCGGCTTTGACCAAAGAACAGTGCTTTGACCATCTTCCTTCCCCTTTGCTAATGCACGAAGTGGCCCCATGTTGGGGATATGCTTAACACAGATAAAGGGTTGCGCGTCGCCAGTTACAATATCCGTAAGGCGCGTGGCTTGGATCAACGGCGCGATCCAAGCCGGATTTTGCGGGTACTGAACGGGCTGGATGCGGATGTTGTCGCACTGCAAGAGGCAGATCGGCGGTTGGGTAACCGTCCCACTGTCTTGTGTCGGACCATGATTGCGCAAGAGACCGATTTCGCCGTCGTGCCGGTGGCCCGCAACGATGTGAGCCTGGGTTGGCACGGCAACGCAGTACTGATCCGCAAAGGCCTGAAGCATGGCGCCGTTGCGCATATTGATCTGCCGGGGTTAGAGCCGCGGGGGGCAGTGCGGGTCGATCTGAACGATTTCAGTCTTGTCGCAACCCATCTTGGTTTGATGCGCCGCCATCGTTCGGGACAATTGCGTGCTATTGCCCGCGCAGTCGCGGCGGCAGAACGTGTCGTTGTCGCGGGGGATTTCAACGAATGGTCGCCCCATAAGGGACTAGAGGTCTTGCACGGGTTTGAGGTTCACGCGCCTGGGCATAGTTTTCACGCAGCCCGGCCCGTTGCAGCCTTGGACCGGATCGCGGTGTCACGTGGATTGGCCGTTAAGCGCGCCGGTGTGGTCGATCGGGGGCCTGCCCGGCGCGCATCTGATCATCTGCCAATCTGGGTGGATGTTGGGGTGGCGCG
>JBCBDL010000251.1:0-1664 GCA_038529695.1 Pseudomonadota bacterium | reverse complement strand
ATTTTACGGCCAGTCAGGCCCGCATCCCCATCGGGGCCACCGATCACAAATGTCCCGGTTGGGTTCACCCACCATTCGGTCTGGATCGTGATCAGACCATCGGGCAGCACATCGCGGATATAAGGCTCCACAATCGCGCGGATATCGTCGCTGGTCTGATGCTCATGTTCATGCTGGGTGGACAGCACAATCGATGTCACCTCAACCGGCTTGCCACCGGCATAGCGCAATGACACCTGGCTTTTGGCATCCGGGCGCAAGGTCGGCTGTTCACCGGATTTGCGCACCTCTGCCAGACGGCGCAGGATCGCATGGGCATATTGGATCGGCGCAGGCATCAGCGCCTCGGTCTCGGTCGTGGCATAGCCGAACATGATGCCCTGGTCGCCCGCACCCTCGTCCTTGTCTTCCCCCGCATCCACGCCTTGCGCGATATGGGCAGATTGTTCGTGCAACAGATTGCTGATGTTGCAGGTCGCGTGGTGGAACTTGTCCTGTTCGTAGCCGATATCCTTGATACAGGCCCGCGCAATATCATCGACCCGCCCCATGAAATCCTTCAACTTGGATTGATCCGACAGACCAACCTCCCCCCCGATGACAACCTGATTGGTGGTCGCAAAGGTTTCGCAAGCGACCCGCGCTTCGGGTTCTTCGGCCAGAAATGCGTCCAGCACCGCGTCAGAGATACGGTCGCAAACCTTATCGGGGTGGCCTTCGGACACGGATTCCGAAGTAAATATGTAGTCTTGTCGTGCCATGGGGATGTGCTCCAGTAAAAAAATAACTGCCACGTCAGGAAGCCGTTGTGACAGAACCTTGTCCGCGTCTATGGGGTCACCCGCCGAAGGTCAATCGCTATTGCGCCGATGCAGAATGTAGTGACCAAGCGTTAGCAAAAAGAGCACAATCGCAAATGGCCACTCCCCCCAGCGCACATAAGGCGTGGGTGGCAGTGCAGCTGGCAGCGCCACATCCAACGCCCCGTCCACACCCAGCGGCAGGCTTTCGACGATCCGGCCCTTGGGGTCGATCATGGCGCTGATCCCGGTATTGGCCACCCGCACCATCGGCAATCCCTGCTCAATCGCGCGCAACCGCGCTTGGGCGAGGTGCTGATAAGGGCCCGCCGCCTCGCCAAACCAGGCATCATTGGTGATCAGCAGCAAGAGCCGCGCGCGATCACCACCATCGCTGATTTCTTCGGCAAAGATGCCTTCGTAGCAGATCAGCGGGATCGCCCCGCCAATCCCCGGAAGTATGATCGGCCCCGGCTGCGCGCCTGGTGTAAAGCCGGTTCCAAGATTGCGTGCTAATCCCGTCGCACCAGCCCGTCCCAGCAGGCGTGCGCCAGGGATATACTCGCCAAAAGGCACCAAATGCCGCTTGTCATAGATGCTTTGCACTTGGCCGCCCGGGCCCATCACGACCAGCGCATTATAGAAATCCCGGTTTTCGCCAAAGCGCTGGATGCCAAAGACCAGGGGCGCGCCCCGCGCTGCATCCGACAACAGCCGCATGTCATCTTCGATATGGTTCAACAGATACGGCACCGCCGTCTCCGGCCAGACGACCAAATCAGGCACATCGCCTTCGCCGGTCAGCGTGACCATGCGGCGCACGAATTCATCCCGAAAGGCCGGGTCCCATTTTTGATGTTGCGG
>JBCBDL010000250.1:0-1699 GCA_038529695.1 Pseudomonadota bacterium | reverse complement strand
AGACATCAAAAAGAAAAAATAAAACAACCGAGATCATTAGCAGTTCAAGAACCAGCGGCCCCATCGAGAACAGCAAAAATCGCAGCAGGAAATCCACCCCCTTCACGCCGCGTTCGATCACTCGGCTCAGCCCGCCGGTCTTGCGCGTGATGTGATAGCGCATCGACAGACGGTGGATATGCGTGAACGTCTCCAACGCCAATTGTCGGAGCGCGCGTTGCCCCACCCGGGTAAAGACCACATCGCGCAATTGCTGAAAGCCGACCGTCATCAGACGCGCCAACCCATAGGCCAGTGTCAGCCCGACAGCGCCTAGCCCCAGGACCGTCGCGGCATCTGCACCCTCGGGCGCCAATGCGTCAACCGCCTGTTTGTAAAGGATCGGTGTGCCGACAGCGATGATCTTGGACATGAGCAGCACTACCAAAGCCATCACAACCCGGCGTTTGACCCATCCCTGACCCTCTGGCCAGAGATAGGGGACGACGCGCTTGATCACAGCCCAGCCCTGGACCTGTGCATCGTTCAGATTGGCATCGGTTTTTGTCAGACCACGCATCACTCGTCCCGCGTTTCAGTCCCCTTACCTATGACGGGACGGCGCGGAACACCAGTGGTGCGCAGCTACTGTGTGATGTCGGGAATACGAAAGATCTGGCCGGGGTAAATCAGATCCGGATCGCGGATCAGATCGGCATTCGCCTCAAAGACTTCGACATACAGGATCCCGCTGCCCAGATTTTCCTCGGCAATGGCCCAAAGTGTGGCACCCGGTTGCACGGTTTTGACGGCAACCTCAAACCCTTCGGCACTCGTTTCTTCGGCCAACACGGCGGCAACATCGGCCGCTTCTTCGCGCCGGAAAGGTGTTTCGAGACGCGAGACGACCTCGCCTGCGCTGTCGACTTCATCAATGCGCAACGTATAGACGCCGGTGTCGATTTCCGGCAAATCGACACGCCAATCCCCGCCTTCCTGCACTGGCGAGGCCGTCACCGGCTGGTTGTCGATATAGACCTGTACCGCGCCATCGCCGGTGGCCCGCCCAGCGAGTTGCACGTCACCATCTGGGTCGTACGTAATGGCATCCAGCGCGATGTTGGGTGGGGTCAGATCAGGGGCTGTTTGCGCAACGCGCACGCCATCTGCATCTGCTTCAAGCACCGTGGGGGGAGCGGGTGGTGATACCACCGGTTCTGCGGATGCCGCTGCTGCAACCGGTTCAGGCGGCACAACGGGGCTGTCGGCTTCGGACGCTGCGACCTGCGCGGGCGCTTGGCTTGATGCAATCACCTCGGCAACAACAGGTGGGGCGATGGGTGCGACGATGTAACTTGTGTCAGAGGTAATCCGCGCACCGTCAGGGTCGGCGATCAATATCAGGCGGCGCGGTATGTCGGACGGATCGGCTACAGGCAGCGCTACAAAGGCACCTGACGGATCAGCCGTCACACGCGCAATCGCCTCACCCGCCAACAGGATATCGACAACCTGCCCCGGCCCCGCCTGGCCCGCAATGACCATGCTACCGTCCGGCTCAACCCGGAACGTGTCAAAGCTGGGGCCGATTGGCCCCGCGGGTTCAGGTGCCTCGGTCAACAATTCCGGCGCAGCATCATTTTCAGGTGCCGCTGTTTTGATCGGCGTGGGTCTGGTTGCAGTCTTGCCGCAACCGGAGCCTGCTGTCAGCGTGGCTGCG
>JBCBDL010000249.1:0-1726 GCA_038529695.1 Pseudomonadota bacterium | reverse complement strand
GTAATGAATGATTACCGATTTGATGGATTTGGGCAATGGGCTCGCCGACAAAAACGGATCAAGCGCGGTGCGTGCCGTCCGCGAGCGATTTGACAAAGGCCAGGACCTCTGCGACCGGCGCGCCCGCGCCGATCTTTTCAACAATGGCTGACCCGACAACAGCACCATCCGCAACCTTTGCGATGGCTTCTGCAGCATCTGGCGTCTTGATTCCAAAGCCGACGATGACCGGCAAATCCGTTTGCGATTTGATCCGCGCCACTTCTGGTCCCACATCACCCGCTTGCGCATCTGCGGTCCCGGTGATCCCGGTCATTGAGACATAATAGACAAAGCCGGATGTGTTTTTCAGCACCGCTGGCAGCCGTTGATCATCTGTCGTGGGCGTTGCCAGACGAATGAAGTTGATCCCGGCCTTTTGCGCGGGCAGGCATAGTTCATCATCTTCTTCGGGGGGCAAGTCCACGATGATCAGCCCATCAATCCCAGCCGCTTTGGCATCGGTCAAAAACGCATCCACGCCGCGCGAATAGATCGGGTTGTAATAACCCATCATCACGATTGGGGTGGTATCATCTGTCTCACGCAGTGCCCGCGCATAATCCAGCGTTTTTTCAAGCGTTTGCCCCCCATCCAGCGCCCGCTGCCCGGCCAGTTGGATGGTTGGACCATCGGCCATCGGATCGGTGAAGGGCATGCCGAGTTCGATGATATCGACGCCCGCATCGGGCAGGCCTTTGACAACCTCCAGCCCTGTGTCGAAATCAGGATCGCCCGCCATGACGTAAGCCACAAAGGCCTTGCGCCCTTGCGCTTTGAGTTCCGCAAATTTCGCGTCGATCCTGCTCATCACCTGTCCCCGGTCTTCAAACTTGGGACGGTGTGCGCGATGGGGCGGCGAAAATCAATGGGGCAAACGCATCTCCGCCGCTTGCGCGCCGCCCCTTGCGCCCCTAGAAGCACCCCGACCAAGCAGGAGTGTCGCCATGGGTTTTAAGATGGGTATCGTCGGCTTGCCGAATGTGGGCAAATCGACCTTGTTCAATGCGCTGACCAGAACCGCCGCCGCGCAGGCCGCGAATTTTCCGTTTTGCACGATTGAACCCAATGTAGGCGATGTGGCCGTGCCCGATGCGCGGCTGGATAAGCTCGCCGCGATTGCGTTGTCGAAACAGATTATTCCGACGCGAATGACGTTTGTGGATATTGCCGGGTTGGTCAAAGGGGCGTCAAAGGGTGAGGGGCTTGGCAACCAGTTTCTGGCCAATATCCGCGAATGTGACGCCATCGCCCATGTCCTGCGCTGTTTCGAAGATGACGACATCACCCATGTCGAAGGCCGTGTTGATCCGGTTGAAGACGCCGATGTCATCGAAACCGAACTGATGCTGGCCGACCTCGAATCCATTGAAAAGCGGATGCAGAACCTGACCCGCAAGGTGCGCGGCGGCGATAAGGACGCGATCCAGCAGGTGCGCCTATTGGAAATGGCGCAAGCTGCTTTGGAGAACGGGAAACCTGCCCGGACGGTCGATATTGACGCCGAAGATGCCAAGCAGTGGAAAATGCTGCAGCTTTTGACGACCAAACCGGTGCTATTTGTCTGCAATGTTGAAGAAGACAGCGCAGGCACCGGAAATTCACAGTCGGCGCGCGTTGCCGAAATGGCCGCGGCGCAGGGCAATTCCCACGTGGTGATCTCGGCCAGGATTGAGGAAGAAATCAG
>JBCBDL010000248.1:0-1834 GCA_038529695.1 Pseudomonadota bacterium | reverse complement strand
CCATCACCAATGTACAGCCCGCCAATGCGCATCCGCCTGCGCGATGTAGTGATCGGGATCGGCAAGCCAGCGATCGCGCGCCGCAACCGAATGCGTCAGAAAGAGCCGCCCCTTATGGATCGCCCAGGCATGCGGTGTGCTGGGTGACCACGCGCCCGTTGTCAGAGACATCGCACAATGGCCGCCATAGCGGGGCGCAAATGCGCGAGGCGCGCTTTCGAATGCAGCCAGATTGGCCGCATTCTCAAACCGCCAGATCGCTTTGCGCCACATCAGACGATGTGCATCGTTGCCTGCAGTGGGTGACCCCTTGCGAAAATAAGCCACCGGATCAAATCCGTGAATGGCATACCCGGCTTGCGCATAGACGGCTGCCGGCCCGGCAAAGGCCGGTTTGGTGGCGAGCGTCATCGCGGCGAGCGAGGCAAGGGCATGGCGGCGTGTCATCATTGTGCGGGCAGCTCCGGTCAAGCATGTGTTGCCTCAAGATGCGCGCAGATTGTGAATATGCCTACCCACCTCGCCAAGGCGTGACCGGTGGTGAAGGCATGTTAGTCAAAGACCTCGTCCACGACGTCCTCCAGCACATCCCATAGACCTGAGATAACTTTGCGCCCAAAGCTCTTGTTCTTGCGGCGTTTTTTAGGGCGCTGCACATAGTCATCATAACGGTATTCGCGCTTTGGCTTAGGCGCTTTGTAGCCATGCTTGGTTACTTTGCTGCGCTTGTGTGTTACCTCTTTCGGTAACATTTTCATCGCATGGATCGGCGCACCGCAATTGCTGCAGGTCAGTTCATGCCGGTCCTTGCCGCGCAAAACCAGTGCGGCCCGGGTGCCGCAATAGCAGCAAGTCGTTATTTTGGTCGCACCCATCGGCCTGCATCCTTATCGTCAGTGTTTCACTGCATATAAGGCCACCGCCGCCGCATTCGAGACGTTGAGCGAACCAAATGCGGCTGCCGCGTCAATGCGCACTAGCTGGTCGCAGGTTTCCTTGGTCTTGTCGCGCAATCCGGGACCTTCGGCACCCAGCACAAGTGCTATGGGACGGTCACGTTTACCGTCGGTGGCCGCTTCTATGGTCTGGTCAGCCTCACCATCCAGCCCCAGCACCAGATATCCCATTTGCTGAAGGGTGGTCATCGCATCCGCCAGATTACGCACACGCAGATAGGGTTGGCGTTCCAACGCGCCACTGGCCGTTTTCGCCAATGCACCCGTTTCCGGTGCCGCATGCCGCTGCACCGCGACGACAGCGCGCGCGCCAAATACTTCGGCAGAGCGGAGGATGGCGCCCACATTATGCGGGTCGGTCACACGATCGAGCAAGAGGATGCGCGGAGGATTTGGCCCATCGCCGAGCGCGAGATCCTCAAGCCGCCCCCAGTCGAGCGGCTTGACCTCTAGCGCCGCGCCTTGATGGACCGATTGTGGATCGATGGGTGCCGCAAACTTTCTGGGGTCCGATACTTCAGGCTCTAGCCCGCCTGCGGCGATGGTATCACCCAAACGGTCCAGCGCATTGCGGGTGACGACCAAGCGCAGTTTTTCACGCGCAGGGTTCATGAGCGCGTCGCGCACGGCATGCAAACCAAAAAGCCAGACCGTCTCTTGCGCGGCGGCCCGTTTCGCCTGTTCCTTGGCGATCACCCACTTTGGTTTCTTCATGATCGGTTCCTGTTTCGGCCGCAACACATGCGCGATACCCGACAAAGTCAGCCAAGTGAAGGCCCGCGACTTTTGCGGTTGACGGGCTTTGGGGTGGCGTTTAATCAGCCCGTCAGTGGGCGACAGGCCGCAAGGTGTGGCAGGGGACTGTAACTCCCTCGAGG
>JBCBDL010000247.1:0-1882 GCA_038529695.1 Pseudomonadota bacterium | reverse complement strand
GGGCTTCTTGATCATCTGAAAATCGACAATGCTGCCATGGTCGGTATCTCAATGGGGGGTGGTGCCGCGCTTTGGTCAGCGATCAACCACCCAATGCGCGTCAACGCGCTGATACCGGTCTGTACGTATGGCGTGGCCCCCCGCGCGCCATATCACCTGTTGTCGTTCTTACTGACGCGACTGCCGTTGAATGCCATCTCATACGCAGCGATGCGGCGATATCCCAGTTTGCTGCGGCGCACTGTTGCCGGACTTTTTGTCGACCCACACAAGGTGACGCCTGAACTTGTTGCCGAGGTCAGCGATGTCCTCGCATCAGCAGACAGTGGCACGCCCTTCACGCATTTTCAGCGGGGCGAGATGACCGCAAGGCGCCTCCGTTCGTTTTACATGCAAGACCTCCATCGCATCGCGCAACCCACTCTTTTCATTCACGGGGCGCAAGATGCCCTCGTTCCTCTTGAAGCCGTTCAGATGGCGGCAAAGCAGATGCCGCACGCAAGACTGGAGGTGCTTGATGCTGGACATTGGCCCATGCGCGAACAGCCAGAACAATTCAATCGACTGGTGAGCACATTCTTGGATTCACTCAACTACTAGCGCGCACCGGCTGCCCATCGCGGCACAAGCCGTGGCGTCTTCGCGGCATAGTCCGCCCATGCAGCGCCAAACTGGTCGGCCATCATCCGCTCTTCCGGGCCGATTCGGATCAGATAGAGCGCGGTAAATGCCACCAAGCCAATTGGCCCCGCGATCCAGTTGGTTAAGATCAGAGCCTGCCCAAGCGTTATCAGGAAAATCGCGCTATACATCGGGTGACGGATCCGGCCGTAGATCCCATGCGTAATCAGACGGTGCCCGTCGCGAACCTCTAAATGGGCCGACCACATCGCGCCCAAATCCGCATGCGACCGCCAGAAAAGATAGACGCCAATGACTGCCACAACTGTTCCGATGGCCACCTGACCGGGCACAGCCTTGTAGGCCGCGAAATCCAGCAAAGGTGTCGCTAGTGTCAAAAGTGGGAGGATAATCATCCCAATACCGACAATCCCGGCAAGTGGGCGTTCGCGCTGTGCATCGCGCTCTTCCTTGACCTCAAGCGATGCCCCTTGCGTCAGTACCATGCGTACCGTGTACCATGCGGCCATGACCACGATGAACAAAAGTGTTGCATAAGGCGCGTCGCGCCAAAGTGCGAAACCTGTTGCTGCAAGCATGATCAGATAAGGAACCAGATTGCCGACCATCGTCGTTCTCCAACGCTTTGTTCCGATGGCTGGCGCAGTATGGCTGGCACGTAGTTTGACATACCTCACTTGCGAACGATTCTCAACTAAGAATTAACCGTCCACAAACCATGTTAGCCCAAGGCCTGACTGGCCAAAGCAAAGGCGGGCTGTAGATCATCTGCACCAATCCGCATCGCTGTGGCAGGTTCAACCTCGGTGAGGCCATGCGCAGCCAACCACGGGGACAAGCCATGCATGGCGGGCGTGTCTATCCGCAAAAACTGACCCCTATAGCGGTCAAGGAAGAGTGCAATAAGCGCCTTTGCTGTCAAAGTGTCAGATGCGACGACCGGACCAATGACACGGCCCATTCCGAACGCGCGGCAGAGCGCGTAACCCGACAACTCCCCCAACGCATTCGTTGATATTGCAACGTCACTAATCGCCAACATCGTCTCCAAGATGTGGGAGCGTTGCAAACCAGTGACCCTTTGATCAAACTCCATGATCTGCGAGGCGACATAGCGCCCAGCAAGAACTGCATCGCCGGTTTCGCGTGTGCACCGCGCAATGCCCTGGTTCTGGCAAATCACCCCCACATCGCGAAACCCAGCACCCTGGTAAAGCGCCATCCCCTCTGGTGTCGTATT
>JBCBDL010000246.1:0-1889 GCA_038529695.1 Pseudomonadota bacterium | reverse complement strand
TGATGCAGGGATGCCTTCGCATCCGCAACATGGGCATCACATATGCGCTTTGCATCCCGCCACGTCTTGCCGACAATCCGATCATGGGTCTCAATGATGGCGTCGGCGATGGCGGCACGCCATTCACTGGCGCAGACCGCCAGAATGGCTAATCGCCTGTCGCTGGAAATGTCTCGTAAGCCATCTGCAAAATAGCGCTCGCCTTGTCGGCGCAGCCGCGTCACACGGTGCGGTGGGACATCCGCCAGTAGATCCAATGGCAATGAGATACCCTGCAGATATTCCAGACGATCTAGCAATTTGTTCATGTCGGCGGAGTTCTTGCCAACGTCGAACTGACGTAACCAGACAAATCGACTGAGACGCTCATCGAGCTGTGATGTCAGCAAGATATCAAGCTGTGCCGAGGCAGGAGCATTTAGGCGGCTTGCGATCAGTGTCTCAATGCTGCGTTCGCCTGCAACCAACGCTTCCGCGCATAGGCGCTCAATTACCGTTGGTCCTGGCAATATTGTTAGGGTGTCGCGGCATTTCTGGACAAATCGATGCGCCAGGTCTTCGTTCGACCGTGCGATGATGGCTTCTTCGGCAAGCCATTCCTTGAGGGCACCGGCACCGCGGCCCGAGAACATCTTGTATCCGTAGAGATGGCGTAACTCTATAAGGTGCCTTCGCCGAGTAACGTCAGTCTCTGCATAATGGATCAGATCGTCGGCTTTCACACCAATCTGTGCAGCAATGAACTCCGACACCTGTGTGGGAATGACCTCCCCGGCCGTCAGCAAACGGCCTGGATAGCGAAAGGCGCAAAGTTGCAAAGCAAAACCAAGTTTGTTCTGTGCGCCGCGCCGGCCGCGGATGTGTTCGATATCATCATCAGCCAGGGTGTAGTGCTTCAACAAAGCCGCTTGGTCAGTCGGAAGATCAAACAGTGCGGCATGTTGGCGGTCGCTCAGAATACGCCGTCTGGGCATGGGCAATGTCCTGTTGTCAGGGAATATGTGTGTCCGAATGAGGTTCGGTCAGCGGACGGTTTGGTGGGTCTACCAAAGCACTCGGATACCAGAATAAAGCCTGTCTCGTATAGATGGTACGATAAGGTTTGCAATGAAGGTGCCCTAAACGTACAACCGTCACATGACAAACACGCTCATTGGCTATGCGCGGTGTTCCACCGACAAGCAGGACCTGACTGCGCAGACAGCGGCGCTCATAGATCTCGGCGTCGCGGAAGATCGCATCTATGCGGACCATGGTTTGACTGGCACAAGCCGCGCGCGTCCTGGACTGGATCAGGCCTTGGCGGCAGTGCGCAAGGGCGACACGTTCGTTGTCCCGAAGTTGGACCGGTTGGCCCGCTCTGTTCCCGACGCCCGCGCTATCGCTGATCAGCTTGAAGCCAAAGGCGTGAAGCTTGCTTTGGGTGCCTCTGTCTACGACCCCACCGATCCAATGGGAAAGATGTTCTTCAACATCCTTGCCACCTTCGCAGAGTTTGAATCTGACCTGATCCGCATGCGCACACGCGAAGGCATGAAAATCGCCCGCGCCAAGGGAAAACTGAGAGGGAAACAGCCAAAGCTCACCGACAAGCAGCAAAAGGAACTCTGCCGGATGCACGGCACAGGCGACTATTCCATCAGCGATCTGGCTGAGGTGTTTTCCGTGTCGCGACCCACCGTGTATCGGACGTTGAAACGGCATGTTAGATAAGCCGGAAACGACTGGTAGGTCCTTCGCAGTTTGCTGGACCGGCACCTTCAACAACGTCAACATGATACCTGCTTGATCAACGTCTTGACAGCGCAACAGGCTGAGATACAACCCACCGGCATAGTCGAACAAAGACCGGGTTCATCTGTCTATGGTTGTGTAGTGAAAGCCATAAC
>JBCBDL010000245.1:0-1909 GCA_038529695.1 Pseudomonadota bacterium | reverse complement strand
CGCGCCTTTTGGGAGCGGACCATCGCGAAGGGCAGACAGGAGGACGGTGATCTGGATCACGCGATCAGCCTGCTCGCCAAGCATGGCACGATGGAAAGCACCCTCGAAGATGCCATTGCTTGGACAGGCAAGGCAAAGGCGTCACTTGACGCCCTGCCCGACCATCCGTTGCGCACGATGCTGGTCGATCTGGCCGACTACGTGGTCGCGCGCATTACCTGAAGACGAAACCAGACTGACCCAAGCCGCAACTTCATGAATTGCGACGTAGGGCAGCCCCCGACCCTGGGTGGGGGTGAAGCCCCCTCCCGTGGGGAGGGTCGGGGGCTGCCCGGCCTATTAGCCGGGCGGAAGTTTTTTGCCACCGAAACACTGATTTCCCAAGCTGATTAGGCTAGTTCGTTTCGCGGGTCGCCGCGACGGCGGTTTGGGCGGCATCAACCAATGCGGCGCCGTCATAGCCCTTGGCATCCATCTCGGCGATCCACTCAACGGTCACGGTTTCGCCCAGCGCTTTGATCCGGTCGGTTTGTTCGACGGACAGTTCGGCAATCTCATTGCCATCTTCCGCCATCAGATCACGCCCAACCACATCACCCGTATCATGTGCCCGGCCTGCCCAGCGGCTCGCCATCATCCCCGAATTGGCGTCGATAATCGCACGCAAGTCTTCGGGCATACCCTCGTAAACATCCTTGTTCATCGCCCAGATGAAATAGAGGTTATAGAGCGCGCGGTCCCCGGCCACATCCGTGTGGCTGTCAGTCAGCTCGTTCAGCTTCAGCGACGGTGACATTTCCCACGTGATCACGCCACCATCGACGACGCCTTTGGACAGGGCTTCGGGGAATTGCGGGACGGGCATGCCGATGGGTGTGGCGCCAAGTTCTTCGAGCAGTAGGGTCGCAGGGCGCGAGGGGCCGCGCAGCTTCAGGCCCGCGAAATCCTCGACCGTGCCGACAGCCGCACCGCGTTTATGCACGATGCCGGGCCCGTGCATATGGGCGGCGATAACGTGGACGTCGGCAAAGTCATCCATCAGGTAGTCTTGGGTGAACGTCCATGCGGCGGCAGAGGCCTCTTCGCCCGATTTCGTGGTCATAAAGGGCAGTTCCAGCGCTTCAGCCTCTGGGAAGCGGTTGGGCTGATAGCCGGGGATCACCCAGCCACCGTCAATCGCACCATCGCGGATCAGGTCGTATTGGTTCGCGGCAGAGCCACCGAGTTGCATGAATGGGTAAAGCTCAACCTTGATGCGACCGTCCGATTGTTCCTCAATCGCGTCGGCCCAGGGTTGCATGAAATAGGTGGGGTTGGCACTGGCAGGCGACACGAAGTGCTGAAAGCGCAGCGTGACCTCTTGCGCGGAAAGCGGGGTTGCAGGAAGGCCAAGCATGGCCAGCACAGCGGCAGATTTCATCAGGTGCATTTGGTGCATCCTTTTCTTGAAGATGTCAGGGGAAAGGCGTCACCGCTAGCGACACGAGTTATGTCGGGGTTTGGGGGCGGAATTACAAGCAGATTTGTTACGGGGAATTTTTGTGGCTTTGCGTCAGACCGCAAAAAGCGGAAAGGTCACGCCCAGCGCCCAGCCGAGGAAGACGCCCAAGCCCAACCCTGCCGCGACGGGACGGTGCGTGGCCCGCCCGACCCATCCGGCGAGCGTGCCAAAGAGCAGAAAAAACAACAGGATAATGGGCATGATGAGGAGGAGAAAGAAGAGCCCTTCAAGGTCCAGCGCGGTGGCGATGCCGAGTGAGGTCAGCGCTGCGGTGCGCACCGCCAGCACCCGCCAGAGCGGCGCGCGGCCACCTTCAGTCAGGTAACTGTCGGCAAGCATGAATGGGATCGCACCCAGAGCGATGGCAGCGATAATCCCGATCCGCGCCTCAAAAGCGAGGAACGAGGC
>JBCBDL010000244.1:0-1989 GCA_038529695.1 Pseudomonadota bacterium | reverse complement strand
GGTTGATCGGCGCTGGTGTGTCACCAGATCAGGTGCTGTGGGATTTCGGTAGCGAGATGGGTGAATTGTTCGCAACCGCCACCCCCCTGCCCCCGGTCACGCGGCGCATCAAAGCACCGCAGAGCTTTCTCGGCCTCGCCAATTCTGTCGTCTGGCACAAAGATCCACAAAGGTTCGGGCGTCTTTATGCGCTGCTCTGGCGGCTGCGGCATGAAAAAGGGCTGATGCAGGACCGCGCCGACCCGGACTTGGCCAAGTTGCGCCAGATGGAGAAGGCTGTGCATCGCTGCCAGCACAAGATGAAGGCCTTCGTGCGGTTCCGCGACCTGCGCCAAGGTGGCGACCGGCGCAGCTTTGCAGCCTGGTTTGAACCGACGCATCACACAGTTGAACCCACCGCACCATTTTTTGCCCGCCGTTTTGCCGATATGGACTGGATGATCGCAACACCGGACGTGACCGCGCAATTTGTCGATGGGAACCTGTCATTCCACCCCGGTCAGCCGAAACCGGATTTGCCTGAGGACGCGGCAGAGACGCTGTGGGGCACGTATTTCTGCAACATCTTCAATCCTGCACGGCTGAAAGTGCAGGCGATGACGTCCGAGATGCCCAAGAAGTATTGGAAGAACCTGCCAGAGGCCGTACATATCCAATCGCTAATCGCGGGGGCAGAGGCGCAAGTGCAAAAGATGCGTGACAATGCCCCAACGCTACCGCCAGCCCGGGCCAACAAGATTACCAAGCGCCTGCGCGGGAACGAGGATTAGGCGTTTTTGCGGTTCAGCAGGATGCAGCGATATTCAGCCTCGGCCTGTCTGGATATCTGGGCGATCTCGGCATTCACCTCGGCCCGCGCGGCAAGGCCACCGGCCAGGCCTGGTTGCACAGGAAAGCGCCTTTGGGCCGACTGGATCCCCTCATCCACGTAAACATGTGCCCTGGCAGCACGCGATTTGGTGCGCGCTTCACTGTCGCTGGGCAGGCAGGCATATGTATGCACCATGCTGCGGTCCGCGGTTAGGAACTGGTACTGGGTGCGATCCGGATATGCTTGGGCGCTGAATGTGCTTACATCACAGGCGGCCAGTGTAAGAATGCCTACCAAACCGGCGGCAACACGCAGATTTTGCATGATCAATCCCTTTGATGTGCCCCCACGCAAAGCAGCATAGCCAGTGCACGCATCGTTTTGCACGGCTGAAAACAGGCAAACGGCCCGCTTTTGCAGCGATCTGCGGCAAATCGGCCATAGCGCCGTTTGGATTTCAGTGCCCATGGGCCAAAGCACCGCCTTGCCTTCACCAATTTCTAGGCAAATTGTCATAATACTGTTACATAAACGTGGATCGCAAAATGAAGGCGAGCAGCCATGAAAACCAGTATTGCCCTGTGTGTCGGGCTTTGCCTTAGCATTCCACAGGTGTCACAGGCGCGATTGACCGATGTGATCTGTGACGATAGCAGCCGTCTCAAACATCAGCTTGAACATGTGATGGGTGCCACCCAACAGGCCCGCGGTGTCCGCGACCCCGAAGCGCTGATTGAGATCTGGATCGTCCCGCGCAATGGGGATTGGACGATCGTGCAGAACTACGCCAACGGCACATCCTGCATCGTCGCCATGGGTGAGCATTGGGAGGCTCTGACGCCAGAGCCTGCATAGTTACGTGTTAAAAAGGAAATGCATCACATCGCCGTCCTTGACGATGTAGCCTTTGCCTTCTGCACGCATTTTGCCAGCCTCTTTCGCTGGTTGTTCGCCGCCCAATGTCACAAAATCATCATAAGCAATCGTTTCCGCGCGGATAAAGCCGCGTTCGAAATCCCCATGTATCACACCCGCCGCTTGCGGGGCTGAAGTACCTTCCTTGATCGTCCAGGCGCGCGCCTCTTTCGGGCCAACGGTGAAATAGGTTTGCAGGTGCAAAAGCTCGTAACCCGCCCGGATCAACCGGTCGAGCCCTGCTTCCTCAAGCCCCATTTCGG
>JBCBDL010000243.1:0-1989 GCA_038529695.1 Pseudomonadota bacterium | reverse complement strand
ATCCATCCGATATACATTCCATGCGTGCTTTGCCGGATAAAATGCAAACAGCATAAGCGCACCGAATGTAACGACCGCGACAGGCACACCAACAACAAGACCAACAATCCAAAGAACAGCTTTTTTCATTTGCGGAGGTTAGAAAACAAACAAATCGGCCTCAATGCTATATTCAGTGAGCATGGGATCGGACAACGTCCTGAAAGGGCTTATTCCGTTGAAAAACTCTAGCTTGATCGAAGCGTAAGGCGCTGATTCAATTCGTCCTGTAGGGAGGGATTGGCGATGATGGGACCGAGACAGGAAGCACAGGCGGCACTATTCTACGAGTTTTCGCTGGAGGGTCATGTTCCCCAAGATCACCTGCTGCGCTGCATCGATCGGTTCGTCGATCTTGGCAGCATCCGCAAATATCTTTCAGACTTCTACAGCCATACAGGTCGTCCTTCGGTTGACCCTGAACTCCTGATCCGGATGCTCTTAGTAGGCTATTGCTTCGGCATTCGGTCCGAACGGCGTCTGTGTGAAGAGGTGCATCTGAACCTGGCCTACCGCTGGTTTTGTCGTCTCGATTTGAATGATCGCGTGCCTGACCACTCCACCTTTTCCAAGAACCGACACGGGCGCTTCCGCGAGAGTGAACTGCTGCGTCATCTGTTTGAGACGACGGTGGCACGGTGTATTGAAGAAGGCCTCGTCAGCGGTCAGCGCATGGCCATCGATGCAAGCCTGATCGAGGCTGATGTGAACAAACAGAACTCAACGTCGAAGGAGGACTGGGACGCCGCAAGCATCGACCTGGCAGAAGCACCGCGCGCGGTTCGCGAGTATCTTGACACGCTGGACGAGGCTGCGTTCGGCGCTGCCAGCGAGGTGCAGCCAAAGTTCACATCCCATTCCGATCCGGCCAGCCAGTGGACAGCAGCGCGCAAAGGCCCAGCCTTCTTTAGCTATTCCGACAATTATCTGATCGACACCGATCACGGCGTCATCGTTGATGTGGAAGCCACCCGTTCGATCCGACAGGCCGAGGTTGGATCGACCAAGACCATGCTGAAGCGGGTGAAGGAGCGGTTCGACCTGCACCCTGAACGCCTGATCGCCGACACGGCCTATGGCACCGGGCCGCTGCTGGGCTGGCTGGTCGACCGCAAGATCGCACCGCACATTCCGGTGTTCGACAAGTCAGTACGCAACGACGGAACCTGGACCCGCGCTGACTTCGAGTGGGACGCCGCAAACGATCAATACATCTGCCCGGAGGGTCACACCCTCAAGCAGTTCCGTCGCAACTACTCAGACCCGAACCGGGGTCCGACCGGCAAGGGCACCGCCCGTTATCGTGCTCTGAAAGAGGTCTGTCAGGCCTGCCCGTCCAAAGCCATGTGCTGCCCGAACGCCGATGCCCGCAAGATTAGTCGAGAAGAACATGAGGACGCCCGCCAAGTTGCCCGTGAGATCGCCAAGACCCGCCAATACGACATCTCAATGAAGCTCCGGAAGAAGGTTGAGATGCTCTTCGCCCACCTCAAACGCATCCTCGGTCTAGGACGCCTTCGATTACGTGGCCCATGCGGCGCAAACGACGAATTTCTCCTCGCCGCCACCGCCCAGAACCTCCGCAAACTGGCAAAGATCTTTCCCGCAACGCAGCAACCGCGAAAAGCCTGATCAGAAAGGCGCTCGCACGCTGTTCATGCCGATACTTTCTGCGCCCGAAACACGCTGTTTTTCCACAGAATCGGCTCAAAGCGGACTTGCGGCGGTACGGCACTCCAAATTCAGCGTCCAATGTCTTCAAAGCGGACAAAGCTGCCCTTCGCGGTGGTTTTGCAAATGACCTCTCCTGAGCATCAATAAATGCACCGAGTTACAATAAAACCCCCACGTTTCACCAAAGCCCAAACCGCAACAGCAACTGGTGGCAAACTGAGCCCGCCTGCCGTGAAAAACGCCATACCAGCGTCGGGTGCCAACCCTGCTCAGTTG
>JBCBDL010000242.1:0-2058 GCA_038529695.1 Pseudomonadota bacterium | reverse complement strand
TCCCGATCAGCGCCCAGATAATCGTCAGCCCGTAAGACGGGACCATGGTTTTCTTCAATACAGGCGTTGCCACGCACAACGCGCCCGCGATACCCAGATAGGCCCAGCCCAATTGCCCGGTCAGCACGCCATATCCTGCTGCGGTGCTGCCAAGTGAAACAAAGGATGCGGCCGTCAGCCAGCCCGCGTAAATGCCGATTGGTACGCGAAAGAACCAGATGTCAGCGTGCGGCGCACGGATCAGCGCCAGGATTGCGCCAAACGCCATCACAAAGATCAGGATCGTCGCCCAGATCGCACTGGAATTGGCCACGGCCAGCCATGGTGTGCCGACGCCAAGGCTGACAACCAGCGGCCAGCGCGCGCGATCCCATGCCGGATCATCGCCGCGTTTGATGATCCCAAACAGGGCCGAGACGACGAGCCACCCATAAATCAGCCCCCAAATAGCGAATGCATAACCGGCAGGTTGGACGGGTGGTTCGATTTGAGGGATCGGCAACTGATCCGCCCGAAACCCACTAAACGGTACCGTCAGGAACGGTGAGACGACGAAGGTCAGCGTGACGATCAAAGTGAACAAGGCGGGCGCGTTTCGCATACCCCAAAAGATAGCGGAGTACCGGGATATTCAACAGGTGGTCAGGAAATGCCGACTTGCCAGATCGTTTACGTTGCGGCAACATTCACCCCATTAAAACAAGGAATTTAACCATGAAACGGATTGCAATTCTGTGCGATGGCACGTGGAATTCCCCCACAATGGAAATACCAACAAATGTGGTGAAGCTGCGCGATGCCTGTCTGAACGACAAGACAAACCAAGTGGTGATCTACATTCCCGGTGTCGGCACCAGCAAGATCACCAAAGGTCTGATCGGTCTGCTGCATAAACTGGGCGGCGGCGCCTTTGGCTGGGGCTTGGGCAAGAATGTCAGACGCGGCTATCAACAACTTTGCCAGCATTATGAGCCAGGGGATGAGATCTACATATTCGGGTTCTCGCGGGGTGCATACACGGCCCGGTCACTGGGCGGGATGATCCGCAAATGCGGGATCGTCCCGAAAGAACGGATCAAAAGCGCCTTTACGCTGAACAGGGCCTGGTGGCTTTACAAACGCCAGGGTCCTGAACTGGACAAAGGTCCGCTTTGGACCCAGCGCAAAGCGCTGTCGCCCCATATCGCCACGTCCGAAGAGGATTGGGAAGCGCGCGACAAAAAGGGCCATATCGTGGATATCCGCTATATCGGCGTGTGGGATACGGTGGGTGCGATGGGCCTGCCGGTGTCATTGCTGGGGCCTGTGGCCAAGTTTTTCAATCGCCGCTACCAGTTCTATGACATGAAGCTATCCGGCATGGTCAAACATGCGCGGCATGCGCTGGCGCTTGATGAACAACGGATCCTGTTTGAGCCGACCGGCTGGGATAATCTCGATCACCGCAATGCGGGGGCGACCGGGCCTGATCTGCCCTATCAGCAGCTTTGGTTTGTCGGCGATCACGGCACTGTCGGGGGCAGCAAATCCACGCGCCAATTGGTGTCATTCCCGCTGGCTTGGATCGCCGAAGGTGCGACAAAGCTGGGGCTGATCCTGGCCGATACGGTCAAGATCCCGGATGTCGATGGTGATCCCGGCGTACCGTCACCAGATGTCGCACCACGCTCTGGCCCGCTTTATGCTTGGCGTCTGGGGCCAGCCAATGCGCGGGAATACCACGTCTCCGTCGCAGAGCGGATGCGTCTGCGGGATGATTACAGCCCGAAATCAGTGCGCATCGGGCGACTGGCGCTTTTGCAACTATCGCCAAACGACAACGATACAGACGATGCCGGCCCAATAATAGAGGTTGGAAGAGCATGAATGAGATTGGCCTAAACAAGGCCCGAGCAGAACGCTTGGAGCAAAAAAATATCATTACAAGTAGGCTTAGTGAAACCACCCGTTTCGTGGCGTTTGGCGTTGCAGCTTGGGTTGTCACTATTCACTCATCGGACAAGGAATTTGCGAACGGGCTGATAGATAACTTTGAAATTTGGATCAACTTTGCAGGGG
>JBCBDL010000241.1:0-2062 GCA_038529695.1 Pseudomonadota bacterium | reverse complement strand
GCATCTTGTGATCAAACCAACCGGTGTGCTGCTGATCGTGGCAGGTTTGGTTTTGGCGTTTGTGTAAGGAAAGGGACGCGATATGGCTGAAAAGACAAAGCGACCACCGGCAGACAAGCTCCCCGTTTCGCAACGCATCGATCAGCGGATGGAAAGCAATCCGCTGCGCCGCAAGATGAAGCCGACCGAATGGGCGATCAAGGGGGAGCTGTTTCTCAACTGCTCTTGCACCGTCTTTTGCCCTTGCGTGGTCAGCCTTGGCGCGCATCCCCCGACCGAAGGGCATTGCCATGCATGGATGGCGATTGCGATTGATGAAGGCCACTTTGAGGGCGAGGACCTGGGCGGCCTGAATGTGGGCCTGCTGGTGGATATTCCGGGGCGCATGGCCGAAGGTAATTGGCGCGTCGCGGCCTATGTGGATGAGCGCAGTACACAAAAAGCCTATAACGGTATCCTGAAAATCTTCAGCGGGCAGGCGGGCGGCACGACGGGCCTGTTCACTATGCTGGTGTCCGAGATCATTGGGGCCGAGCGCGAGAAGGTCGAGATCGTGCGCGATGGCGACAAGCGCGGCATCTATATCGGGCGCAAGATTCAAGGCGAGATCGAGATGATGAAAGGGGCCAGCCCCGACCATCCGGTCATGATCTCAAACTCCAAATACTGGATGGGGCCCGACATCATTGCTGCCGCAGGGACCAAAAGCCGGGTCCGTGACTATGGCCGTGTTTGGGACTTCGGCGGTAAATCAGCCGAGATTTGCCCGATTGATTGGAAGGGACCCAAGCCTTGATCACGCCGGAATATTGCCGCCTTATGGCACGCTACAATGCCTGGCAAAACACTGGGTTGCGCAAGATGATCCCCGAGATGTCGCATGATGATCTTTATGCGGATCGGGGTGCGTTCTTCGGGTCGATCATGCGGACACTGAACCATCTTTTGTGGGGCGATATGCTCTGGATGAGCCGGTTTGACGGTGGCGAAGCCCCGGACCCGAAAATGAGCATCGAAGATAGTTTTGAAATGGCGCCGACACCCGCGGTCTGGGCCGCCGACCGCTTCCGCATGGATGCACGCATCCGGCTTTGGGCCGAAAGCCTGCATGCTGTCGATCTGGTGGGTGATCTGGATTGGTATTCCGGAGCGATGAAAAAGCAGATGTCAAAACCAAAGGCGATTTGCATCATCCAGCTTTTCAACCACCAGACCCATCACCGGGGTCAGGTCCATGCCATGATGACCGCCGCGGGCCTGTCCGCACCGGTCAGCGATCTCTTTCTCATGCCGGAGGATGCCTGATGGCGTTCATATCCCCTTCGCGGCGGCTGCGCCGCACCCCGTTTTCCGAAGGTGTCGAGGCGGCGGGCGTCAAGGCCTATACCGTCTACAACCACATGCTGCTGCCGACCGTGTTCGAAAGTGTCGAGGCGGATTACCGTCATCTGAAATCCGCTGTTCAGGTCTGGGACGTCGCGGTCGAACGTCAGGTGGAGTTGCGCGGGCCTGATGCGGCACGCTTAATGCAGATGCTGACCCCACGTGATCTGCGCGGCATGCTGCCAGGGCAGTGTTTCTATGTGCCGATCGTGGATGAGACTGGCGGTATGCTGAACGACCCGGTGGGTCTGAAGCTGTCCGAGGACCGATGGTGGATTTCGATTGCGGACAGTGACCTTTTGCTCTGGGTCAAGGCGCTTGCCTACGGCTACCGTTTGGATGTTCTGGTGGACGAGCCGGATATCTCGCCCTTGGCGGTGCAGGGACCGAAAGCGGATGATCTGATGGCACGGGTCTTTGGCGATGCGGTGCGGGCGACGAAATTCTTTCGCTTTGGATGGTTTGATTTCCAAGGTGTCAGCATGGCCATCGCGCGGTCAGGTTATTCAAAGCAAGGTGGGTTTGAGATTTACGTCGATGGCTTCAAAAACGGCATGCCATTGTGGCATGCGCTCTTTGACGCGGGCAAGGATCTGGATGTCCATGCGGGCTGTCCCAACCTGATCGAACGGATCGAGGCCGGGCTTTTGTCCTATGGCAACGATATGACGCGCGAAAA
>JBCBDL010000240.1:0-2094 GCA_038529695.1 Pseudomonadota bacterium | reverse complement strand
GCATGAAACCTACGGTTTTTTCCTCGCGGTCCTGACATTCGCCATCGTTTTTGGGGCCTTCGCGGCAAATGTCTTGTTCGGTGCAATGCGCGCCGTCCCGCGTGGGCAGTTGGAAACCGCCGAGGCATACGGCATGTCCCGGCGCCAGACATTCTGGCGCGTGCTAGTCCCGCAAATGTGGGTCTATGCCCTGCCTGGTCTGTCAAACCTGTGGATGGTGTTGATCAAGGCGACACCACTCCTGTTCCTTTTGGGCGTCGAAGACATTGTCTATTGGGCGCGCGAACTGGGCGGGGCGAAGCAGCCGCAATTCACCGATTATCCGCATCCTGACTGGCGGATGTGGTATTTCCTGGCACTTCTGGTTTTCTACCTGTGCTTCACGAAAGTCTCTGAAATTGTACTGGACCGTATCATGGCCCGCCTGACCCACGGACAGGCCACCGCTGCAGGTGAAGCACAGCGAAAGGCAGCAGCATGAGCTGCTGGGAAACGGTCGTCGACTATAGTTTGCGGAGCATCGGCTATGGCGAACGCCTGCTCCCGCGCAGTGACTTCACGCTTTGTCAGCAATTCACCCTGATCGGGTCCGGTATGATTTGGAACATCTATTTTGGTGTGCTGGCGCTTTGCAGTGGCTTCTTTCTTGCAACAGCCGTGGCGCTTGGCAAGGCGGCCCGCAACCCGCTCATCCGCAAACCATCCGAATGGTTCATCTTTGTTTTCCGAGGCTCGCCATTATTCATCCAGTTTTTCTTTGCCTATTTCCTGTTTCTCAGCCTCAAGAACGTCAATTCCTTCTTCGATCCGTTCACGTCCGCATGGGCGGGCGCGCTGGTTGTGTTGTTTCTCAACACTGCCGCCTATTCGGGCGAGATTTTCTATGGCGCCCTGCAATCCATCCCCAAAGGCGACACCGAAGCGGCGGACGCGTATGGCCTGTCAGGCTGGGCAAGGTTTCGGCGGGTGATCTGGCCCACGATGCTGCGGCTCGCGTGGCCCGCTTATACAAATGAGGCGATCTTTCTGTTTCACGCGACAACACTTGTCTTCTTTTCAGGCTTTCCAGCGCTGCAACAACGGGGTGACGCGCTTTATTATGCGAATTACTTTGCCGACAAGACCTTCAACCCGTTCATCCCCTATCCGATCCTGGCGGGATATTTTATTCTGCTCACGCTCGTCATCATCGGCATCTTCGGTTTGGTGAATGCGCGGCTCAACCGCCATTTGCCGCAGGAGGCGCGCAAGAAGCTCAGGATCAAACCACAGATTGTGCGATGACCTGGCTCGACGATCACCCAGAGGTGCGCAATGTGCGCTGCGGGGCGGCGGATCTGAATGGGCAGGCGCGCGGCAAACGTGTACCGCGCCGCTTTGCTGCGAAGTTGGAACAGGAAGGGACGCGGTTTCCACTGTCAGTCCTCAACCTTGATATCTGGGGTGAGGATATCGACGACAGCCCGCTTGTCTTTGAAAGCGGTGATGCGGATGGTGTGCTGCGCCCGACCGAGCGTGGCTATGTCCCGATGCCCTGGCTTTCGTCACCCTCGGCCATTCTGCCACTTTGGGCCTTTCACGAAGACGGCACACCATTTGCAGGCGATCCAAGGCACGCTCTCGCACAGGTGGTCGCCCGCTACACGGCTCAAGGCCTGACACCGGTTGTGGCGACGGAAATGGAATTCTACCTCGTCGACGATTCCGGCAAGGAGATCCGCCAGCCCAAATCGCCACGCTCGGGAAAGCGGCGCGCTGGGGCGGAAATCCTATCACTGCGTGCGCTCGACGCATTTGATCGCTTCTTTAACGAGCTTTATGATGCCTGCGATGCGATGGACATCCCGGCAGAGGCCGCGATTTCGGAAGGTGGCATTGGCCAGTTTGAAGTGAACCTCGAACATGTGTCCGATGCGTTGAAAGCCGCCGATGATGCATGGCTTTTCAAGATGCTGGTCCGTGGCCTTGCGCGCAATCACGGCATGGCCGCGAGTTTCATGGCCAAGCCTTACGAAGATTATTCAGGCAACGGTCTGCACACACATTTCTCGGTGATTGATGCGGATGGCAAGAATGTCTTCGCCAACGGCACCC
>JBCBDL010000239.1:0-2099 GCA_038529695.1 Pseudomonadota bacterium | reverse complement strand
TCCCGTCGGTCATGCGGCCGTTCTTTCAGCGACTGGCTACTAATTTAACCACTTCTTAAACAGATTCGGCACCGATTCTCTGATGTGTTGGTAAACGCTGCCACCCAAGCCCTGCTTGCCGCCTTGTATAACGACGTCATCGCGTTGTGAAACCCCGCTTGTGACAAGTGACGCAACGGTGCAGCATCCCGGCAACGACGTAGAGAGTAGCCATCATGCAAAACGTGTTTATCAATGGATTTGGGCGCATTGGGCGGACGACATTGCGTGCCTGGGCCAGTGGCGATTGGCCAGGCATTCAGATCGTTGGGATCAATGACATCGCTGCCCCAGATCTATGTGCGCATCTGTTCGCCTATGACAGCGTCTTTGGCCCATTCACAGGCACCGCCGAGCTGAAGGGTAGCACCCTTGTCATCAATGGCTATCCCATCCCGCTGCACCGGATGACGGACCTGCGTGATGTCGATCTGACCGATGTCGATATCATATTTGAATGTACAGGCCGGGCCGGTGACCGCGCATTTGCCGAACGGGGATTGCAGGCTGGTGCTGGGCGCATCCTGATCTCTGGGCCCTCGGAAACCGCGGACCTGACCATGGTGCTGGGTGCCAATGATCATCTGTTGGGTGATCAGCTGGTCGTCTCGAACGCGTCCTGCACGACGAACGCGCTCGCGCCGCTGGTCAAACTGATCGATGACACCTGGGGTCTGCAGACCGGATGGATGACGACGATCCACTGCTATACGGGCAGCCAGCCCAGCATTGATGCCCCGCGTGGGGACATGCTGCGCAGCCGGGCTGCTGCAATATCCATGGTCCAACCACCACATCGGCACAGCAATTGCTCAACCAGGTTCTGCCCGATATCGCTGGCCGGATCGAGGCGGCGGCGGTCCGCGTGCCAGTCGCCTCGGTCTCTGCCGTTGATCTGACCGTGACATTGGATCGTCCGGTTGGCTTGGACGCTGTCCACGCGCTGCTGCGCGCGCAAAACGGGATTATTGGTTGGACCGACAAACCGCTCGTCTCGACCGATCTGCGCGCCCGCCCTGAAAGCGTCATCGTCTCACTGCCGGAAACACGAGTCACTGCAGGCGGGCTGGTCCGCATTTTTGGCTGGTACGACAATGAATGGGGCTTTTCCTGCAGGATGCTGGATGTGGCTGGAATGATGGCCGATGCCTAAGGGTCACCACCAACCCCAGGTTTATCCATGCGCAAGATCAGCGGGATGATTGCAACAATCATGAGCGCACCCAAAAGATATGGGGCGCCCGGGAGATATAAGCCATCACCGCTCACAAAGCGTTCAAACACGCCCGTCAACACCAGCGGTGCGGCTACAGCCGCGACAGATGATAACGACGCAATCACGCCCTGCACCAGCCCTTGCTGGTCTTCGCCCACGCGATTTGCGGCAAATGCCGTCATCAGCGGTGGCGCCATATCCGATAGCGCAGCGATGGGCAGGAAAACGACAACCGCCCAGACCGCACTTGTTCCGCCAAAGCCCAGCATCGCAATGACTGCGGTGGCGGTGGCGATCTTCAGCGTCTTAAAATCCCCCAATCGCCGCGTCAGTTGTGGCAGGATGCCCGCCTGAACAATTGCGATCAGCACACCGTAACCCGACAGCGTCAGTCCGATGGTAAATCCGTCCCAGCCAAACACCTCACGTCCCCAAAACGCCCAAAGCGTCGGATAGACCATATTGGCGAACTCAAAGACAAAGATGCAGATCAGCGGGATGGCAAGGCCGGGGATCGCAAAGGCGCGGATGATCGTTCCAAACGGGTTCAAATCCCGTCTGCCAAAGCGGCGCCGGTTCTCTGGCTTCAGCGATTCGGGCAGAACGAACAACCCAAACAAGACGTTTAGGGCCGACAGCCCTGCCGCAATCCAGAACGGCGCCGTGATGTGCCAGCCCGACGCAAGGCCACCCATCGCAGGCCCCAGCACAAAGCCGATCCCAAAAGCCGCACCAATCATACCGAAGGCCGCTCCGCGTTCCTCTGGCTTTGCAATATCAGCGATATAGGCGGTCGCTGTGATGTAGGTAGCGCCGGCCATGCCCGCCTCAACGCGGCCCACCT
>JBCBDL010000238.1:0-2124 GCA_038529695.1 Pseudomonadota bacterium | reverse complement strand
AATCAGGTCGCGCAAGGTCATCGCCATTTGATAGGAATCCGGCGGAAACGCCTCAAAGGCTGCTTTGACTGCATCATTTGCAAAGGGTCGCATCATGCCGGTGCCATTCTGTCTGCCACGCGGGTCGCATAATCGGACAGTATCGCGTCTTGCGCTACCCGTTCCTTGAGCGGTGTGGAGAGCGGGGCAGCAAGCATCCCACACAGCATGGCCGCGACAGAGTAATCGGGCAAGCTGATCTGTGCGCCCATCAGGTAGGGATGGTTCTGCAACCGGGCGGCTATGGCGACCAGATCAGGTTCGATCCTGTCAAGCCGCTCTGCCGGGGTGAACCGCCCCAGCCCTTGGGCATCCGCACCTTTCAATACCGCCTTGCGGATGAACCCCGTCACCGGTTTGCGCACTAGCTTTGGGACATCCGCAAAATATTTGTCGCGAATGATCGCCCAGATATCGTCATTCGCCCAACGGTCGAGAAGCAGATGGAAATACATATGCTCTTCAGCCATCCGGATGAAGGCATGCCCGGTGGACCTGTCGGTCACATCACCCCAAAAGTTAGCACCCTGCCCTTCCAGATACGATTGGATGTTATGACTGTCGCCGATCACCCCGTCCGGTGTCCGGATCGCGGGTAGTTTAGCATGCGGAAACTTCCGCGGGTCGTTGTTGTCTTCGCGCTGCCAAGCCACGCCAGCGGCCTGCAAAAGCCAGATCGCCTTGACGCAGAATGGGCTGTAGCTCAGCTGGCCAAAACCGGCCTGATAGGTGATGAGTGTGATCATTTAGGTCTCCTGTTCTTTGCGTCCTTTATGCAGGAAGGTGCTGACAGTTTTTGGCAGGAATGGTAGCGTAGACTCATGTCCCGTACCGCGCGCCTTTTCCAACTGATGCAATCATTGCGCCGTCACGCGCCACCGGTGACGGCGCAGCAACTGGCAGATGACACAGGCGTATCCCTGCGCACGCTTTATCGCGATATCGAGGCCTTGCGCGGGCTTGGGGCGATCATCGATGGGACGGCAGGCTATGGCTATGCCCTGACCGAGGATGCAGCGCTGCCACCCATGATGTTCGATGATGAAGAGATCGAGGCGATTGTGCTGGGTCTGCGCGAGGTGCAGGCGGTGGCCGATCCACAACTGGCGCAATCTGCCGGAAACGCGCTGGCCAAGCTGCAGGCCCGATTGCCGGGAACACAGGCGCACAGGCTACAATATGCAGTGCTTTATGCGGACCGGATCGTGCGACCGCCGATGCCGACAGTCGATGTGCGCGCTTTGCGCCGAGCAACTTGGGACGAACGCACAATCAAGATGGATTACGTCGATGCCGAAGGGCGGGCGACGACGCGGCGGGCAGACCCCCTCAGCATCGTCTTCCTGAAAGAGACACATAACCTGATCGCGTGGTGTCATCTGCGACAGGCTTATCGGAATTTCCGGCTGGACCGGATGCAGAACCTGACCATCACGAATGATAGTTTTCGCCCACGCCGTGTGGCGATGTTGCGCGAGGCGATTGAAATACTGTCGGATTGCTGGCCAGAACCCTCTGTCATGGTGGCAAATAGCCGCGATTTTGCAGAGAGTTGATTTTGCCCGGACCTGATTTGCACTAAACTGCTCACAAAACAAAAATGGAGGCGGCAATGAAACGCAGGCAGTTTATCGGGGCGGGGCTTTCGGCACTGGGCATCGGCTCTATGGCCGCGGCACAATCAAGCGGTTTTGGAAACTGGATCGCCGGTTTCCGCGCGCGTGCGCGGGCGGCAGGTATCTCTGACCGCACCTTTCAGGCGGCATTCGCCGATGTGCGTTACCTGTCTGACAGTATCGAGCGGGACCGCAATCAGGCCGAATTTGTCCGTCCTTTGGCCGATTATATGGCGACGGCTGTGTCAGACGCGCGTGTGAGCAATGGCCGTCAAATGGTCCGCCAATACGGCAATGTCCTGGCACGGATTGAGGCGACATATGATGTCGAGCCCCATGTCGTCACTGCCGTTTGGGGTATGGAAAGCAATTACGGGCAGCGGCGCGGTGATACGCCGCTGATTTCAACGCTTGCCACGCTGGCCTATGACGGACGACGCGGACGGTTTTTCGAAGAACAATTAATCGC
>JBCBDL010000237.1:0-2138 GCA_038529695.1 Pseudomonadota bacterium | reverse complement strand
CACTTCTGGCGACGACCACAGCGCCGCATCGCCGTGCCGCCGCCGCAACCATCACGTGGCTGATGATGATCTTCGGGATCGCCGCCACTGCCGGCATCGTCGGACAATTCATTGACCCCTATACCCCGCAACTCCTGTTGCGGATCGTCGGCATCGTCGTCACCACGGCCACATTGGTCACCTGCCTTGCCGTCTGGCGGATCGAACGCAATCTGATCGCAATTCGCGAACCCGATCCGACCCCATTCATGGAGGGCCTGCGCGAAGTTTGGGGCGAACGCAAAGCGCGCAACTTCACCATCTTCGTATTTCTGTCAATGACCGCCTATTTCATGCAGGAACTGATCCTAGAGCCTTATGCGGGCCTTGTTTTCGGCTTTACACCCGGCCAGTCGACCTCCCTTTCCGGTGCCCAGAACGGCGGCGTTTTTATTGGCATGCTGACCGTGGGCATCATGGCGACGGGCCTGAAAATTGGCGCCCTACGTAATTGGGTCATGGCCGGTTGCATGGGTTCTGCCGCAGCGCTTGCCATTATTACGTTCCTCGGCCCACTTGGCCCCACCGCCCCAATCGTTCATGCTGTCATGCTGCTGGGGTTCTTCAACGGGATGTTCGCCGTTGCGGCCATCGGGTCGATGATGGCGCTGGCCGCTGATGGCAAGGAACGCCGCGAAGGCACGCGTATGGGTCTGTGGGGTGCCGCGCAAGCCATTGCCGCCGGGTTTGGCGGGCTGGTTGGTGCGGGCATGGTCGACATCCTGCGCACTAGCATGACCGACACCCAGGCCTTCGGCTCCGTGTTCATTGCCGAAGCCGCCCTATTCATCGCCGCCACCGCCATGGCCGCGAAAATCATGGATCGCAAAATGCCCAAAGCCACCCTCGTTCCGGGAGAGTAACCAATGCAATATGATGTTGTTGTCGTGGGCGCAGGCCCGTCAGGGGCCACCGCCGCCGAAGACCTCGCAAGGTCGGGGCATAAAGTGGCCTTTATCGACCGCGAAGGGCGGATCAAACCCTGCGGCGGGGCAATCCCACCCCGGCTGATCGCGGATTTCCACATCCCCGATGAACAGCTTGTGGCCAAGGTCAACACCGCCCGCATGATCTCTCCCACGCAACGCCACGTCGATATCCCGATTGAAAATGGCTTTGTCGGCATGGTCGATCGCGAACATTTCGACGAATTCCTGCGCGTCCGCGCGAAAGAGGCCGGTGCGCATCGTTATAGTGGCACCTTCACCAAGATCCTCCGCGACACCGACGGCACCCATGTCGTCTATCGCGACAAGATCAGCGGGAATGAGATGCAATTGACGACCAAGCTGGTCATCGGTGCAGACGGGGCGCGGTCAAACGTCGCGCGGGCCGAGGTCGAAGGCGGCGACAAGATCCCATATGTCATCGCGTATCACGAGATTATTGAAGCACCCGAGGCCAACGCCGTCTATGACCCGCAACGCTGCGATGTGGTCTATGACGGGCGGATTTCGCCCGACTTTTACGGCTGGGTCTTCCCGCATGGCGGGCAGGCCAGCGTGGGCATGGGATCGATGGAAAAATCAGTGGATGTCAAACAAGCCACAGCAGACTTACGCGCCGCATCGGGCCTGACCGACTGCAAGACAATCCGCAAGGAAGGCGCACCTATCCCCTTGAAACCACTGGACAGATGGGACAATGGCAAAGACGTGGTGCTGGCGGGCGACGCTGCAGGCGTTGTCGCGCCATCATCGGGCGAAGGCATCTATTACGCCATGGTCGGGGGGCGTGTCGCAGCCACCGCAGCGGCGGCTACTTTGGCATCAGGGCGCGTAAAAGATTTGCAACTGGCGCGGAAACTTTTCATGCGCGAACACAAGCAGGTCTTCCGGGTTTTGGGTGCCATGCAAAACGCCTATTACCGCAGCGACGAGCGGCGTGAGCGGTTTGTCTCTCTGTGTCATGATGTCGACGTGCAAAAGCTGACCTTTGAAGCATATATGAACAAGAAACTCGTAAAGGCGCGGCCCATGGCACACCTGAAAATCGGTATCAAGAATATTGCCCATCTGACGCGGCTCGTCTCGCCGCTCAGAACATGAGCATCATGATCCCGGCCTGGGATAAAGGCGTGCTCAAACCTGTCGAAAAGC
>JBCBDL010000236.1:0-2184 GCA_038529695.1 Pseudomonadota bacterium | reverse complement strand
CTCAATCCTGCCATTAGATAGGCGGATTGAGCAATCGCAGCATCGACTGGTCCACTTGACAGTAGTCCACATAAGAAGGCCCCGCATCAGCGAGGCCTTTCTTTGTCTTTCGTGAGAGCGCTACTCCGCCGCACCTTCGGGTGTGTCGACCACCAAGTCATCGGAGAAGACATCCTCGCCCGACACCTCATTGGCCATCTCCATCGGGGCGGCCAGACGGGCAGCCTCTTCGGCCTCTTCCCGACGGGCTTCGATGACGACATTGTCACGTTCGGCGGCGATGCGTGTGACGCGCTGCGTCGCACCACCTGTCCCTGCAGGGATCAGGCGACCGACGATCACGTTCTCTTTCAGACCGATCAACTTGTCCTTCTTGCCCTGCACCGACGCCTCGGTCAGCACGCGGGTTGTTTCCTGGAAGGACGCAGCCGAGATGAACGAACGTGTCTGCAAGGACGCCTTGGTGATCCCAAGCAGGATCGGTTCACCCTGCGCCGGACGATCACCGCGCGCGAGTGCCTTTTCGTTGGCCTCATCAAACTCGGCCTTGTCGACATTCTCACCTTTCAGCAGCACGGTGTCACCGCTGTCCTGGATCTCCCATTTCTGGAGCATCTGGCGGACGATGACTTCGATATGCTTGTCGTTGATCTTCACACCTTGCAGGCGGTAGACGTCCTGGACCTCATCGATCATGTAATCCGCCAAGGCCTCGACCCCCAGAACCGCAAGAATGTCATGCGGGGCCGGGTTGCCGTCCATGATGTAGTCACCCTTCTGGACAAAATCACCTTCCGCAACAGGGATGTGCTTGCCCTTGGGCACCATGTATTCGACCTTCACGTCAGCGTCTTCGGCGCTTTCAATCGCGATGCGGCGCTTGTTCTTGTAGTCCTTGCCAAAGCGCACATAGCCATCGATTTCTGCGATGATCGCGTGATCTTTTGGACGGCGGGCTTCGAAGAGTTCCGCCACACGGGGCAGACCACCGGTGATATCCTTGGTCTTCGCACCCTCGCGCGGGATACGCGCGACCACGTCACCGGCCTTGATGTCCTGTCCGTCTTCAACCGACAGGATCGCATCCACCGACATACCATAGGCGACCGGGTTGCCGTCATCCTTGACCGCAGGTTCACCATCGGCTCCAACCACGATGATTTTCGGGGCCAGTTCGTTGCCTTTGGGGGCTGCACGCCAGTCAGACACGATGCGCTGGGTCATGCCCGTTGCATCATCGGTTTCCTCACGCACGGCGATCCCGTTGACCAGATCGACATATTTGGCCGTACCCGATTTCTCGGCGATGATCGGCAGGGTGTATGGGTCCCATTCGAACAGTTTGTCACCGCGCAGGATGTCCTGCCCTTCTTTGACAAACACTTTGGAACCATAGCCGACCTTGTGATTGGCCAATTCGTTGTCGTCCTTGTCCATGATCGACAGGGTCATGTTGCGCCCCATTACGACCATTTCGCCATTGGCGTTTTCCAACAGGTTGGCATTGTCGAAGCGGATTTTGCCGGGCTGCGATGCCTCAAGGAACGATTGCTGGCCACCTTGCGCAACACCGCCGATGTGGAAGGTCCGCATCGTCAGCTGCGTGCCGGGTTCACCGATGGATTGCGCGGCGATGATGCCGACAGCCTCACCAATATTCACCCGCGTACCACGTGCCAGGTCACGGCCGTAGCACATCGCACAGACGCCATCCTCGGATTCGCAGGTCAGCGGGCTGCGGATGCGCATCTTAGTGATGTTGGCTGCATCGATCATGTCCGCCTTGCGTTCGTCGATCAGTTCACCCATCTCGACGATAACCTCGTCAGTTCCGGGCTTCAGCACTTCTTCGGCAGCCACGCGACCCAGCACACGCTCGGCCAGCGACGCGACAACCTCACCATCGTTGACCGCAGCCTCTGCCGTGATCGCAGCCTCGGTCCCGCAATCCAGTTCACGCACGATGCAATCCTGGGCCACGTCGACCAGACGACGGGTCAGGTAACCGGAGTTCGCCGTCTTGAGCGCGGTATCCGACAGACCTTTCCGCGCGCCGTGGGTGGAGTTGAAGTATTCAAGAACGGTCAGACCTTCCTTAAAGTTCGAGATGATCGGCGTTTCGATGATTTCGCCATCGGCTTGGCCATCAGACCGCGCATCCCGCCCAGCTGCTTCATCTGCGTG
>JBCBDL010000235.1:0-2193 GCA_038529695.1 Pseudomonadota bacterium | reverse complement strand
TGACCGGCACCTTCGGGGCGCAAACGCCGGTTGGTGCGATTGATGAGCGGGTGATTGGATCGGGTGAGCTGGGGCCGGTGACGGCGCGGTTGCGGGATCTCTATAAGGGTTTGGTGGCAGATGAATAATCACAAGCTGTACGTACAGGTTCTGTACAGCTTCTGTACGGGGTCTGTACGATGAAAATCGCCATGTGGTCCGGCCCCCGCAACCTGTCGACCGCCATGATGTATGCCTTTGCCAACCGGGATGATTTCGCGGTGTGGGACGAACCCTTTTATGCGCCATTTCTTGTGGCAACAGGGGCGGATCACCCGATGCGGGATGCAGTCCTGGCTGTACACGAGAAAGATGCCCAGGTTGTTGCGGCAGCGTGCGCAGGGCCAATCCCTAACGGTAAGCCGCATTTCTACATGAAGCACATGCCGCATCATATGGTTGAGGGCTTTCCGCTGGACTGGGCAAAGGATTGCGTAAACATCCACCTGATCCGCCACCCTGCGCGGGTGATCGCGAGCTATGCAGCAAAGCGAGATCAGGTGACCATTGAAGATATCGGTTTCATAGCGCAATCAAAGGTTTATCAGGCGCTGGGTGGTCTTGTCATCGATAGCGCTGACATCCGTGCCGCACCCGAAAAGATGCTGCGCAAGCTCTGCGATGCGATTGGTCTGCGCTTTGACCCGGCGATGCTGTCATGGCCCGCAGGCCCTAGGGTCGAAGATGGTGCATGGGCCGCACATTGGTATGGGGCGGTGCACCAAAGCACTTGTTTTGCAGGGGCAGAAGGGCCGTTACCAGATGTCGCGGCGCATCGCGATTTGCTCGACAAGGCCATGCGGCATTACGCGGCGATGGCGGCGCAAAAGCTCTAGGCTTTCAGCAATTCACCCAGCTTCATCGCGACCTTTGCGTCGCCCGAAACCTTCAGTTTCCCCATCATGACACCTGTCATCGGGTTCAGTTTTCCGGTGATCAGCTTGGCCAGATTGTCCGCGGTGATGCGGATGGTGCAGGCGGTATCACGGTCATCGCGGCTCACGGCATTGTCGGCCAGGACGATCACGCCGTCGGTGCCGCAATCGAATTTCAAGCTGCCGTCAAAAGACCGGGTCGAGAGACCCATTTGCATCTTTTCCGCGATTTGTGAGATATCCAAACCATCCTCCCTCATGATGGCTTATGGGTAGGTGAGATCGGCCGCATCAGGCAAGTGTGACGCTGGGTGAAAATCTACAGCAGTTTCTCCAGCTGCACCTCTTTACCGGAACGGTTGCCGGTGAGCGCGTAGCCCAGTGACTGATACATCGCGATGGCGGGTGCGTTTTCTTCGACCGCCTGAATTTGTACGCAGCGGCGCCTCCGCTTGCGCGCCCAATCTTCGGCGAAGGCCATGGCGGCTTGACCGTAGCCTTGCCGCTGGAAGTCTTTACCGATCAGCAGTCGCCAGACATAGACGGCGTCCGGCGCGTCGATTTCCTCGCGATCCTCATGTTCGGCCATGTCGATCAGGGCGATGAGGCCGATGCGGGTGTCGCCATCCCAAAGGCAGAAGTCATACGCGCCGGTTTCAAAACGGGCCTGTGCGATGGTGACGATGTTCGGCGCGATAAAGCGGTCTTGGTCCGGGTGGACGGTGATGTTTTCCAGAGGAACGACATCAGCACCAGTGACAGGACGCGCCGCGAAGGCCATGGCTAGCCTTTCGTGCGCCGGTTTCGTGCGGCAAGCAGCTTGAGGCGGAGTGCGTTCAGCTGAATGAACCCTTGAGCGTCGGACTGGTCGTAAGCGCCCATGTCATCCTCGAACGTGACATGTTCTTCGGAATACAGTGTCCTGTCCGACCAACGGGCCACCGTGTTGCAGGACCCTTTGTAGAGTTTCACGCGGACGGTGCCAGAGACATGTTCCTGGCTTTTGTCGATCAGCGCCTGCAGCATCTCGCGTTCGGGGCTGAACCAGAAGCCGTTATAGATCAGCTCTGCATAACGCGGCATGATGCTGTCTTTCAGGTGTCCAGCGCCTGCGTCCAAAGTGATCTGTTCGATGCCACGATGTGCCTCTAGCAGGACCGTACCGCCCGGCGTTTCGTAGATGCCGCGGGACTTCATGCCGATGAACACGTCTATCAACGCACCGTCGCCCCCGAAGACGCGCCCGATACGCCGGAAATGGTGGAAATCACGTTTGAGC
>JBCBDL010000234.1:0-2235 GCA_038529695.1 Pseudomonadota bacterium | reverse complement strand
TGGAGTTGCGCGCATAGTCAGAACGGTCTAATCTGCGCGGTGGTTTGCAGATGGTGAGCCATTTGGGGGCGATTGTGCTTGTTGGCGTGCTGCACGGGCTTGCAATGGGCACGTGGTGGGTGCTGCTGACCGGGCTGGCGCTGGGTGTGCTGTTGAACTTTCTCTATGCAGCCCAGCATGAGCTGAGCCATGCGACCGTGTTCAAGACCCGCAAGCTGAACGAGCTGTTCGGGCGTATCATCGGCTTTATCCAGATTTTCCCGCGCGATTTCGACCAGATCATGCATTTCGCCCATCACCAATACACACAGGATTGGGAGCGGGATGGGGAACTGGTGCGCGAACCTTACACGCTGACGACCTACCTTTTGTGGCTAAGCGGGGTGACCTATTGGCGTAATCGCGTCTTTGGCGTGATCCGCCGGGCGCGGGGGATTATTATTGAGCCTTATATCCGGGCCGAGGAAGAGGCGCGGGTGATCCGCGAGAGCCGACTGCATCTGGTAGGCTATGGTTTGATTGCGCTGGTTTCGCTCGCCATTGGATCGTGGGCGGCGCTGACATTTTGGCTGATCCCGATGGTGCTGACCAAGCCGATCCATCAGTTGCAAAACACGATTGAGCATCTGGGGCTGAGCCATGAGGATGACATTCTGGAAAACACCCGCTCCACCCGTGCCAATGCGTTGCAGAACTGGCTGTGCTGGCAGATGCCTTATCATACGGCGCATCACACTTTTCCGGCAGTGCCCTTTTGGAAGCTGCGGGAACTCAATGACCGGATCGAGGACAAGGCAGGCGCGGTCCACCGGATGGGCTGGATCGAGTTTCAGATCGAAGTGATCGGCAAGCTGATGGCAAAGGATGAAAGCCAGTATCCGATGGATGAGGTCTGGGTGATCCCGCGTGCCGGGGGCCGCGTCAGCCGGATCCCGGCGGAGTGAGGCGGCTACAGGTTTACACATCCCTTTGGGCGATGCAGCCGCATGATCAGACCGGGGTGAAACTGCCGCTGGATCAGGTTTGTGAGATGGTTGCTGGGGCTGGTTTTGACGGCATGGCGATTGATCTGGGCGCGTCGGATGTTGCAGTCGCCCATGCGGCGCGCCCGCATATGGAGGCGAACGGGCTGACGCCGATGATCGTGGCGTTTCCAAAGACCATCGAGAGCCTGGAAGACACGCTGCACATGGCCGCCGAGTTCGGCGCGCCGTTTGTAGATGTGATCGGGCAGGTCATGCCGATCGCGCTGGATGACATGGTGCCGGTCATCGAGACGTGGATGGAAATGGCCGACAAGATCGGCGTTCCAGTGCAGTTTGAAACGCATCGGAACTGCATCACCAATGATCTGTATACGACGCTGCAGCTCTTGGATCGGATCCCTGAGATGCGGCTTTGTGCAGACCTGTCGCATTATGTGGTGGATCGAGAGTTCTGGTTTCCGTTGTCGGACCAGGACATGGGGCTGATCAGCCGGATCCTGCAGCGGTCGGACAGTTTTCAGGGGCGCGTCGCCTCTCGTCAGCAAATCCAGCTGCAGCTGGATTTTCCGCAGAATCAAAAATGGGTTGAGCTGTTTAAGGGTTGGTGGCGCGAGGGGCTGGCCGATTGGCGCGCGCGCAACAAGACAGGCGATTGCATCTTTGTCTGTGAGCTTGGCCCACCGGAATATGCGATGACTGGTCCAGATGGCCGCGAGATGTCGAACCGCTGGGAAGAGGCGCAGGTGATCATGCGCTGGGTGCGTCAGATATGGGACGACATGGGCGGGGACGCGTAACGTCTGTCAGGAATTGTCGGCTATCGGGGCTTTCGGGCTTGTATGACACCCGTTTCGCGTGTCGTGTGGCGCCATGAAGCTGAGCGGTCCTTTCCTTTTCATTCTGGCCACCCTGATGATTGACGCCATCGGGATCGGGATCGTGTTTCCGATCATGCCGGACCTGATGGACCGCGTGGGTGCAGGCAGCACGGCAGAGGGCGCATTTTGGGGCGGGATCATGATGTCGGCCTATGCAGGGGCGATGTTTCTGTTTGGCCCCATCATCGGCAGCCTGTCGGATGCCTATGGGCGCAAACCCGTTCTGATCGCGGCGCCTGCCATCCCGGCGACCACGCGACCAACAAGCAGCACCCAATAGGTCTGCGCCAGTGCCATGATGATGTAGTCGATGGTCAACGTCACAAGCGCCGCGATCAGAACGGGTTTGCGCCCATAGGCATCCGACAGGC
>JBCBDL010000233.1:0-2305 GCA_038529695.1 Pseudomonadota bacterium | reverse complement strand
CGACGATCCGGCACTATGAAAAGTTCGGGGTCAAAATCCGGCTGATGTGGCTGCATACGGATCAGTCGGTATATGTGATGATGGCGATTGCCGAAGATCCCCAAGACGGGGGCATCTTTCGGGTCATCGGGCTGGGCTGCGACGGTGACCCGGTGGTGGCCGTCGACAAGGCTGTGTCTGAATTGTGTCAGTTGCGCGCAGGCATGGTGATGCGGATGCAGATGGATGATTATGAAAAACGGCTGACGGGCTATGAGGCCGTGCAAACGCTTAATGACCATCCGCTTTTCCATACAATTCCCTCCAACGCGGCGGAATTCGACTTCCTTGAAGATGAGGCCGCACCTTACGATCCGCACGATCTGCCACAACTTGCCCCGACAGAGATCAAGGCACGGATTGCGCAGATCGTCGAAAGTGCAGTGGCGTCAGGCGTGCGGGTCGCTTTTGCAGACATAACTCCACCCGATATCGCAGCACTTGGGCCACGTGTGGTGCGGGTAATTGTCACTGGATTTCAACCCATCCATTTTGGCTTTGGGCAGGGGCGCTATGGTGGTGCGCGCTTATTCACAGCGCCGGTATCTTGGGGATTGCGCGACACTCCCCTTGATGAAGCTGGGCTGAACCAATGCCCACATCCGTTGGCGTGAAACATGAGCAATCACATTGATGATACGACAAATCTCTCGCGGTTCTTTCACCTGAACTCTGGTCCTTGGGTGAACGAAAACCCCGTCCCGAATGCTCCCTTTCAACAAAAGACCAAGTCCTACGCGCACGTAGATCGCGTTTCACTGCCTGATACCCAGCCTGGCTTGGTGGATCAGCTCGCACAGGCACGTCATTCGCAGCGATCATTTGCCGATACCCCCATGCCGTTGACAACATGTGCAGCGCTTTTACGTACCGCCTATGCTGCGTTGGGACCGTCACAAGCTTTGGGAAACAGGATGCTGCGCCGCCCTACACCTTCCGCCGGTGGCCTTTATCCGCTTGAGGTCTATGCCCTGGTTCGGAATGTGACGGGGCTGGCGCCGGGCATCTATCATTATGATGCAATTGGCGATGACCTCGCAGTACTTTCCCAACACAATTGGGAGAGCGAAGGGGCCGTTGCGTTCCTTTCATGGGACTGCGTGGCAAGTGCGCCACTGATCCTTTGTCTCGGCGCTGAATTTGCGCGTACCCAAACGAAATATGGCGCGCGGGGCTATCGATTTGTGTTGTTCGAGGCGGGCCATGTCGTGCAAAACCTGTGCCTTGCCGCGCAAGAGCAAGGACTTGGCAGCCTTTGTATGGGTGGTTTCTACGACGACCAGCTCAACCGTCTGATCGGTTTGGATGGTGAGGCCGAGGCAGCAATTTACGCAGTGGCGATTGGCGCGCCCGCGCCCTAAGAGACGGCTTCATCATGCCGCCGCGCCGCTGCCGGATAGACACCCATAATGTGCAGATGATCGGTAAAATATCCGAGCTCTTCCAACGCCAATTGAACGTTGCGATCATCCGGATGTCCCTCGATCTCGGCGTAAAACTGCGTCGCCGTGAAAGCCCCCCCAACCATGTAGCTTTCGAGTTTGGTCATATTCACACCATTCGTGGCAAAGCCGCCCATCGCCTTGTAAAGCGCCGCCGGGATGTTGCGCACACGGAAGACAAAGCTGGTCATCATTCCGAATTCGCCACGCCTGCTATAATCCGGTTCGCGCGCCATAATCAGAAAGCGGGTCGTGTTCCGATCGTGATCCTCGATGTGCTGGGCGAGGATTTTTAGCCCGTAAATCTCTGCCGCCAGTTCCGAGGCCAGCGCGGCAACGCGCTTGTTATCACCTGCGGCGACTTCGCGTGCGGCACGTGCGTTGTCAGAACTGGTGCGAGGTCGGATCCCGTGTTGGCGTAGAAATACTCCACATTGCGGCAGAATAACCGGATGACCAAATGCCTCGTCCACATCGTCCAAGGCCGCATCTTTGGTTCCAAGCAGGTTGATATGCACGCGCACAAATGTCTCGTCGACAATATGCAATCCGCTTTCGGGCAAGAGTGAATGCACATCCGCTACCCGGCCATAGGTGGAGTTTTCAACTGCGATCATACCCAGATCGGCATCATCATTGCGGACAGCTGCAATCGCATCGTCAAATGTGCTGCAGGGTAGGGGGGTAAAATCGGGTCGCGCGGTCACGCATGCCTGGTGCCCATAGGCGCCCAACTCCCCCTGAAATGCGATTTTCGCGGCCATTTTGCTGCCTCCCTGCGTCACCCCATAAAAATGGGCGTTTGGTCGCGCCACTATACCTTG
>JBCBDL010000232.1:0-2423 GCA_038529695.1 Pseudomonadota bacterium | reverse complement strand
GCACCGGTCCTGACCTTTTCCGCGACCGGGCCGGGTCCATTGCATTTCGAAATCGATCAGCATTCTGTCAGGCTAACGCCTGCGGAGCCGGAATTGGACCGCTTCACGGGTCTGAATGCCATCTTGGCAGAGCGCAATGGCGAAGATGCAGACACCATCCTTGATTGGTTGCGTTTTCATGCGGACCAACAGGGGCTACAGGCCGCCGTGATCCTGGATCGGGCGCAACCGGGACCCGATCCAGGTTTTGCTGATAACATCAGACAGGGTCTTGCGAAGCATCAGCTAGAGCTTACCGTTGCGGTCGTCACCAGCGACGTACCGCTGGGAAAGCCGGATTTACCGGCAGAGGCGCATCCGTTCTGCGTGCCAGAGGCGCCGGGCAAAGACCGGATGACCATCCCGCCACCATCGCGCTGGGATGCCCCCTTGGGTGCGGTCACATGGTATGAAATTGCGCGCCAACGCTTTCTTTCCAATGCCCGCGCCGTTGCGAATATCGATGTGCATGACCTTGTTCCCAATGTGGATGGGTCAATTTTTGAAAAGGCAGTGGATGCTGACGGCGGTTTGATCACGCTTTCGGGTCGGCACTGCTATCCATGGCGGGTACGCAACGGGCAAAAGATGTGTTTTGCCGATCATATCTGCGTCCAATTCGATGCACGCGGTAGCCGCAGCCGATGGTGCATTGCGCCTGATCGCGCACCTGTTGACGCCATTTGGCGCATGGTCCGCATCGGTAATGCTGTCCCGGATGAAACGCGCAGGACCACATTTTATCGTCACATGGCGCTACGACATCCCACGGACAGTGTGTCAAAAATCGTTCCCAAGACCTCTCTGATTGAGCATCCACCGCTGCTTGACCTCTCCAAGACCTATTTCGGGCATGATCCTGTCCGCGTACCTGACGTGGCCCCTGTCCCCGTACCATCAGGGCGTGGGCGGCGTGCGATTGTGACCACGATGAAGAATGAGGGGCCGTTTATCCTTGAATGGCTGGCGCATCACCGGGCCATCGGCTTTGATGATTTTCTAGTCTACACGAATGACTGCAGCGATGGCACCGATACGATGCTGCAATTGCTGATGGACAAGGGATTTGTGCAGCATCGTGACAATCCGTATCGCGCGATGAAATTGCGCCCCCAACATGCAGCTTTGCAGGCCGCCGAAGATGAACCGCTGATCCGGAACGCGAAATGGGTCGCCTGCATTGATGTGGATGAATATATCAACATCAAAACCGGCGACGGCACGTTGGATGCGCTCTTTGACGCTGTGCCCGACGCCAACATGATCGCGATGACATGGCGGCTTTTTGGCAATGCAGACATCCATACCTTTGAAGACACGCCAGTGACCGCCCAATTCACCCATTGCGCGCCCGAACTCGTGCGTAAACCCCATCAGGCCTGGGGCTTTAAGACGCTGTTTCTGAACAATGGCGTCTTCAAAAAACTGGGCGTGCATCGCCCCAAAGGACTGAACCCCCAATTGTGGGAGATGATCAATTGGGTCAACGGATCAGGCGCCCCCCTGCCCCGCGAGGTTTATCGCAATGGCTGGCGCTCCACGACCAGCACCTATGGCTATGATCTGGTGCAGTTGAACCATTACGCGGTGCGGTCTGCCGAGAGCTTTCTCGTCAAACGTGACCGTGGCCGCGTGAACCATGTGGATCGCGATCAGGGCCTCGCCTATTGGTTTCGGATGAACAACAATGCGGATCAGGACATGTCGATCCAGCCGCGCCGCGCGATAATGGAGGCTGAGCTGGCGCGCATGATGGCCGATCCGAAGATTGCAGCGGCGCATCACCATGCGGTCGAGCAGCATCGCGCAAAGATCAACGCCCTACGCGCCCGACCCGATTATGATCAGTTTTACAGGCTCTTAACAGGTAACCGGTTACAGGCCTTGTCGCGCCTGCACCGCCATTTCGGTGCAAATGTCTTTCTGTCCGGGCCGGATGTCATCCCCGATGACATCCTGTCGCGTGATCCGGATGAAGACTGGTTTTTCACCGTTAATCGCGATGGTGATACCGCGCATTAAGACGTTGACTTTCTTTGCATTTCCGCGCGCCGCATGACCCCCAACGCATGCAGCAAAGCGCGCTGTTTGACCATTGGCAGGATCTTTGTGGATGGCATCTGAGCCAAGCGCGCAAACATGTAAAAACTCTCTGAAGCTGTCATCAAGGTGCTGATCTGCGATTTGCGCCAAGCCACACCCGCATCGTGCAGCCGCGCGATTTCCTCATCCTGGCGCAGGGCGGCGACACGCTCTGCCACCGCGTCCTGATGGCGCAGGATGCGATCATCTTTCACATCATTGAGGTTCCGATCTACCCAATAGGCCAAATCAATCGGGTCGCCGCTATGGTTGGGCCGTCCACGCGCGACCTTCACCAAAAA
>JBCBDL010000231.1:0-2526 GCA_038529695.1 Pseudomonadota bacterium | reverse complement strand
ACCAACGCACGCACCCGCAAAGGCCCCGCAAAGGCCATTGCCGGCAAGAAGAAGTAAGGAGGCGATCAGATGGCACGCGATACCAAACGCACCAAAAAGAAGGTCTCCAAGAACATCGCCGCTGGTGTGGCGCATGTGAACTCTTCTTTCAACAACACCAAAATCCTGATCTCTGACGTGCAGGGCAATGCGATCTCTTGGTCGTCGGCTGGCACGATGGGTTTCAAGGGGTCTCGTAAATCGACGCCCTATGCAGCGCAGATGGCAGCAGAGGATGCGGGTAAGAAAGCACAGGACCACGGAGTGAAAACGCTTGAGGTTGAGGTGCAGGGCCCAGGTTCTGGTCGTGAAAGCGCGCTGCGCGCACTGGCCGCCGTTGGCTTCAACATCACATCGATCCGTGACGTGACACCAATGGCGCACAATGGTTGCCGCCCGCCAAAGCGTCGCCGCGTCTGAATACTCGAAAAATTTTGGGGCTGTGTGGTTTTCACGCGGCCCCCATCCGTCTTTTGAAACCTCGGGCGTTTGCCTTTTGATCATGAGGCAAACAGGAATGGAGGGACTATGATCCACAAGAACTGGGCAGAGTTGATCAAACCAACTCAATTGGAAGTGAAACCGGGTAACGACCCGATGCGGCAAGCAACAGTTGTCGCTGAACCGCTGGAGCGTGGTTTCGGTCTGACACTGGGCAATGCATTGCGCCGCATCCTGATGTCGTCGCTCCAAGGTGCTGCGATTACTGCCGTGCAGATCGACAATGTACTGCACGAGTTTTCCAGCGTCTCCGGTGTGCGTGAAGACGTCACCGACATCGTGCTGAACCTCAAAGGTGTGGCAATCCGCATGGAAGTCGAAGGCCCCAAGCGTCTGAGCGTTCAGGCTAAGGGTCCGGGTGTTGTGACGGCGGCCGATATCTCTGAGACTGCAGGTATCGAGATCCTCAACAAGGATCACGTTCTGTGTCACCTTGATGAAGGTGCAGACCTTTACATGGAACTGACCGTGAATACCGGCAAAGGCTACGTGTCAGCCGACAAGAACAAGCCGGAAGATGCGCCCATTGGCATGATGTCGATCGATGCGATCTATTCGCCGGTCAAAAAGGTGTCATACGACGTGCAGCCGACCCGCGAGGGGCAGGTGCTGGATTATGACAAGCTGACTATGAAGGTGGAAACCGATGGTTCGCTGACCCCTGACGATGCGGTCGCCTATGCGGCCCGTATCCTGCAGGACCAGTTGTCGATCTTTGTTAACTTCGACGAACCTGAAAGCGCGACAGCCGGTCAGGATGATGACGGCCTCGAATTCAACCCGCTTCTGTTGAAGAAAGTGGACGAGCTGGAACTGTCTGTGCGTTCGGCCAACTGCCTGAAGAACGACAACATCGTCTATATCGGTGATCTGATCCAGAAGACCGAAGCCGAGATGCTGCGCACCCCGAACTTCGGCCGCAAGTCCTTGAACGAAATCAAGGAAGTGCTGTCCGGCATGGGGCTGCATCTGGGCATGGATGTTGAGGATTGGCCACCGGACAATATCGAAGATCTGGCGAAGAAGTTCGAAGACCAGTTTTAATCCGTAGGGTGGGTGCCAACCCACCTTACGCCCCCGGGCATGGTGCCCCAATAACGAGGTCGACGTCACGCAGCGTCCGGCCCACCCATAAAACGAAACGGAGACTAGAAATATGCGTCACGCAAGAGGCTACCGCCGCCTGAACCGCACACATGAGCACCGCAAGGCGCTGTTTGCGAATATGGCAGGCTCGCTCATCGAACATGAGCAAATCAAGACAACATTGCCCAAGGCCAAGGAACTGCGCCGGGTTGTGGAAAAGCTGGTCACGCTGGGCAAACGCGGCGATTTGCACGCGCGCCGTCAGGCAGCGGCACAGCTGAAGCAAGACAAGGACGTAGCCAAACTGTTCGAGGTCCTCGGCCCCCGCTATGCCGACCGTCAAGGCGGCTATATCCGCATCATGAAGGCCGGTTTCCGCTATGGCGACATGGCCCCGATGGCGATCATCGAGTTTGTCGACCGCGACGTCGATGCAAAGGGCGCGGCTGATAAAGCGCGCGAAGAAGCGCTGGAAGCGGCTGACGAAGAATAAGTCAACGTCACATGTTTTCGGAAGGCCTTGCAAATACTGCGGGGCCTTTTGCGTTTCTGCAGACCTCTTGCATTCGTGACGGGTGCCGAACATATCTGGTGCGTCATGATACGCGCGCTGTTCATATTCCTTTCTCTTTGGGTCGCGCCCGCCACAGCACAAGAACGCGTGCCAGAAAGCCAGCTTGAGATCAACCTGACCTTTGCGCCGCTCGTGCGTGAGGCCGCGCCGGCGGTCGTCAATATCTACGCCCAACGCGTCGTCCAATCGCGCAGCCCATTCGCGGATGATCCGTTCTTTGGCGGCATGTTCCGTGATTTTGGCACGCGCCCACAGGTGCAGAACTCGCTGGGCTCCGGGGTGATCCTGTCAGCGGACGGCATTGTCGTGTCGAACTACCATGTCGT
>JBCBDL010000230.1:0-2532 GCA_038529695.1 Pseudomonadota bacterium | reverse complement strand
CAAGTGCCGCGTCGAGCGCTGCCATCTGCAATACGGGCGGCGTGCCCACGCGCATCCGTTCGATCCCGGCACCGGGGCGGTAATCCAAATCAAAGGCAAAGGGTGCTTCATGTCCCAACCAGCCTGATAGGGCCGGTTGGCACTGTCCCACATGACGGGGGGCGACATAGATGAAGGCGGGCGCGCCCGGTCCGGCATTCAGGTATTTGTAGGTGCAGCCAACTGCGAAATCAGCCGCGCAGCCCTGCAGATCAACGGGCAGTGCGCCTGCCGTATGTGCAAGGTCCCAGACGGTCACTGCGCCAGCGTCATGGGCCGCAGCCGTCAGACCGGCCATATCGTGCAGGCGCCCGGTGCGGTAATCGACCTGCGTCAGCATCAGCACCGCAACTTCATCGCTGATATGGTCTGCTACATCTTCGGGGGCGACCACGCGCAGTTCGTGGCCGCGGTTCAGCGATTTGATCAACCCCTCAGCCATGTAGATGTCAGAGGGAAAATTGCCGCTATCAGTCAGGACAACCTTGCGATCCGTTACCAGATCAATTGCTGCGGCGAGTGCCTGATAGACCTTGATCGACAGCGTGTCGCCAAGCACGACATGGCCCGGTTCCGCGCCGATCAGGCGGCCAAGCCGATCCCCCAAAGCGGATGGCTGCGCCATCCAGCCTGCTTGGTTCCACCCGGTGATCAGCTTTTCACCCCATTCTGCGTTCACGCATTGCGCCACGCGTGCTGCAGTGGCCTTTGGCAGGGGGCCCAGTGAATTGCCGTCGAGATAGATCATGCCCGCAGGCAGATGAAACATCGCTTTGGTCGCGGCAAAATCGAGGCTCACACCTGCCCCCCGGAAATCTGGATCGTCTGGCCATTGATGCTGCGCGCCCCGTCTGAACACAGCCACATGAGCGCGGCCGTGGTTTCATCGACCTCTAATAGTTTGCGGTGGCGGTTCCCTTTTGCGATCGCGTCAATGGCACCTTGTTCGTCCACGCCGAAGCGCTGCATCAGGCCGGGCAGTTGATTGCGGACAATCGCTGTGTCCACGTAGCCGGGGCAGAGCGCATTGAATGTAATGGGGCGGCGCATGAATTCCTCGGACAGGCCGCGGATCAGGCCGATAACGCCGTGTTTTGTGACCGTGTAGGGTATTGCGCCTTTTAGCCCGCGCACACCCGCAATGGAACTGACAACGATCATGCGGGCGGGATCTTCGGGTTTCAGCGTCGCCATCGCCGCCTGGATTGTCAGGAACACGCCATCCAAATTGGTCATCATCGTCTTGCGCCAGGCGGCAAGGCTGGTCTTTTCGAACGGACCGCCTTCGGCAATCCCGGCATTGGCGATGCAGATCTGCACCGGCCCACGTTTCTCTGCTGCGGCCTCGATCCCGTCGCGCACTGACTTCTCGTCAGCCACATCCATTTGCATCGCATGGACGCGGTCATGGGTCGCTGCAAGCTCTTCGAGCACATCCATCCGACGGCCCGTAATCGTCACCTCTGCCCCAGCATTTGCCAGCGCAACTGCGATATCCTTGCCAATCCCCGTACCGCCTCCTGTAACCAGCGCGTGTTTGCCTGCATGTTCCATGTTCAATCCTCCGTTTGCGGCAGGTTAGCTGCCCGTGCCCCGTGGACAAGCCAAAAGCATCACGGCACAAACGAACCTATGAAATGGATTGATCTGCCCCCTATTTGGCTTGCGCTTGCGATCTTCCTTACGTGGTGGATCAGTGAATTGCAGCCGCTTGGCTGGCGCATTGGTGGTCCGATCCTTGATCTTGTCGGTGGCTTGCTCGTGGGTGGCGGGGTCGTCCTGATGCTGTTGGCCTTTGCCGAAATGCGCAAACGGCGGACAACCGTCATCCCACATATGGAGGCCAGCGCGCTGGTCACGACGGGCATCTTCGCGCGCACGCGCAATCCGATCTATCTGGGGGACGCGCTGGTGCTGGCGGGGCTGGTCTTGCGCTGGGGCGCGCCGGTGGCACTGATCCTCGTTCCGCTCTTCATGGTTACCATCACCCAACGGTTCATCATTCCCGAAGAGGACCGGCTGCGCCGGAAATTCCGCGCTGATTTCGCCCGCTACTGCGAGAAGACGCGACGCTGGGTTTGAACGCAGCGTCATGTTAGCGCATGACATGATATGTCATGGCTGCCATTCCCTTGTGAAATATTATGTCGCGCTATAATGGGGTGAGACTGCTGAACGAAAAATGGGGGATGGTCCGTGAAGATCGGCACACCAAAAGAGATTTTTGCAGGTGAGGACCGGGTCGCGATGACCCCGGCCTCGGCCAAGGATCTGCAAAAACTTGGCTATGATTGCGTGATTGAGAGTGGGGCAGGTCTGGCCGCAGGTTTTTCTGATCAGGCCTATGCCGATGCAGGCGTTGAGGTCGTGAAAACCGCCGCGGCGCTTTACAAAGCTGCCGACATTGTTGCGAAAGTCCGCCCGCCAGAGACGTCCGAGGTGAAGAAACTGCGCGAGGGGCAGACGCTGATCTCGTTCTTCTACCCCGCACAG
>JBCBDL010000229.1:0-2631 GCA_038529695.1 Pseudomonadota bacterium | reverse complement strand
CGGCATCCAGCGCGTGTTTTCCATTGTCGGGGTGCTGACGCTAATCGCGATTTCGCTTGGCCTTGTCTTGGAAACCGCCGATGGCACGATCATGCTGTATCAATTGGGGGCCTGGGCAGCACCATCATGGTCGACAGCTGATCCCCGACCAGCACGATCCCAAAGGGCGCCGCCCAAGCACCCAATTGATACAGCATGATCGTGCCATCTGAGGTTTCCCAGACGAGACCCAGCGAAATCGCGATTAGCGTCAGCACCCCGACAATGGAAAACACGCGCTGGATGCCGATATGAAACCGGGCGGCCAACACGATGAACGGGGCCAGCATGGCGGGTAGAACAACGGGGGCAATCAGCCAGTGGGTCATGATGAACCCTCCGGCTTGTCGGCTGCCTGGTCATCGACATGATCATCGTCCGACCCCAGAAACGCCCCAAGCCCGATCATGACCACGACGGCTGTCATCCCGAAAGAAATTACAATTGCCGTCAGCACCAGCGCCTGCGGCAATGGATCGGTATAGGTGTCCAGATTATCCCGCAACACGGGCGACGCGCCGACAACGACCCGGCCAGAGGTGAAGAGAAATACGTTCACCGCATAGGTCAAAAGCGAAATGCCAAGGATGACCGGAAAGGTCCGCAGGCGCAGCACAAGATAAATCCCTGCAGCGGTCATCACGCCAATGGCAGATGCTATCAAAAGCTCCATCTCACACGCCCTCCTTTGCCGGTTGGAGGGGCGGTGGGTCATCCCGCGCGGGGTTGATATCCATCGGATGTGCGCTTTCAATCGACTCCGAGCGTCGGGCGAGGCGCGAGAAGCTTTCCAGCGACAGCATTACAGCGCCCACGACTGACAGGAACACACCAACGTCAAACAACGCTGCCGTGGCGAGTTCGAACTCGTTAAAAGGTGGAATGCGCACATAAGTAAAATCAGAGGTCAGAAAGGGTCGGTCCACAAACCAGGATCCGATGCCAGTGAACCCGGCGACCAATACACCGGCCCCGATGACCCCATGATAAGGATAGCGCAGCCGTGCCGATGCCCACGAAAACCCGCTCGCCATATATTGCATCACCACACCAATCGATACGATCAGCCCAGCGATAAAACCACCACCCGGCTCGTTATGCCCGCTCAGGAAGATGTAGAATCCGACCATCATCACAACTGGCATAATCCCCCGCGTGAGCACGACCATCATCATCGGATGCACACCACCTGCCTGCGGCTGATCAGGTTTGCGGTTCAAAAGGCGCGCGCGCACCGGACCGTCAAGCAATGTCTCGGTCAGGGCGTAGATCAGCAGCGCCGCGATGCTGAGCACGATGATCTCGCCAAATGTGTCAAAGCCCCGGAAATCGACAAGGATCACATTCACCACATTCGTGCCACCGCCGCCCTTGTAGGAATTGGCCAGGTGGAACTCAGAAATCGAACTTGCCACCGGATCGCGCAGCATAAAGTGATAGGCCATCGCAAAGCTGACCAAACCACCGGCAATCGCCACACCTGCATCCCGCATCCGGCGCAAAACGGTGCTTTCGACGGGCGTATGCTTGGGCAAAAAATTCAATGCCAGCAACAGCAGGATGATTGTCACGACCTCAACCGTGAACTGGGTCATGGCGAGGTCTGGCGCGCTCAGGAACACAAAACCAATCGACACCATCAGCCCCACAATCCCCATCAGGATCAGGGAAAGGAAACGGTTGCGATGCAGGAAAACCATGCCGATGGTCGCCGCCACCAGCATACCCCAGCCAGAAATCAGCACAGGATCGGCCGTTTGTGCTGCGTAGTCTGGCGCAGAGATGGTCCCCGTGCTCCAAGCATAGTAGCCTGCAACCACAATCGCGATGGTGCCAATCGCGGCATATCGCGAGAAAGCGCCGTTATGCAGCGGCAGGATAAGCAACTGCGCAAGGCGCACAGTTGCGGCCACAACGGCCTCGAAAATCACCTTCGCTTCAGGTCTGGGGGCAGCGTCCCAAATACGCAGCGCCGGTTTGAATAGCGCCAACATCACCAGACCGCCCACAACGGCAATGATCGACATGTAAAGCGCGGGCACCAGCCCATGCCAGATTTTTAGATGGGCCGACGGCATCTCTGCCGCGCTGCCCAGCACCGCACCTGTGACCAGTTTGACGAAGGGTTCCGCCACAAACGGGGCCACACCGATCACGACCACAGGGATCATCAAGAGGCCAGGTGGCAACCACATGCCTGCAGGCGGATCGTGCGGCTTGGCAGGATAATCATCGCGGACCGGGCCAAGGAACACATGGCTTATCAGCCGGAAGCAGTAGGCGGCAGAAAAGAGCGACCCGATTGTCGCCAGCACTGGCACCAGCCAAGGTGTGTTGAACAAGACGGTGTGATTTGCCTCTTCCAGCATCATCTCTTTCGACAGGAACCCATTGAGCAGCGGAATACCCGCCATCGACAAGGCCGCGAGCGTTGCGATGACAAACGTCACCGGCATCAGCGTACGCAAGCCGCCGAGGCGTCGGATATCACGCGTATGCGCCTCATGATCGATGATGCCTGCGGACATGAACAGCGCTGCTTTGAACGTCGCATGGTTGAGAATGTGGAACACTGCGGCCATCGCGCCAAAG
>JBCBDL010000228.1:0-2672 GCA_038529695.1 Pseudomonadota bacterium | reverse complement strand
ATCGCCCCGGCACAAGATCGCCTCGACCCCCTGTGCCCAATCCGAGTCGGTGATTTGGACGGAGGGTGGGCAATAGCGTAAGGTGAGGCCGCAGCGGCGCCGGTCGCTGCGGTTGGGTTCGGACCCATGGACCAGCATATCGGCATGGAGCGAGATTTGCCCCGCTTTCAGGCTATTGGTGAAAGGGTCGCCCATGGCTTCGGCCCCCGCGGTTTCTTTGTGAAAGACGGCCTCTGCGCCGGTGGACTGCATATTCAGAAGGCCCTTGTCATGCGTGCCGGGGATGAAGCGCATGGCGGAATTCGTGTCATCCACGTCATCGATGGCGAGCCAGACGGTGACGGTGCGGGCGGGGGTCAGCTGCCAGAATCCGGCATCCTGATGCCATGGCACGGCTTTGGGATCATGCGGAGCTTTGGACAGGATCGCGCTGGCCCAGCAGAGGATATCAGGGCCAATAATGTCCTGCACGTGATCCAGAATGCGCGGGTCGGTGGCGATGTCCCACAGGCCAGACAGACGGGCCTGATAGCAGTTGATGCCATAGGCGCCGGCCGCGCCCATCGCATCCATCAGCCCGTCGATATAAGCGCGTATCTCGCCCATCTCAGCCGCGCTGAAGATGTCGAACGGCTGCACGAATCCGCTATCGTTATATTGCGCGATATCCTGCGGCGTCAGCCGCTTGGGCTGCGCCGTCGCAACAGGCACGAACCGCAGGTCGTGCGCGTCTACCAACATGTGACTTCCTCCCAAAAGTATCCGCCAGCCTAGCGATTGGGCGGCGCCTGTCAGTGGCCGGGATTGACATTTTATTGTACGATTTTGATATTCACATGGCTGATCAACCGCTTCTTTTGCTCAATTGACGTGATGGACCGCACAACGTTTCGCATTGACGACTACCTGCGTCCGGATGAGGCGTTTCATTTCGCGCGCAAGCGTTTGGCCAAGCGTTTCCCGAAGAAGGCGCATGACCACGATTTCTTTGAGGTTTTTCTGATCGAAAGCGGGCGGACCGCGCATTGGGTCAATGGGGTGACGCAATATCTTTCGCGCGGGCAGTTGGTGTTTTTGCGGCCCGAAGATGCGCATGCATTCTGTGCGGATCAGAAAGCAGGCTGCCAGATCATCAATGTCATGTTTCGGCGCGAGACGGCAGCGCATTTGGCGGATCGTTATGGTGCAACGATCGGCGGGCGGTTTTTTGATGCGGGCGCGGCGTTGCCAGAGACGCATCAGCTTGCCGCATCGCGTTTTGCGCGGGCGGTGAATGTCGCGCAGCAATTGCAAACTGCGGAACGGTCACTGGCGCGGATTGAGGAATTCCTGCTGTTTCTGACCAACCGCGTCGCTTTGGCCAGCACGAGCGATCAGCACAATGCCCCGCACTGGTTTGCCGAAGCCTGCAGTGCGGCGCAGTCGCGTGAGGTTTTTGCAAAGGGCGCGCCCGGTTTCATCAAGACTGCAGGGCGTAGTCATGAACATGTCTGCCGGACGTGCAAAGCGGTCACCGGCCTGACACCATCACAATACATCAATCAGATTCGCATTGCCTATGCAGCTGACCTGTTGCGCAGCGATGAAGTTGCCATTGACGATGTGATCCGGGATTGCGGGTTTGAAAACACCAGCTATTTCTACCGGTTGTTTCGGCGGCAGCTTGGCATGACCCCGCGCGCATATCGGCTGGCCCATATGCGCGATCCGTTTCAATCGGTTGGGTAGTGGTGCTTGAGTCGCTTCAGCTGAAGTCGCATTGAGAAACACGTCGAAAGCGTAATCGTCCTGACGATGTGCGCGAAAGTTCATTGCGCAGAGCTGCGACCTTCGGTGATTTTATTAGACCAGCGTTAACAGGCAAAGGCATTGTTAATACACGGATTTGTGAAAGCTGTAGCGCTATCATTTACAGATGCCCCGCTAACGTGTAAATTTTTTCACTCAAAAACTTATTCAAAACAATTGTTTAGTGAAATTGACAGTGGAGATGATCTAGCTTGCTTTACAACTGGGAGGGGGATCGTTGTGAAATCGTCACGTCATTTCCCACCATGTCATAAGCTGGAGGAGGCTGGAAATGAGTACCACCACAACCCAAGACACCCCAACACCGCAAGAGCTGCTATCGCCGCATGTTGAGACACCGACACCACATGTGAACGCGGCCCAATATGCTGAAATGTATGCCGCATCCGTGGCCAACCCGGAGGCATTCTGGGCTGAACAGGGCAAGCGTCTGGACTGGATCAAGCCCTTTACCAAGGTGAAAGACGTGGATTTCACGCTGGGCCAAGTATCGATCAAGTGGTTTGAAGATGGCGTGCTGAATGTCAGCGCGAACTGCATTGACCGGCATCTCGAAACGCGTGGCGATCAGACGGCGATCATCTGGGAACCAGATGATCCGAACGACAAGGCCTTGCATATCACCTACAAAGACCTGCATCGCAGCGTCTGCAAGATGGCCAATATTCTTGAAACGCTGGGCGTGCGCAAAGGCGACCGGGTTGTCATCTACCTCCCGATGATCCCGGAAGCCGCATATGCCATGCTCGCCTGCGCCCGGATTGGTGCGATCCATTCCATCGTCTCCGCCGTAATCACCACCTTGGCGTCGCACCCATTGATCCGCGCGCCCAGCGCGTCGGGCGAAAACCCGGCGAAGACAA
>JBCBDL010000227.1:0-2798 GCA_038529695.1 Pseudomonadota bacterium | reverse complement strand
CAACCACGCCTTTGTGGCGGAGTTGCGCATTGGGACGGTCGCGGTGGAAATGGACATCCCGGAACTGGGTTTCGCCATCGAGATCGGGGAAATCACGCTGACCGAATGCGAAACGGTCAATCAATTTCAGGGCTCAAAAACCGAACCGCCGCAATTCACGCGTGGTTATGGCCTTGTTTTCGGCATGACGGAACGCAAGGCGATTTCGATGGCTTTGGTCGACCGGGCGTTGCGCTGGAAAGAACTCGGCGAAGACAATGTCGGCGCGCCCGCGCAGGACGAGGAATTTGTTCTTTATCATGCCGACAATATCCAGGCGACAGGCTTCCTCGAACATATCAAGCTGCCGCATTACGTAGATTTCCAGGCCGAACTGGAATTGATCCGCAAGCTCCGACGGGAGGCGCAAAGCCTGCAGGAGGCAGCGGAATGAGTGCTGCTTTATCTCTTGGCCGACCAGATCGCGCTGTCTTTGAACTTGTCGCTGTCATCGCCACTTTGTTGCATGCCTGGGCGTCGTTTGCTGGTTTCAACTGGCTCACTGATCTGGGCGGCGCCGTCATAGATCGTGCCAACCCGGCGCGATGGGCGTGCATTTCCTCGGCCGGTCAGTTGCCGCCACAGCATCCGGGCGAAGTACTGGGCAATCACCACAAGCACAATGAATGCCCCAAAAGCGGTCAGGATCGAAACTGCACCAATTTCGATGCAGGCATCGCCCGCGCCAAAGACGATGGCATAAAGAATGCTGACAGTTTCAATGCACGGCTCAAACATCTTTTGGCTCCTGTGGTTCGGCATATGTCCGACAGAAAAGTGGCAACGCTATGACAGAGTACAACTTCGCTTACCTCGATGAACAGACCAAGCGGATGATCCGCCGCGCGATCCTGAAGGGTCTTGCCATTCCGGGTTATCAGGTGCCCTTTGCCAGCCGCGAGATGCCGATGCCTTATGGTTGGGGCACCGGTGGGGTGCAGGTGTCAGCCGCGGTGCTGACACCTGAGGATACGTTCAAGGTGATCGACCAGGGTGCCGATGATACGACCAATGCCATCTCAATCCGGCGCTTTTTCGAAAAGACAGCAGGCGTTGCTGTGACCGAGGCCACCAGCGAAGCCTCTGTCATCCAGACCCGCCACCGGATCCCAGAAGAAAAGCTGCGCGACGATCAGATCCTTGTTTATCAGGTGCCAATCCCGGAACCCTTGCGCTTTCTGGAACCATCGGAGGTTGAAACCCGCAAGATGCACAGCCTAGAAGAATACGGGCTGATGCATGTGAAGCTGTATGAGGATATCAGCCAGCATGGGGATATCGCGACCTCTTACGCTTATCCGGTCAAGGTCGAAGGACGCTATGTGATGGACCCGTCACCCATTCCGAAATTCGACAATCCGAAGCTGGAAATGGCCGCGATCCAGCTTTTTGGCGCTGGGCGCGAACAACGCATCTACGCGATCCCGCCCTACACGCAGGTCGTCAGCCTTGATTTTGACGATTATCCGTTTGCGGCGACCAAGGCTGATCATGCCTGTGATCTTTGCGGTGCGACGGACAGTTATCTGGATGAGTTGATCGTTGATGATGCGGGCGGGCGGATGTTCATGTGCTCTGACACCGATTATTGCGCCAAACGCCGCGCGCAGGGACATGTGGGCGCGCAAGGCGTCCCTTACGGAGAAACCGCTGCATGATAAACCAATTGCGCATCTACACTGTGCCGCCGCACAATCGCGGGCCGTTTCTGGACCGTTTCCGCGACCACGCGGCGCGGATTATGGGCACTTACGGCTTTGATATTCAGGCCATGTGGACTGCTGAGGCCGAGGGCAAGTTGCAGTTTGTCTATCTGCTGACCTGGGCTGATGAGGCAGCGATGAAAGCGGCCTGGGCGGCGTTTATGGATGATCAGGAATGGAAGGATATCAAAGTGGCCACGTCCGCCACCCATGGTGACTTTGTGCTGGGGATTGAGGATATGGTGCTGCATCCCACAGCGTTTTCTAACGCGATTGGTGATCTGACATGACCCCGCTTTTGCAGGTGAAAGATATCGCCAAGTCTTATGGTGCGCGGATTGGCTGTGCGGATGTGTCCTTTGACCTTTATCCCGGTGAGGTCATGGGCATTGTCGGGGAAAGCGGGTCGGGAAAGTCGACTTTGCTGAATTGTCTTGCGGGCCATTTGCCCCCTGATCATGGGCAGGTTCTCTTTGACACCCGCGTCGATGGCCTGCGCGACACGGTGACGATGAGCGAGCCGGAACGGCGCATGCTGTCGCGCACCGACTGGGCTTTTGTCCATCAGCATGCACGCGATGGGCTGCGCATGAATGTCAGCGCGGGCGGCAATGTTGGGGAGCGGCTGATGGCCGTGGGTGCGCGGCACTACGGCGATATCCGTAAGGCCGCTGTTGATTGGCTGGGCCGGGTTGAGATCAGCGCGGACCGCGTGGATGATCGCCCGACGGCCTTTTCCGGTGGCATGCAGCAGCGGTTGCAGATCGCGCGCAATCTGGTGACCGGGCCGCGACTGGTCTTCATGGATGAACCAACGGGAGGGCTGGACGTCAGCGTGCAGGCGCGGCTTCTTGACCTTTTGCGCGGCCTGGTGCGCGAGATGAACCTGAGCGCGATTATCGTCACCCACGATCTGGCCGTTGTCCGGCTGTTGGCTGACAGGCTGATGGTGATGAAAGACGGCTATGTGGTTGAAACCGGCCTGACCGATCAGGTGCTTGATGACCCGCAGCATGGCTATACCCAACTTCTCGTCTCTTCGGTTTTGCAGGTGTG
>JBCBDL010000226.1:0-2895 GCA_038529695.1 Pseudomonadota bacterium | reverse complement strand
GGCTGACGCGGATGTTGCGGCGGATATGTTCGGGCAGGGCCGCAATCGCGGGCGGCACGATATCGGACATGATCCGCGCGCCCTGGGAGCCGCCCATTACAAGGATCGACATCGGATAATCACCCGGCGGAATATAGGGTGCCGCTTCACGTTCCAGAATGGCCGCCCGCACCGGGTTGCCGGTATGGGTTCCCTCTACCCCGGCGGGAAGTTCCGTGGGCCACGTGCCACAAGCAATCTGATGCACGCGCTTGGCAAAGAGCTGGTTTACCCGGCCCAGAACGCCATTTTGTTCATGAATCATCCGCGGGATGCGCAGCGCCCAAGCCGCAGCCATGGCCGGGATCGCAGGATACCCACCAAAGCCGACAACGACAGCAGGGCGGTCGCGCAGCATGCGCATCTTCGCCATGCCAATGCCGCTCAGAATACGAAACGGCACCGTGAGCTTCTGCACGATCCCGCCACGCGCAAATGTCGCACTGCCAACCACGCTGACCTCAACCGCCTCAGGAAAGCCACCGGCATAGCGCGCGCCGCGCGCATCCGTCGACAGACGCACACGCCAGCCCTTTTCCAGCATCGCCTCTGCCAAGGCCTGCGCGGGGAACATATGCCCGCCGGTACCCCCTGCCGCAATGATCACCAGCGGTGCCTTCATCGATTGGCCCTGCGCAACAGAATATCCTCCATCTCGCCCTGCGGACGGCTGCGGGTGAAGGCCAGCAGCATGCCGACGGCGATCCCACCTGCAATCAAGGAAGACCCGCCATAAGAGACGAATGGCAGCGTCATCCCCTTGGCTGGCAAAAGCCGCACGGCAACCCCCATATTGATCATCGCCTGCACGCCGAAAGCACAGACCAGACCGGTACCGGCAAGCCGAATGAACACGTCACGCTCTTTCATCAGCCGCAACAGCGACCGGACCACGATGATTGCGTAAAGCGCGATGATGACAAGCACGCAAATCAGCCCGTATTCCTCGGCCGCGACGGCAATGATGAAATCCGTATGCGCATCCGGAAGGGACCATTTCACCTGCCCCTCACCCACGCCGACACCGAAAAAACCACCCTCGCGGATTGCATTGGTCGCATAGCCAAGCTGCGTTGTCGGGTCGATTTCCGGCGACAAAAACCCGTCAATCCGGCGGGCGAAATGCTCAGAATTTGCATAAGCAAAGCTGCCCGCAACAATCACCAGCCCGGCAAGCACAATGAGTATCAGCATCGGCGCCCCGGCCACGAAATACATCACCCCCCAGGCAAACAGGACCAGGGCCGCCTGCCCGAAATCCGGCTGCAAGGCGAGCATCAGAACGATGACCACTGTCAGGACAAATGAATAGGTCTTACCCGGCGGACCGCCCAATTGCTGAGACGCTGCCAAAAGCCATGCCGCCATGACGACAAAGCCTGGCTTGAGAAACTCAGACGGCTGCACCGCCGCAAACCCCAAGGAATACCAACGGGTCGCCCCCTTGCCAAAATCGGTCCCGAAAACCGGCAGAAAAGCCAAAGCCGCAAAAGCAACCAGAAACCCCAGCACCGCGAGGCGGCGGACAAGCGTGGGCGACATCATCGAGACGATAAACATGATCGCCATCGCCATGCCGCCAAAAATCGCTTGCCGGGTGACATAGTGAAACGGGTCCAAACCGTTTTTCGCAGCCAGCGGCGGCGATGATGCCAGCCCCAATAACAGCCCGATCCCGAACAGGATCAGGATACAGGACATGGTCCATTTATCGATTGTGCGCCACCATCGTGGCAAAACCGGATCACCCGAACTGACCGGAATCGTGCCATGGACCATTTCTGTCATGGATCTACCGCCTACTGCCTCTGTCGCCCGTTTGCCGGGTCTCCGGTTACCTTAGCCCGGCTTTCCGCGCGATTCTACCTCAATTTCAAGGCAGCCCTCTTCTTCTTTTGTTCAAAAATACCGCCGCCGGAGGCATCAAATTTCTAGAAATTTGATCTTGGCCCAGCGCTGCGTCATATGCGGCGCATGATGTTTGAAACGCTGATCATCGGTGCGGGTGCCGCAGGCATGATGTGCGCGGCTCATGCTGGCCCCGATGTATTGGTCATCGATCACGCCAAAGCGCCGGGCGAGAAGATCCGCATTTCCGGCGGCGGGCGCTGCAATTTCACCAATTTGCAGACCAGCCCTGCAAATTTCATCAGCCAGAACAAACACTTCTGCAAATCCGCGTTAAAGCGCTACACCCAGTGGGATTTTATCGATCTTGTCGATCAGCATCACATCCCCTGGCATGAAAAAACGCTCGGCCAGCTTTTCTGCGACACCACGGCCAAGGATATCATTGCCATGCTATTGGCAGAGATGGACAAGGCTGGTGCCCAGCTTTGGCTGAAGACGGAAGTCGGTGAAATCAGTCATGACGGGTCGCATTTTCACGTCACACTCAGCAAAGAAGGTCGCACGATCCCGGTTGCGGTGCGCAATCTGGTTGTCGCCTGCGGTGGGAAATCAATTCCGAAAATGGGTGCTACGGGCCTCGGCTACCAAATTGCAGCACAATTCGGTCTGCCGGTTGTCACGCCCCGCCCCGGCCTTGTGCCGCTGACCTTTTCTGATGATAAGTTCAAACCGCTGGCTGGTGTCGCCACACCTGCGCGCGTGACCGCAAATCAGACCAGTTTTGATGAGGCGATCCTTTTCACCCATCGCGGCCTGTCGGGGCCTGCGGTTCTGCAAGCCTCTTCCTATTGGGAAGAAGGCCACCCCATCACCATCGATCTGGCCCCGCAATCCGATCTGCTGGCCCGTTTGCAAAAAGACCGGCAAAAGGAGGGGCGCAAGGCTTTCACAACGGTGTTGGCGCAGCATCTGCCCGCCCGCCTTGTGGACTATCTCGCGTCAGAA
>JBCBDL010000225.1:0-2928 GCA_038529695.1 Pseudomonadota bacterium | reverse complement strand
ATCAGGCTAGGCGGCAATATTGCCGATCAGAGTGACGCAAATCTGGTGAGCGTTTGTGACGCGCTGTCCAACTGGACGCTGAACCCGTCCGGCTCTGAAGGATATCGCACGGCAGAGGTCACACTGGGCGGTGTAGACACAGATGCGCTGTCGTCAAAAACCATGGCCGCAAAAGCCGTTCCAGGCCTTTATTTCATTGGGGAATGTGTGGATGTGACGGGCTGGTTGGGTGGGTACAATTTCCAGTGGGCCTGGTCATCTGGCTGGGCGGCGGGGCAGGCAATCCGCGCGATACATCAGGCTGTCTAAGCCAGGACCTTCCTGACCTGTGCCACAAAATCGTCGCCGCGCTTTTCGAAATTGTCATATTGATCGAAAGACGCCGCCGCTGGAGCAAGCAGAACGACATCGCCCGCCTGCGCATCCGCAGCAGCATGCGCAACAGCCACATCCATCGTGGTACAGACCTCAACTTTGGCACCGGTCAGCTGCCGCGCGAAGTCTTCGGCCTCCCGCCCGATCACATAGGCTTTCGCCACGTGATCCAGATACGGGATCAAGGCATCAAGGCCGCCCTCTTTCTGTAAACCGCCGCAGATCCAGCGCACCTGCGCAAAGGCTTGCAAGGCTTTGGCGGCGCTGTCGACGTTTGTGGCCTTACTGTCGTTGATGAAGCTCACCCCACCCATTTCAGCAACCAGCTGGCTGCGATGCGGCAGCCCAGGATAGCTACGCATCGCAGCCTCAATCCCTTTTGGACCCAGACCCAAAGACCGGCAGGCCGCATAGGCCGCACAGGCATTTTGATGATTATGCGCGCCCGGCAAGCCTTTGACATCCCGCAGATCAATCGCGCCAACCTGCCGCCTCTTACGGTATTCCGACAGGAACCCCTTGCGGGCAAACACTGTCCAACCTGTTGTCAGCTTTTGACCTGACGAGACGCGGATCACCCGGTCATCTTCGGGGCCTTCCGTTAATTGATTGACAATGTAGCGCCCCTCGGCCTCGTCCACGCCGATCACGGCGCGGTCGGGACCACCTTCGGCGAAGAGCCTGCGCTTGGCCGCGAAGTACCCGCCAAGGCCACCATGCCTGTCGAGGTGATCGGGAGAAAGGTTTGTAAAAACAGCAACATCCGGGGTCAGCGACCGGGCGAGATCGGTTTGGTAGGAGGACAGTTCCAGCACCACAACCTCACCATCATGGGTCGGTTCAATATCCAGCACGCCGCGCCCGATATTGCCGGCAAGCTGCGCCGGGCGTCCGTTTTCAATCAGAATATGGTGGATCAGTGCCGCCGTCGTGGATTTGCCGTTGGACCCGGTCACCGCGATGACCCGCGGTGTGGTGTCGAAATTGTCCCACTCAGGCGTCGCAAAGGAGCGAAAAAACAGACCGATATCGTTGTCGACGGGTACGCCAGCGTCCCACGCGGCGGCAATGGCGGCATGAGGTGCGGGGTAGAGATGCGGCACGCCGGGGCTGACGATAAGCGCGGTAATGCCTTCAAAAGACTGTGCTTTTGTCAGATCACGCAGCGTATAGCCGTCTGCCTTGGCTGCTTCGCGTCCACCGGGGCCGTCATCCCAGACCACAACCTCTGCCCCGCCAGCCTCTAACGCGGCCGCCGCAGCGCGCCCGGTCCGGCCCATGCCCAAAATGGCCACGGTTTGGCCAGCATAGCCTTGCACTGGAATCATGGACTGCCCCCTCGTCTTTGCGCGCCAGAGTGCCGTTTGCGGATGCAACGTTCAAGAGAGGTAAGGGTTTGGTTACCGTTAATGCGGTATGAGGGGGTGTCTGATGCGAAAACCCTTGGTTAACATGGGTTTCGGCGCTGTTTGGCCCCGTATGCATTCCGTACAGATGCTGTACAGAACCTGTACGTACAGATGTGCAGACCCGGCGCGGTTAAGGATGCGTGCGGTGGTATTTGTGAAACCGCGTTAACCTTTGAGCGATGCTTGGTGGCCCAGCAAGAGTGGTTCGAGTTCTGCCACGACCCGTGCAATCTGGCACCGCGCATGTGTTGGCGCGATTGCATATTCGGCGGCCTGCCAGATCGCACTTTGCTGATCCGGGAAGGCGGAAGCGGCGGTTTGCGCGCAAGGGTAAATGTCGCGGCTATAGGCACCAAGCCGCAGCATCTGGCTTTCCATCAATGATCTGACGATCCGCTTCATCAGCCATTGGCAGATGTCCTTGCGATCCGCCGCATCCGTTTCATCGGCCCAGTAGACTTGCCACCCTGCCAACCAACGATCGGCCCGGGGCAAATGCGCCATCGCATGCGGCCCAAGGTGCGGCGGCGGTAGCGTTGCGATGATGTCCACGCCCCAGACATGCCAGCCCGACAGGGCGAGGATGAAACGCATCCAGGCGTCAGACCCACCAATCGGAAAAGTGTCGGCATTGACCAACGCGGTCTCGATCCGCAGGCCTGGCATCAGCGACGATTGCAAGGCAATCCGATCTGATGCGCCGCTGAGGAAAAGGACGAGGTCAAGGTCGGATACGCCGATCACATCCGTTCCGCGCGCGACCGAACCACGTAATGCGACACTGATCAGCGCATCCCCATAATGCGCGTGTAGGCGTTCGGTCAGCTCTGCCAGAACGGGGTGCCAGATGGGCGGCGGTGGTTTGGCCTGGCGCGGCAGAATGCCAAGGTCGTCAGCATAGATCAGGCTGCCAATTGGGCGGAGGATGCGCATGGCGCTGAAACTAGCCGCGTTTCGCGCAGGTTGCCATCGCATGCGCCAGAGTTTGGTGACTGGAATGCTGCGAAGCAAAGAGTTGAACCTTAACCGCCGCCCGTCGCGGCGATCACCCAATCTGCGCGTGCAGCAATCTCCAGTGTTGGAATGATGCGGGTGGTGTAGCCTTTTGCAGGATAGCTTTCGCACAAGGCGTTGTATTCGTCGA
>JBCBDL010000224.1:0-2982 GCA_038529695.1 Pseudomonadota bacterium | reverse complement strand
CGGTGTTTGAGCGTCGGGTCACCTCGCGCCGGTCGCTTGTCTATCACGGCTGGGTCACGCTGTCGGCGACGCTGTTGGGCTTTGCGATTGGGACGGGGCTGGGCATTTTGCTGGCAGTTGGGATCGTCTACAACAAGGCGATGGATATGAGCGTGATGCCCTGGGCCATTGCCAGCCAGACGATCCCGATCCTGGCGCTGGCGCCGATGATCATCGTCATGCTGGGGTCGATTGGCATTCAGGGGCTGTTTCCCAAGGCCGTGATCAGCGCTTATCTGAGTTTCTTTCCTGTCGTCGTGGGTATGGTGAAGGGGTTGCGCAGCCCTGATGCGATGCAGACGGACCTGTTGCGGACTTATAGTGCAAGCCCGGCCCAAGGGTTCTGGAAATTGCGTTTGCCCGCCTCGGTGCCTTATCTTTTCGCGTCACTCAAGATCGGGATTTCGGCGTCGCTGGTGGGGGCCATCGTTGCCGAACTGCCGACCGGTGCGCGGGCTGGTTTCGGGGCGCGCATGCTGGTGGGGGATCAGTACGGGCAGCCGCTGGTCACTTGGGCGGCACTGTTCGCAGCGGCCATCACCGCGGCGGCACTCGTCGGGGTCTTCAGCCTGATTGAACGGCTGACTTTGCGCCGCATGGGGATGCAGGCAGCATGACGGGCGCGGCGATCATCAGTGCACTAGCCGTTTGGGGCGCAGGGTGGTTCTTGAATGCGAGGCTGGCCGCAAGCACAGTGGCTGGGACACGCGCGGTGCGTTTGGCGGTGCCTGCGATTTTTGGGCTGACGCTGCTGATCATGTGGGAATTGCTGGTGCGGATGTTGGAGGTCAGCCCGGTGATCCTGCCGCCGCCGACGATGATCGCGGAGCGGTTTGCGAGCGAAATCCCCACGCTTTGGGCCGATTTTGTCCAGACAATTATCAAAGGGGCAATGACGGGGTATATTGTTGGCGGCCTTGCTGCCTTTGCCATCGCCATCGTTGCTGACCGCTCTGACTTTCTGACGCGGGGCATCCTGCCTGTGGGCAGCTTCATGGCTGCCCTGCCGATTGTCGGGATCGCCCCCATTTTTGTGCGTTGGCTGGGCAGCGACTGGCAATCCAAGGCGGCGGTCGTGGCCGTTATGGTGTTCTTTCCGATCCTCGTGAACACAGTGGCCGGGTTGCGTGACACGACTGCGATGCAGCGCGACCTGATGCGGACCTATGGGGCCGGGTATTGGGCGACGCTCTTCAAGCTGCGTCTGCCTGCCGCAATGCCGTTCATCTTCAATGGTCTCAAGATTTCGACCACTTTGGCGTTGATCGGGGCGATTGTTGCTGAATTTTTCGGCTCACCCACGGTCGGCATGGGCTTTCGGATATCGACATCCGTTGGCCAACTTGCGCTGGACATGGTTTGGGCAGAGATTGTGGTCGCTGCACTGGCGGGCAGCGCATTTTACGGCATGATGGCATGGATCGAGGGGCGGGTGACCTTTTGGCACCCATCGCAACGCAAATAATCAAAGCCCCGGCAAGAGGGCACAACACCAACTAGGAGAAGGTATATGAAAAAGTTAATGCTGGCGGCCGCACTCGCCGCAGGTTTGGGCGGGACGGCCCGGGCCGATGGGCATGCAAATGATGTGACACTGCAATTGCAGTGGGTCACACAGTCTCAATTCGCAGGCTATTATGTGGCGTTGGATCAGGGCTTTTATGAAGAGGAAGGGTTGAACGTGACCATCCTACCCGGTGGCCCCGACATCGCCCCGCCGCAGGTGCTGGCTGGTGGGGGCGCTGACGTCATGCTGAACTGGATGCCTTCGGCGCTGGCTGCCCGCGAAAAGGGTTTGCCCGTTGTGAACATCGCGCAGCCCTTCAAGACATCTGGCCTGATGCTGACCTGCTGGAAAGATACCGGCATTGAGACCGTCGAGGATTTCCGGGGCAAGACCATTGGCGTTTGGTTCTTTGGCAACGAATACCCGTTCCTGAGCTGGATGAGCCAGGCAGGTATTCCCACCGATGGTGGCGATGACGGGGTCACAGTGCTGCGCCAAGGTTTCAATGTCGATCCGCTTTTGAATCGTGAGGCCGACTGCATCTCGACCATGACCTATAATGAATACGGTCAGGTGCTTGATGCCGGTGTTTCAGAGGATGAATTGGTGACGTTCAAATATGAAGAACAGGGCGTTGCGACTTTGGAAGACGGTATTTACGCGCTTGAGGAAAACCTTGAAGATCCGGTCTTCGTCGACAAAATGGTGCGCTTTGTGCGTGCATCGATGAAAGGCTGGAAATGGGCCGAAGAGAATCCAGAAGATGCGGCCGGCATTGTCTTGGATTATGACGAAACCGGTGCGCAGGGTGAGGCCGCGCAAATTCGCATGATGGGTGAGATTGCCAAGCTGACCGCAGGGTCGGACGGGTCACTTGATCCGGCAGATTTTCAGCGGACGGTTGATACGCTGCTGGCCGGTGGGTCTGACCCGGTTATCACTGCCCAGCCCGAAGGTGCATGGACCAGCGTGATTACCGATCAGGCGTTGAACTAGAGTGTCGTTTTGGCTGCGCTCGTCGCGGCCACTTTGCGCTATTTCAGGTGGCCCCGGGTTAATCACTTGGGGCCGCTTGCTTTCGGGCCAGCTGTTTGGACAAATTGTCCAAAAGTGAAGTTGCACAAAACACTTTCGATGTAGCCATGTGACCAATGTATGCGTAGGCTCCTGCGTAATACTGGGTATTCACAGTGCCAACTGTAGCCAGTATACGACAAAAATTGGTAAGTTTCTTTTACCACAGATCCGGGGAGGGGTCTGGTTCTAAAACAAGGGAGGGTCCACATGACCATTCGTACTTTCGTCGCCGCTGCTGCTGCCAGCATCGCGCTTACTGCACCTGCCGCCGCGCAGGAGACCTTTGAGATGACTTCTGCCTTCGGTAAGAACCTGCCTATCCTTGGCACGGCTGCCGTTGGTTTTACGGAAAAGCTCAA
>JBCBDL010000223.1:0-2995 GCA_038529695.1 Pseudomonadota bacterium | reverse complement strand
CGACCCGGAAGTTCTGGCGCGCGCGCATCCTAAAGACTATTGCCTGCAACGTGACGCGACCGAATTCATCTCATCGCTCGAACTCAAGCTTGACGGTGAGCCGAAAGCGACTTGGTCAGAAGAAATTGTAGCGGGGTATAAGGATAAATGGCGCGCTGAAATCGATGCTGAACGCCCCGGCATCGTCCCGGTCGCTGACGCGTTGAAAGACGCATTACCCGCCGACACGATGATCTATTCCGACATGACCCAGTTCGCTTATGCGGCCAAGGAAGTCTATCCCATGGACCGCCCCGGTCATTGGCACCATCCTTATGGTTTTGGCACGCTCGGTTATGCTTTGCCTGCAGCTATCGGCGGCAAGATCGGTATTGGTGATCAACCCTGTATCGCGATCCTGGGCGATTATGGATTTCAGTACACAGTGCAGGAATTGGCCGTGGCGGTTGAGCTTGAGCTGACCCTACCGATTATCATCTGGGACAATGGGAAACTGGGCGAGATCGAAGATTCGATGGTCCGTGCGCAGATCGCACCCAACGCCGTTGTCCAGCGCAACCCGGATTTCTGCAAACTGGCCGAAGCTTATGGAGCGGCATCAGCGGCGCCAAAGGACCTTGCGGCATTTCAGCAAGCCATCAGGCACGCGCTGGCAGCCAAAGGGCCAACGATTATTCACGTCAAATCCGATATTGCGCGCTGACGCTTACCAGCAACTGACGAGTACCGTGATATCGGCGGCGCGGCGCGTCAGCGCGACCGGTGAAATCGGGCTGGCGATAGCAGTATCTTCGGCGTCAATACCTTCTGCTGCCAGCCGGTCAGTGATTTGTGCGGCGTCGAGTGAAAAGTTGACCTCGGGCGGTAGCACCTGTGTATTGCCATCTTTTCGCGGCAGAAGCATGCCCAGAACCGCACCCGTATCATCAAAGACCGGACCGCCGGCGTCACTGGGCTGTGGCAGGATTGAAAGGCGTTTGATGGTATCGTCTCCGGTCAGTCCGCGAATATCCACCACTTGGCCGAATGTTAACGTCGGCGCGCTCAGCACACCATTGAACGGATAGCCCGCCACGGCGATCTGATCCTGCAGGCGAGGCACGCCGGTTTGAAATGCGGCGATATCGATCGGCGCCAGGTTTTCTAAAGGACGCAGGACCGCCAGACCAAGGTCGCTGTCATTGAACACCACTTCTGCATCATATTCGCGATCAATTGTGATCCGCTCGCAGCTGTCGATGACCTCTGGTGTTGTCGCAACAATCCCATCATTTGACACGTAAAATCCGGACCTTGACAGTTTGGGTTGCCGGACGGCCAGGCCTGCCACCATGTCAATCGCCTGATCCTCGCTGGCAGGGACGATCTGGGGGTCGAGTGTTCCGGGCAAGCGTTCGAAGCTGTCCAACATCACTTCAAGCATACGCGCGCGACGCGCATCATCGCCTTCGGGCCAGACCAGCATGAAACCTTTGATTTCACCGTCTTGCAACGTCACATTGGTATAGGAATGGATGCCACCGCCAATCCCCTCTATCTCAAATCCAGAGCCTGTCACGGCGCGCGGGCCATTCGTTGGTACAATGTCCAGAATTTGCAGGATTTCGTACAATCCAACGAGTTTTCCCGCATCCCCGTCTTGCGAGATGAACAGAACCAGCGCCTCTGGCACGTCTCCGCTGGCTTCGAACCTTACAAATGGCGGCTGATACTCCGTAAATGCTACGATGTCGGTGGGTATCTGCATCTGGATGCCCGATGCACTATCGCGCACCAGCCGCAAATTCAGCCCTTCAAGAATGCTGTTGTATTGATCCAGCAGATCATTGCGCTGTCGCGTTGTCAGTATGCCTGTCGGTTCGCGATTATTCGCCTCTTGCCAAGCTTGCATCGCAGCACGTGTTCCACGCCCGAAAGACCCGTCAATACCGGCATCATAAAAGCCAGCCCATTGCAGGGCACGTTGCAGCTCTTCTTTTTCGGGGCGTGACAATGCGGCCTCGGATGTGCGGGCCTGCTGCGGGGTTTCATCCGCAGCAATCAGCGGGTCGGACGGCAATGCCGTTGTTTGAGTGGTGGGCCTTTCTGTGGCCGGTGCGGCGGGCACTGTCGCCGCCCCCCGCACATTGCCGCCGATGGGCCAGAATTGCTGTTTGAAAAACTGGCCATTCTTCACAAAGCTGTCCGCCGGTATAGCGCCTTGCGCCAGCAGACGGTCCAATGCGGTTTGCGCTTGCGATTCATCAAATGGACCGATGAAAATCCCGTAAAACCCGTCGCCCAGATAAAACCCGTTGATATCATCAAGACGCCGCGCATAGTCGCGCGCGCGGTCCTGCGCGCCGGTCAAGGTTTGGCGCGCCTCGATCTGCACCCAAAAGTTGTTTTGAGCCGCAGCAGGCAAAGTTGACAGCATCAAAAAAATGAGCGCTGCAATCGCTTTCATTTGGTGGATCCCCGAAAATCCTTTGAGTGGTATGGCATTCACTGGCCTTGTCCGTGCCGCGACGCAAGGGGAGCGCCGGAAAAATTGATCAATAGCAGACAGAAAGTCACATCCCGTTGCCCAATTGACCCTTTCGCCACAGCACCCTATTGAGCCCCTGATCGCAAACAAGGGTTGAGATATCGTGGACAAGCCTCGCAGTTTTCAGGAAATCATCCTGCGGCTTCAGACTTACTGGGCCAGCAAGGGCTGCGCGGTCCTGCAGCCCTATGATATGGAAGTGGGTGCGGGCACGTTTCATCCGGCCACAACCCTGCGTGCTTTGGGTGATAAACCTTGGGCGGCCGCCTATGTGCAACCTTCGCGCCGGCCGACAGATGGGCGTTATGGTGAGAACCCCAATCGGTTGCAGCATTACTATCAGTATCAGGTGATCATCAAACCATCGCCGCCCGATCTGCAGGACCTTTATCTTGGGTCGCTCAACGCCATCGGGATTGATGCGACGATGCATGATATCCGCTTTGTCGAAGACGACTGGGAAAGCCC
>JBCBDL010000222.1:0-2999 GCA_038529695.1 Pseudomonadota bacterium | reverse complement strand
GGGGTGGTAAAAAAGCCCTCGACCCGATCGTCCCCCGTTAGGTTATTGCCATTGATCGTGGTCAACGCTGCCTGGATGATCGCATCAACTTCTCCCTGCACCCCAGCAGAAGCACCCAGAACGCTTTCGATTTGAGTGCGCACGTTGCCAGGCAGCGTTCCGATCGCAGCGGCAAGCGCCTCTTCTACCGGGGTGGCAATGATCGCCAAATCAGCCTTGGTCAATTGCTGCAACGTAAAGACCCTGCGCTCACCCGGAATCGCGACTACGTCAAATCGATTTCCATCTTGTTCAAACGTTACGATGCGTGCGTCGTCAGAACCGGGTACCGGATCACCAAACTGCAGCACATATTCAAGTTGATGACTTGAATGAAACCCAAAGAAATCCTGTACCGGCAAGTCGGCGGGATCAGGTGGGATGGGGATCGCATTCTGGAACAATTGCTCTTGCGTCAGCGGATTGCCGTTCGCGTCCGCTGCGGGGGTCAATGTCGGCGTTGTGCCGGGGAACAGGTATTCCGTCAAACCATCCTGCGAAATCGGGTTCGTGGACAGTCGTTCAGTCACCCCATCGAAAAACGGGAATAGGGCATCGGCACGCTCTGCATTGGTCGGCACATCCGGATTGCCGACACCGTCAGGCACATTCACGCCCGAAGCCGAGCCGTTGATCTGCGATGTCGGCGGCGGCAGCGTCGGATCGGTCAGCGGCTCAATCGTATCAAGAAAGACGTTTCCGGTCGGTACGAGCGGTTCAACTGGCATGTTATCTCACCTGTAATCTTGTGCGTTGGAAAAGATCGTCGTCGGGGTCGGCCAGATCCGTGGGCCGTTGGTTCAGAACAACTGCGCCTGGCGCACCGCTGGCCGTGGTCTGCACCGCGACGCCACGCGCCTGCGCGACGCGGTTGATGTAAGCGACCAGCGCCACCACACGGTCATGCCAAATGTCGGCGTCCTCAACACCGCCAAGAGCATCAACAAGACCAAGAAACTGGGCGTCATGCTGCAAAAGCCGGTGGTCCGATAGCAGGCGAAGTGTCTTCGCGATTTCGTCAAACACCGCCTCGTATCGGGCGGACCGCCGTGCGGCATCCTTCTTTACTGCAGCAAGTACAGCAATCGGATCTTGTCCACTGATCGGTCGTTCAACCACGTCCATTTGCTTTCATCTTACCCAATACGGTCTGCAGTTCAGGTCGCTGCGTTGGCATGACCATAGGGGATAAATTTGCCGCCGCTGTACTGTTCGACACAATGCGTGCCGTCGCTCTGGCTATGGTCAAGCGCACCATGACCCACAGGATTGAACGCCAAAAGGAGGGGAGATGAACGACCTAAATGTCACCAGACAGAACATCGCGTCAGCGAATGTGCAATCGCAGGTCGGTGCAGAAATCCTCCAGGCAAATCGCGGAGAGCGTAAGAATGATTCAGTCACGGCGATTCCAAAGAACTCTGACCTAAGCGATATTCAGGAAGAGATCGGAAACGCTGTCGGAAAATTCGCCGACAAAAAAACGCTGGGCCAAGCCAAAATCCGGCAAGGCGCGGGCGTCAACCTCGAAGCGCTCAAGCGGATTGCGGATTACTACGACAAACTGCCTGACATGCCGCGCGAGGCGGAACTGCGCGATCTTGTCAGCCGCTTGCAAAGTTTCGAAGATCTGCTGAACGGCGAGGGCAGCTCGGCATCTGCTGACGATATTCTGGACGCGTTGCGCAGCTTCGATGGCGACGTTACCCACCAGTTCGAGGCCCTGCAGGTCGCCCGGCGATATTTTGAAGGTACAGGTGCCAGCGACGAATTCATGGGTTTACTGGACGCGGCAGAGCGTTCGTTTGATGACCCCAACATTCAAAAAGACATTCAGGCCGGATATGCCATTGCCAAAACGGCCGGAGAGGCGGCGCCAACGCTTGAAACCTCTCCTGGTGCGTTGCGCGATGCTTATCGTGAAATGCTGCGCAGTGAAAAGAATATGGGGCAGCTTTTTGATCAATTGTCGAATTTCAATATACGGAAGAAATTCAGTGAAGTGGTCGATGTATTCCTGCAAACGGCAGGGCATGAACTGGCGAACACGAACAGCCAGGCTGATCCAATCATCCTTGGTGCATTGACACGTGAATTGGGCGCCTTGAAAGAGATGCGCACAGTGGTTGATGCAGGGGACAGTCTGATCACCCAAACAAGGCGGATTGATCCAGACTTCGCCATGGATACGGAAACCGACCCTGCAATCAAGCTGGCAAGCGCGTTGTTAAACTACGCGGCGAAAACATCACCCAGCCCCAGCGATGCGCGGCAGCTCATAAACAGCTTAGAGCCCGAAGCAAAACAGAACAAAGAGTCTGATATCAAAGAGAAGGCTAAGGAAGCACAGACCAAAGTGGTCTTTGCCAACGGCCTACATGACCTGCACCGACAGATTTCAGACCGTTCGGTTGCATCGGACGCGGCCCGATTGCAGCAAGGAATGATGCTGCAAGACCTGCGGATTGCGCTTTCGATCGACGAAGAAAACGCATTCGGCGCAATTGGGGCATAGGGACTGACGATGGCACAATTCTCACCCAAATCTACGCAAGCCATCCATGACTTCGTGGATAACCTGCGCATGGAAAGCGTCATGCCCGCGGCAGATGGCAGCTACAGCTTTGCATTTGAACGCGCGGGTCTGCTTAGTTTTGCGCCCAGTGCAGACGGCAAGCGCGCCATCATGTCACTGCGGGCACCGACGCAAAATCGCCTGACCGCTGATGATCTGGTGCAATTTTTGTGCATGGCACAACATGATCCGGTGACGCAAGCGCCCATATCCGCCGGCATGGTCGGTGGGGACTTTGTGCTGGCCGCGAATATCCCTAACGATTCTTTCGATCTGCAACGGATTGAACTGTGCCTCGACCGGCTGATTGCGCTGCATGCCGGACGCGCCTGAGACCCTCCACAACCCCTCACTTTGACAAACAATCAAAAGGAACTGAGAAATG
>JBCBDL010000221.1:0-3001 GCA_038529695.1 Pseudomonadota bacterium | reverse complement strand
AGTAATCCGCCGAGCGATAGTGGAAATGATGCAAGCTCGCCTTGTCCATCGGATGGTCCGATACACCGAAGTCGGGCGGGGCAGCCGGATCGCGCATAGCAGCCTCGGTGATTATTCGTACTGCGACCGCTATGCGGATATCGCCAATGCCGAGATTGGCAAGTTTTCGAATATGGCGAGCTATGTCCGGATTGGTGCGACGGACCATCCGATGGACAAGGCGAGCTTGCATCATTTCCACTATCGCTCGGCGGATTACTTTGACGATGCGACCCATGATGAGGCCTGGTTCGCCCATCGCCGGTCGCGCCGGGCCGTCATCGGTCACGATACATGGATCGGGCATGGCGCGCAGATCAGGCCAGAGGTCACGATTGGCCATGGGGCGGTGATCGCAGGCGGGGCGATTGTGACCAAGGATGTACCACCTTACATGATCGTGGCTGGCATTCCTGCAGCACCCTTGCGACCACGGTTTGCGCCCGAACTGGCCGAACGGATGATGGCACTGGCCTGGTGGGACTGGCCGCATGACAGGCTGCGCGCCGCTTTGGATGATTTCCGCGGTATGTGAGCCGAGGCGTTTTTGGAGAAATGCGCCTAGCTATTCCGCCGCGTGTCGCAACGCGTTTGGCAGCTGACACAGCCTGTGCGCCACACCATTGCTCAGATATGACCAGCGCCCGGCGGCCATTGTCGCCTCGATCTGGCGCGTGTCGCGGTTGCGGATCACCAGATCGGCCCGTTTGCCGGGTGCGAGCGTTCCGCGATCCGTCAGTCCCATGATCTGTGCCGGATTGGTTGAGATCAGCGCCCAGGCTTCGGCGAAATCCATTAATCCCTGATCTGCAAGGGCCTGTGCGGCCTGCGCAAGCGTGGGGTAGTGATAGTCGGACACAAGCGCATCGCAGAGCCCGTCCCGCAACAGCATCGTGGCCGAGATATTGCCCGCCTGCGATCCGCCACGTACCACATTGGGCGCGCCCATCAGCACCGGATCGCCCAAGGTCCGGGCAATCGCGGCGGCACTCCGATGTGTCGGGAATTCACAGATCTTGGCACCGATATTGGAATAGTAATCGCGCGTCCGCGCGTCGCCGTCATCATGGCTGCCGTAGCGGACACCCAGATTGTCAAAGGCGACGGCGAGGTTGCAGAGATACCGAGGCACGCAGGGGCCGTTTTCCTTGGTGGCGTGGACAATGCCCATATGCTCGTCAGATGTCCGCTGCGCACGGGCAGCCCAGGCGCCAATCCGTTCAGGGTGCTTTTGCGCGATCTCAATGGCCTCATCCAGGTGGTTGTTGAAGATCACATAGTCGACGCCGTAGTCGCGCACCGCTTTGATCAACCGCGCCTCGGTATCGATTGTATGCGTCTCGCACCGGATCTGAATGCGCAGATCGGTCAGCATCTGATCTTTCAGGCGCTGATGGGTGGCGAGAAACTCCTCGGCAAAGTCGGGTCCGCGCGCGGCGCCCTCCCAAGACCAGCTTTGTGCCATCCAGGCGGTTGTCACACCATGGGCCGCCGCATCACGATCGGTCCCGGCCAGACCCATTTCAATCGGAAAGGGCGCCGTCGGGCGGGGGGCGATATGGTGTTCGAACGCATCCCCGTGCAGATCAATGATCCCCGGCAGCACGTCGTAGCCTGCAAGATCAAGCTGCTGGCTGGCATCACCGGCGGCAATGCTGCCCTGCCGCACAGTCAGTGGCGTATCTTGCAGCGCGCCGTCGATCAGACAACGTGCGCCGACAAGGGTCAATTCTGGGATGGGCGGTGCAGTCATGGGTCCGTCTTCGATAACACGTTGGCCGTGTATTGCAGCGTCATGTATCGCGGATGTGACAGACTGCGTCAGATGTCCTGCAGTGTCAGGGTGACCCTGTCACCTGCGAACCAGGTATGGCCGTATTCGATGGGCGTTCCGGTTTCATCGACATTGATACTGACGCTGCGCAGGATCGGCGCGCCTTCGTTAATCCGCAGATGCAGCGCTTGGGTGGGGTTTGCCCGCTTGGCAGTCAAGCGGGTTGAGGCGCGGGTGTAATCGTCGATCCCATGACGTTTGAGCGCAGCGGTCACCGATTTCGTGGCGTCCAGATCCTGCAGCAGCCCCGGAAAAAGCGCAGTCGGAAAGACACTGCGGAACACCGCGATGGGTGTGTCATCGGCCAGTGACAGCCCCTCATAGACATGAACCTGCTCTGCAGCTCCCAAGGCAAGCGCCTCTGCCTCGCGCGCGTCAGCGGCGCGTGTTTCGAGGGTCAGGATCGTTTTGGCGGGGCTACGCCCTGCGGCGGCAAGGTTTTGGTGGAACCGCACCCGCCGCCCGATGGGATAGTCGGTCGGGGTCTGCGCCACAAAGACGCCAGCACCCCGGCGTGCGTGGACCAGACCATCTTGCGCCATCGCGGCCAAAGCGCGCCGCACGGTGTGTCTGTTCACACCAAAACGCGCGGCAAGTGCGGCCTCGGTCGGCAGTTTGTCGCCCGGGCCATAACGACCTTCGGCGATGTCGGTGGTCAGCGCGGACGCGATAGAGGTCCAGATGGCAGTGCGGGCCATGGTGTCACGAAACTTTCACATCAGTGGGGATTGCAAGGATCTGTCGACTCAGCCTATGATTTGTCTAGTTGTATATTTATTTCGACAAATCCGCAAGGTGTCTAGATGAACATGATGACAGACCCCAACGCTGACAGGAAAGCCTGGATGGGCCTTCTGGCTAAAGCACCGGCGGCAGAGCTGGCTCACCTTTGGAGCAAAGTGGACACGCCCGATCACACGCTGTTACGCGCGCCAGAGATTGGCGGCGTGATGGTGCGCGGGCGCGCAGGGGCGGTTGGGGCCGCGTTCAATTTAGGTGAGATGACGGTGACGCGCTGCTCGGTGAAACTGTCCTGCGGGACAGTGGGGCATGCCTATGTGCAGGGTCGCGATAAGGATCATGCCCTGACAGCCGCCCTGATCGATGCGTTGATGCAGACAGATCGCG
>JBCBDL010000220.1:0-3006 GCA_038529695.1 Pseudomonadota bacterium | reverse complement strand
GTGACCGCATGCATGGCGTCAAACACCATGCGGAACCCACTTTGAAATAGCGCGCTGATGGCGTCAAAATCGAACAAGGTCTCCATCAAAGCGGCGTAGTTATCGACGGGGTCAACGATGCGCACGCGCATGTCACCCAATGCGGTTTCGCCGATCTGGGCCAGGTCCACATCCTGCGCCTCCATCATGCGATAGCTGCTGATCGTTTGGGTTTCCTGATAAATTGCGTCTGACACAGCTTCGGTCGCTGGACCGCCATTGCCCATATTGAACTTCAGGCCGAAATCAGCGTCGATCCCGCCGGGATTATGGCTGGCCGACAGGATAAAGCCGCCATCGGTCTTGTTGAGGCGGATCAGGTGGGACGCGGCAGGGGTAGAGAGGATACCGTTTTGCCCCACGATCACCTCAGCCGCGCCACCCGCCGCTGCCATGCGCAGGATCACCTGAATGGCACGATCGTTGAAATAACGGCCATCGCCGCCCACAATGAACCGTTTGCCGCGCGCGCCACCAATCGCCGTAAGGATTGCCTGAACATAATTTTCCAGAAAATGCGGCGCCATGAAGTCGCGTGTCTGGCGGCGCAACCCCGAGGTCCCCGCCTTTTGACCATCAATCGGTTGGGTGGGCACATCAAATGCATGCATGGCAGCAAACCTTATGTTGAGGAATTTGAGGCAGGCGCAGGTTGCCCATCGAACGAAAAATCGCAAGGCAGGGCGCGGTCAATGACGCGCTGCGCGTTGGGAATATCATTGCCTTCGGCGCGGCGTGTGGCCACGGCACGGGAATAATTCAGGCTGAGCCAGCGATGGATCAGGCGTGCGCGCAATTCGGGCATTGGCACATCCAGCCGTGCGGTCACGTCCCAAAGGCCTGCCAATTCCGACCACGGTGCCTCATCAAACATCAGGTAATTGCCTTCGACGATGATGACCTTCGCGTCTACCGGCACCGCAACAGCACCAGCAATGGCCAGATCGCGCGTACGGTCGAAAATGGGGGCGAATACCTCTTCACCTGTCCTTAGCGCTTTGATCAGGCGAATGAACCCTGGCGCGTCGAACGTTTCGGGCGCGCCTTTGCGCTGTGTGAGGCCGCGCGCCTCCAGGATGGTGTTGTCCAGATGAAACCCGTCCATCGGCACTACGATCGCCTTGCGCCGCTGCGCATTCAGGCGGCGTGCCAATTCCGTCGCCAAGGTGGATTTGCCACAGCCGGGCGCCCCGGTAATCGCCACAAGCTGGCGCACATCGGGTCGATCCAGCAGATCTTCTGCCAGAGTATTGATATGAAGCGTTAAACTGCTCAACTTATGACCTGCCAGTCAATCGGGTTTATCCCTCTTTTGTTGAAACCTTAACGCCTGTTCCGAAGCGAGGCGAATGATTTTTCGAACCTCTCCGGTTTCTTGCCGAGCGCTGTTGCATTGGCTGCTGAGAAAAGTGGCCATTGGCCGCGGATTGCCTTAGCTTCGAACAGCAAACTGATGGGGTGAAACGACGCTTTATGGCGACGGTGTTACATATCTGGCGGGTTTTGGCGGCTGTTTGGACGTCCGCGAGCGAAAAACATCTGGGGCTGATCGCGGCTGGCGTGGCGTTTTTTGGCGTGTTTGGCATTTTTCCCGGTATTGCTGCAGTGATTGCGATTTTTGGGCTCGTCGCAGATCCGACCGTGATTGGTGAGCAATTGGTGTTGATGGAAGATATCATCCCTCCAGACGCCTACAGATTGCTGTCGTCCCAGATCAACCGGCTTGTCAGCGCCCCGAACGAGGCGCTGGGCTGGGCGACATTCGTGTCGATCACGCTGGCCTTGTGGTCGTGCCGCGCAGGTGTGGGCGCGTTGATCGGCGGGTTGAACGCAATAGCAGGTCAACGGGTGCGCAACGGGATCTGGCAAATGGTGGTGGCTTTTTTGCTGACGGTTGCTTTGGTCTCGCTGGCGATTGTGGCGGTGACGGCAGTGGTGATTCTGCCCATCGCGTTGGCCTTTATCCCGGTCGCGACATCGACGGCATGGATCTTGGAAGGCGTGCGCTGGCTCATCGCATTGGGCGTGCTGATGATGGGGCTGAGCCTGCTCTACCGCTTTGGACCCGCGCGGATCGGCAGCCGTGGACGCTGGTTCACCATCGGTGCATTCGTTGTCGTGATCCTGTGGGTCGCGGCGTCGGCGGGGTTATCGTTCTACCTGACGAATTTCGCCAGCTATAATGAAGTTTACGGGTCCATCGGGGCCGTGATCGGTTTGCTGCTGTGGCTATATGTCAGCGCCTATCTGATCCTTTTGGGGGCGGCGCTGAATGTCGAGGTGCATGGCTATGACGCCCCGCCATCGACAGAGGATACGTCCTTTCTACCAGAGGGTTAGGTGACCGCCGCACGTTGTTTGTAGGTGGGTTTATCCCAAAGTTGGTTCTGCATCACATCGGCGATGACGGCGATTGCCCGATCCACGTCGCCTGCATCGATAAAGAGCGGCGTGAACCCAAAGCGCATGATGTCAGGTGCGCGGAAGTCACCCACAACATTGCGCGCGATACAGGCTTGCATCGCGGCATACCCTTCGGCGAAGCGGAATGAGACCTGACTGCCGCGCTCAGCCGGATCGCGCGGGCTGGCAAGCGTCAACATGGGGCAGGTGGCTTCGACCCCGGTAATGAACTGCTCTGTCAAGGCGACGGAGGCTTGGCGCAGCGCGCGCAAATCGACCTGATCCCAGATATCAAGTGCCGCGTCGAGCGCTGCCATCTGTAACACAGGTGGCGTGCCCACGCGCATTCGTTCGATCCCGGTGCCGGGGCGGTAATCCAGATCAAAGGCAAAGGGGGCTTCATGTCCCAACCAGCCTGACAGCGCAGGCTGACACCGATCCACATGGCGTGGGGCCACATAGATAAAGGCAGGCGCACCCGGTCCGGCATTGAGGTATTTGTAGGTGCAGCCAACTGCGAAATCAGCCGCGCAGCCCTGCAGATCAACGGGCAATGCGCCTGCC
>JBCBDL010000219.1:0-3009 GCA_038529695.1 Pseudomonadota bacterium | reverse complement strand
TCTGGAAATCCATCCCGAGCGGGTCACCCTCGATTCCGGTCGCCCGGTGATCAGCTTTCCTGCCGGACATACCGGCGCACTGACCGGACGGCATGTTGTGATTGCCTGGGATGGGGGCCGGGCCGCCGCACGCGCGCTTGCAGACGCGATGCAAATCCTTGATCAGACCGACACAATCGAAATCGTGTCCGTCGGGCGGCTGCCCTTCGCGCAGACCCTGCCCGAATTCGATGTCGCACAATTCTTCGAACGCCACGACCTGCACGTGACCCTGACCGAACTTCCCCGTGACAGCCGATCCATCGCGCATACCCTGATGGATCACTGCGAAAAGGTGAACGCCGGCCTGCTGGTGATGGGCGCCTACGAACACTCACCCTTGCGCGAAGGACTGATCGGGGGCGTGACGCAGGAAATCTCATCACGCGCCACCATCCCGGTTTTCATGAGCCATTAAAATACGGGCTGTACGTACAGGTTCTGTACAACATCTGTACGGGTTCTGTACCCCGTTTCGGCGGCCTTTAAGCCGCCGAGGACCGCCCCAACCCCAGCAGGATGACGTTCCCACCTTTCCACATGCCCTTGATCAGGAAACCGGCCTCGGCCACCTTGGGAAACTTCTGCGCCAGATCGCCGAATGTATCATTCGTCACCACACGCAAATTATCGTTAACGGCGCGTTCCAACAGCACCTCATCCGCGGTCATACGCTTGGGGGCAAACACGATTTGCTGCTCCGGCAGGTCAAGTTCCGATGCCATCGCAGCCGCATGCATGCGCTTGCCCGTCAATTTGCGGGCCGCATCATTGTCAAAATAGACAACTGGTTCAAGGCCCCGATATTGCAGCTCTTTCAATACTTTAGACAGAACCTGAACAGATGGCTGACCGCCCCATGTCATGACATTTGCGCCATCGACAATGACCGACTGGTCGCTTACTCGCACCTCTGGCTGGGGTTGCAGTTGGGACCCGCGCGACCTGCGCCAACGCAGCATGTAACCGACAAACAAAAGCCCGAAACTGACAAACACCCCCTTGCCGATCATATCCATGATAGTCGCTTTTTGTGCATCCTCTGGCAGGATCACCGCAGCCAAAATCATCATCACTACAAGCCCGAAACAAAGGGATTTCAAAACCGTCATCACACGCCTCTCGTTGTTGTGGGGCTTTGATGAAAGGAAATCTTTACCAGCCAAAGGCAGGATCAGGACAATTTCATGACCCTGCGAGACCTTTCAGGATCGGACAATCCGGGCGGTCATCGCCAGCGCATTTCTGGACAAGATTTGACAGCGTATCGCGCATCGCCGTTAAGTCTTTGATTTTGCTTTCAATGTCATCCAGATGCTGCGAAGCGATGGCGCGGACATCGGCACTGGCCCGGCTGCGATCTTCCCATAACATTAACAAATTGCGGCAATCTTCGATCGAAAAGCCCAAAGCACGCGCCCGCCCCAGAAAGGTGAGCTTATGCGCATCCGTATCGGAAAAGACGCGATAACCGTTTTCGCTGCGGCGCGGCATGACAAGGCCGATATCCTCGTAATACCGGATTGTCTTTGCGGGCAATCCCGTCCGCTCTGCCACATCACCGATATTCACGAGGCGACACCAACCACTCGCCGCAACCGCAACGCGTTGCTGACAACCAGCACGCTCGACAGCGCCATCGCCCCTGCGGCCAAGGCCGGTGACAATAGCACGCCCCAAAACGGAAACAGAACACCCGCCGCAACAGGGATCAACAGCACATTATACCCGAACGCCCAGCCCAGGTTCTGCCAGATATTACGGAGCGTCGCACGGCTCAGCTTGATTGCGTTCAACACCCCAACCGGGTCACCCGACATCAACACAACATCCGCGCTTTCAACGGCCACATCGGTCCCCGTCCCCATCGCGATACCGACATCCGCCGCGGCCAGGACTGGCGCATCGTTGATACCATCCCCGACAAACGCGACGGTCTTTCCCTGCTCTTGCAGCTCACGGATCGCGGCAACCTTCCCTTCCGGCAGAACGCCGGCAATCACATGCGAAACACTCAGGCTGGCTCCAATCGCCTCACCCGCAGCTTGGGTATCTCCGGTCACCATGACGACCGCCAAACCCAAATCCTTCAGCGCTTTGACAGTGTTTTGGGCTGTCGGCCGCAGCGTATCAGAAACACCGATGACACCGGCAGGCACATCATCAATCGCAACCAGAATAACCGTCTGCCCCGCCTTGGCATGAGTGTCCGCACGGTGCTCCAGCTCCGTTGGATCAATGTCATAGCGGCGCAGCAATTTGGCATTGCCCACCAAAACCGTGCGCCCTTCGACTAGCCCATGCAGCCCATGGCCCGGGATCGCTACGACGTTTTCGGCTTTCGGGATGTCCCCGTCCAGGGCCTCCAGTATCGCATGGGCCAGCGGATGCTCTGATTGTGCTTCAACCGCCGCGACCAGACGCAGCATGTCATCAGCCGCGCCGTCCACAGCCTCAATCTGTGACAAAACCGGCTTGCCCAAGGTCAGCGTGCCGGTCTTGTCAAACGCCACAACATCCACCCCCTGCAGGGCCTGCAGCGCATCCCCCTGCCGAAAGAGGACACCCAGATCAGCCGCGCGACCCGTCCCCACCATGATCGAGGTCGGTGTAGCCAGACCCATCGCGCAAGGACAGGCAATGATCAGGACGGAAACGCCTGCCACAAGCGCATATGACAAAACCGGATCTGGGCCAAAGATCAGCCATGCGACGACTGTCGCAAGCGCGACGACGATCACCGCAGGCACAAACCAGGCGGTGATCCTGTTGACCACATCCTGCACCGGCAGCCGCGCCCCTTGCGCATCGGCCACCATGGCGATGATCCGGGCAAGCATCGTGTCTTCACCAACCGCCGTGGCTTGCATCTGGATCGCCGCATTCCCGTTGATTGTGCCTCCAACCAAGGCGTCACCTTCGGTCTTTTCAACAGGCAGCGGCTCACCCGTAATCATGCTTTCATCGACA
>JBCBDL010000218.1:0-3206 GCA_038529695.1 Pseudomonadota bacterium | reverse complement strand
GATGTTCCTGACCACGGCGAACAGCTACAACATGCCTGGGCCGCTTTTGGACCGGATGGAGATCATTTCGCTCTCGGGCTACACCGAGGATGAAAAAGTCGAAATCGCCAAGCAGCACCTGTTGCCCAAGGTCATGAAGAACCATGGCCTGAAGGACAAGGAAATCGCCGTTGCAGATGACGCGCTGACCGCCATCGTCCGGGTCTATACCCGCGAGGCGGGCGTGCGGAACATGGAACGCGAATTGGCGAAAGTGGCCCGGAAAGCGGTTACCAAGCTCGTGAAGAAAGAGGCGGAACGCATTGAAGTGAATGCGGAAAACCTTAATGATTTCCTTGGCGTGGAAAAGCATCGCTTTGGTCTGGCCGAGGAAGAAGATCAGGTGGGCGTTGTCACAGGTCTCGCCTGGACGTCCGTGGGCGGGGAGCTTCTGAATATCGAAGCACTGCGCCTGCCGGGTAAAGGCCGGATGAAGACAACCGGGAAACTGGGCGATGTGATGAAGGAGTCGATTGATGCAGCGTCATCTTACGTGCGCTCCATTGCGCCGGAGATCGGGGTGAAACCGCCCAAATTCGACGCGCTCGACATCCATGTTCACGTCCCTGATGGCGCGACTCCGAAGGACGGGCCATCTGCCGGTCTGGCCATGGTCACGTCGATTGTGTCTGTCCTGACGGGGATCCCCGTGCGCAAGGACATCGCCATGACAGGCGAAGTGTCGCTGCGTGGCAACGCGATGCCCATCGGCGGATTGAAGGAAAAACTGCTTGCAGCATTACGCGGCGGTATCACCACCGTCCTGATCCCGCAGGACAACGCCAAAGATCTTCCGGAAATTCCGGACAATGTAAAGGAAGGGCTGACGATCATCCCGGTCAAACATGTCTCGGAAGTCCTGGAACGTGCACTGGTCCGCAAGCCCGAAGCCATTGAATGGGATGAGGCTGCGGAAGAAGCAGCCGCTGCTGCCGCGATGAAATCCGGTGCCGGTGGCGAAGGGGCACGGGCCCACTAAAACCGTCGATCACTTATGAAGGCGCGTCCTCTGCGGACGCGCCTTTTTTGGCGGGAACTGACCCATCTGGACCACGAATTTATGATGGCTGGCTTTGAGCCGCGGACCTGATACCATTCAAAACATAAATGAAAGGACATGACATGGCGGGCCCAAAGACTGAAGCATCGGATGAGGTGTCAGGCACGGACGCGGGTCCTGTCCAGATGAAAAAGCCGGAACTCTTGGATGCGGTTGTGGCCCGCACCAATCTGAAAAAACGGGACGTGAAGCCTGCGGTTGAGGCGGCCCTGGCCGTCATCGGCGATGCGCTCGCACGGGGGGAGCAGGTCAATCTTCCGCCGATGGGCAAATTGCGTGTCATCAAGTCGAAAGAATTGGGTGAAGGCGCACAGATTATGACGCTGAAATTACGCACGGCGAAAAATGCTGCGCGGTCTGCGGATAGCGCTGTGTGACATCGGCACGAAATGCTGGGCAGCAAGTATGGCAGAGTAACAGCCAAACCAATCAATTTTCAAATGCGGGGTCTTGCGCCGGCTTATCCTGCGGATTAAAGCCAAGCGGATGGGTGATTAGCTCAGTGGTAGAGCGCTTCGTTCACATCGAAGATGTCAGGAGTTCAAATCTCTTATCACCCACCAAAACTCCCTTTCGACCTATTCCAACGCTGCCACAAAGGCGCGCATGACGCTGGCCGCATTGCTGGCGGCGAGCGACATGAATGTGTTCATCTCATTCGCGCCGTCGCCGCCGCCTGCCAGATCGGACAGTGACCGGAAGGCGATGAATGGCACCGCGTTGGCGTAAGCCACATGGGCGACGGCAGCGCTTTCCATGTCGAGCACCTGCGCGTCAAAACTGGCATAGGCCCATTCGCGCAGCTCTGCGTTATCGACGAAAAACGAACCGGACACGCCGTTACCGCCCAGGATGATTTCTGGGGGATCGCTGAGACATTCATTTTCGCTGTTGCAATCAGCCAGTGTCGTATCGGCGGCGACCGCTGTTGCGACGGCAAGAAGATCGGGATCAGTTTCAAACCAGAACCGCCTGTCGAGCTCTGCACTGCGTGCCGTCGTGACACCAAATGGGACGGTGGTGATCATGCCGAAGCCTTCAAAATCCGTGCTCATCCATGGTGGAATGGAAAACGCGCCGTCGGTATCCCGCGCCATGACCCCTTCAAGGTATTTGCCCCATTGGGCCGGAACCACGACATCCCCGATGGACAGGTTCGGATCAACGCCGCCTGCGATGCCTGAAAATGCAATCGTGCTGATGTTGAAGTGATCGAGCGCCAATTGTGTGGTCATCGCCGCATTCACCATGGACACACCGGACAGAAAGATCACAACCGGTTTGCCCTCCATTTCGCCTGTTATGAACGTGACGCCATTCAACATATGTTCAGTTGGATTGGTCAGCCCCTCTTGCAGTGCAACCCATTCGGGCGGGAATGCTGAGATAAGCGCGATCCGGGATGTATCGTCGAGTAGTTCCGCAAAGGCGGTGTCGGGCAGAGCGGCGAGGGCCAGCATGGGAAGCGAGCGCATATGTTTCTCCTTGGATCACCATCAGCGTCTGCCCGCGTGCTGCAAAGTCAAGCACTGGCATCAGCAACAGCGCCCCCACCCGATGGCGCGCCGCATAATCACGCAGCCCGTCCCAAGCGCCGCATAATTTGTTGGCGCCGCTTGTCTTTCCGTGGTCTTTCGTAGAAGTCGGCATCATGACCGATTTCGCCGATATTCCCGAACTTTACATCTTGCGTCACGGCGAAACCGAATGGAATGCCGAAGGCCGCATGCAAGGTGAACTGAACTCTCCACTGACACCCAAAGGTGAGATGGACGCCGCACGGCAGGGTGAAATCCTGCGCAGCCGTGACCTGACGGGGTTTATGTTCTTGTCGAGCCCGCAGGGCCGCGCCTTCCAGACGGCGGGGATCGCTTTGGCGCGGATTGCGCCCCATATTCACACCGATAACAGATTGCGCGAGATTGGGGTGGGCGATTGGTCAGGGCGGTTGCGCGATGAATTGCCCATGCCGGAAGGCAAAGACCCGTTCATGGCGCAATACGAGGTTGCACCAAACGGTGAAGGTTTCGCGCGTCATTCAAGCAGCTTTTGTGTGCCATCTTTCAAATGATAGACACAGCCCTGCCCGCCATGAACGGTCGGGATC
>JBCBDL010000217.1:0-3380 GCA_038529695.1 Pseudomonadota bacterium | reverse complement strand
GCCCGCCGCCTGCGCGAATTGCATGTCTATTGCGAAATCCATCCCTACCAGAACGTCACCGACGACTTTCTGAAAGATTTTGCCCCGAAAGCTGTGATCTTTTCCGGCGGCGGGCGATCAATTGTGTGACCTGGCTGCCGAAATCGATGATCAGCAGGCGTTCGTGAGAGCTGTTTTCCATGCGGGCCTCTATAGCCGCTGTGAATTGCGGCGCAAGAGAGGCGGATGTCGCTTTTGCGTCGGAGGTGGCGCAAACTTGGTGAGGTATCGTTATGCAGCGGGGTATTGATGCATCACTTTCTATAAGCGGAGTAGGGACATGTCTGACGCACCGGTTCGAACAGGACGCAGAGCGCGCGGGGGCGGCGGCGCGGCACGCCGGGCCGAGCGGACGGCGGTGAGCGTCGAGACAGCGAAATATATCGAACGGAACGTGCCCAATTACGAGGTGCTAACGGACGCAGCGCTGGATGTGATCGAGGCGAATGCCGAGACTGTCTTGGCCGAGATCGGCGTGAATTTTGTTGAGAATCCGGAGGCGCTGGCCCGCTGGAAAGAGGCGGGGGCGCAGGTTGACGGCGAACGCGTGCGTATTCCGCGGGGACTGGCCCGGAAGCTATGTGAGACGGCGCCGGCGACATTCACGCAGCATGCCCGCAACCCTGACCGCAATGTGGTGATTGGGGGCAAAAACCTTGTTCTTGCGCCGGTTTATGGACCGCCATTCGTTCGGGACGTAGATGGTGGGCGCCGCTACGCCACGATGGCGGATTTCGAGAAATTCGTGAAGCTGGGCTATATGTCGAAATGGCTGCATCATTCAGGTGGCACCGTGTGCGAGCCGACGGATGTGCCTGTGAACAAGCGGCATCTGGATATGCTGCTGGCCCATATGATTTATAGTGACAAGCCATTCATGGGGTCGGTGACGGAACCCAGCCGTGCGCAGGATTCGGTTGAGATGTGCGAGATCCTGTTCGGTCAGGATTTCGTGCAGAACAACACGGTGATGACGTCGCTGATCAACATCAACTCGCCCTTGACCTTCGATGGGATCATGATGGGCGCGTTAGAGGTTTTTGCGAAAAATAATCAGGCCTCGATCATCAGCCCGTTCATCGTTGGCGGGGCGATGGCGCCTGTGTCGGTCGCGGGCACGCTGACACAAGTGCTGGCGGAGGTACTGGCGGGTGTGGCCTATAGCCAGATCATCCGTCCGGGCGCGCCCGTGATCTTTGGAACGTTTGTGACGTCGATTGATATGAATTCCGGCGCCCCGACCTTTGGCACGCCAGAGGCGAGTCATATTACGTATGGGGCAGGACAGTTGGCGCGCCGTTTGGGGCTGCCATACCGGTCTTCGGGGTCGTTTTGCGGATCAAAATTGCCTGATGCGCAGGCCGCATATGAGACCGCAAACAGCCTGCAAATGGGGTTGTTGTCAGGTGTCAACTTTATGTTACACAGCTGCGGCTGGTTAGAGGGTGGTTTGGTCGCGTCATTCGAGAAATTCGTGATGGATGCCGACCAATTAGGGACGCTGCACCACTTTGCCAAGGGCGTGGACATGACCGAGAACGGTCAGGCGATGGATGCAATCGAAGAGGTGGGGCCCGGTGGACACTACCTTGGCTGCGCCCACACCCAAGCGAATTTCAAAGATGCCTTCTGGCGCTCCGACCTGTTCGATTACAAACCGTTTGAGACCTGGGACGAGGAAGGGGCGCGCGATACACAGACGCTTGCTGCGGCCCGGGTCAAGAAGATGTTGGACATGTATCAGCAGCCCGCCCTTGATCCCCAGATCGAAGCGAAGTTGCGCGCTTATGTTGCTGAAAAGAAAGCAAGTATGCCGGATGCATTCAGCTAAGTGGCGGCGACGCAGCTTGCAGCAAGCGCGCCTCACCCGATAACGCAATAAGAATCTCCACATGGCGCGCAACGGCGTAATCGCCCGATTTTTCTTCGCGCAGCGCATTTATCTCGGATTCGAGATCAAATAGTTGCATGATGGCATCAGCGGGGCGTGGCAGGGTGTCGCAATGTAACAGGCGTTTCAGATGCACCTCGCGCCGGTAATCATCGACACCAAAGCGGGCTGTGCGGGCGAGCAATGCGGGCCGTTTCAAAGTTCTTAAACGTGTAAAAATATCAAGCATTTGTAAACCTCTGTTGACAGTGGGTGAGTCGCCATAGGTGTAACCCGCCTTCTGGGGTGTTGCGGGATCGCCAATAGTTAAGAACGCTGCCCTCAGGATTGTTTATCATTCCGAAAGAATAGTTGACGGACGAAACACGTCGTTAACAAATGAGTAACCATACACGCATACGTTGCGTCGCCGATGCGCTTTCGGTGTGGGTGGCTCTTCGTTTGCGTCTCGGGACTATCGGTAAGAGGACGAGTGAGATGACTGCACAACAGGGGCCGGTTCGGCCCGATGCGCTTCCACAATGGGTACCTGATGCGGCGCGCCACTATCTGGCGCATACCGAAACAGGCCTATCCATTCGCGCATTGGCACGTGCCAGTGATTGCCATCCATCAACAGTTTTGCGTCAGGTGCGCCGGTTTGAATGCCGTCGCGATGATCCGCTGATTGATGCGGCTCTGAAATCCCTTTCTGCCCGAGTGACGACCGACAGCGATCACAACGAAAGGGAAACGGGAATGACGAATGCTGACTGCCTTGAAGCGGCACCTGCACAAAGTGCGCCGCTGACACAAAAACAGATTGATCAGGACGCAAAGCGCATCCTGCGCAGATTGTGCGAACCGGGTGCCGTGCTGGCGGTCGCGCGCGAGATGGAGACCGCCGTAGTCGTGCGGGAAGGGCAGACGGGTGAGCAATTGCGCACGGCTGTCGTGGACCGCGAAATTGCGCAGGCGATGGCGTTGAAAGATTGGATCAGTTGCCCTGACCCCGATTGCCGGGTGGCGCGGTATTTCATCACCAATACCGGGCGCGCGGCTTTGCGACGCCTGACCGCACAGGATGAAAATCGCGCCAATGGATTTGCCGAAAAGAAAGCGGACGCCGACAGCGATGCCGGTTGGGATATCGCCGCTATCGAGGGTGAGACACGCCCAGCGCATCGCTATCACATCACGGAAAGTCCGCTTGTCGGGCTCGCACGGCGTCGCGACAGGGATGGGGAATTGTTCCTCAAACGGGACCTTGTCGCTGTTGGGGAGCGGTTGCGCGAGGATTTTGAGCTGGCGCAGGTGGGAGCCAAATCTGTCGAAAGCTGGGAGGCGTTTGTGACCGGTGATGTTGTCGAACTACGTCCCGAAGGTTCGCCTGCTGCGACAGCAGCCAAGGCGCGGGTGCGCGATGCACTGCGTGACCTGGGGCCGGGCCTGGGTGACGTGGCTTTGCGCT
>JBCBDL010000216.1:0-3398 GCA_038529695.1 Pseudomonadota bacterium | reverse complement strand
TGAACGAACTGCAAGGCGAAAAGATCGACATAATCCCCTGGAATGAAGATATGCCGACCTTCCTTGTGAACGCATTGCAACCTGCCGAGGTCAGCAAGGTGGTTCTGGACGAGGAGGCTGGCAAGATCGAAGTGGTCGTGCCGGAAGAACAATTGTCCCTCGCCATTGGTCGCCGGGGTCAGAACGTGCGGTTGGCCAGCCAGCTGACAGGTCTCGACATCGACATCATGACCGAGGAAGAGGAATCAAAGCGTCGTCAGGCCGAATTCGAGTTGCGCACAAAACTCTTCATGGAAACCCTTGATCTGGACGAGTTCTTTGCCCAATTACTTGTTTCAGAAGGGTTCACGAGCCTTGAAGAGGTCGCTTACGTTGAAATTGATGAGCTTTTGGTCATCGAAGGCGTAGACGAAGATACTGCAAGTGAATTGCAGGCGCGCGCGCGCGACTATCTGGAAGAGCAGGCGAAAAAGGCGATGGAAGCGGCCCGTGCATTGGGTGTCGAAGACAGCCTTGCCAATTTCGAAGGGCTGACGCCGCAGATGCTCGAAGCACTTGGCAAGGACGATGTGAAGACATTGGAAGACTTTGCGACCTGTGCGGATTGGGAATTGGCCGGTGGTTGGACGACAATCGACGGTGAGCGCGTCAAGGATGACGGCGTGTTGGAACCGTTCGATGTGTCGCTGGAAGAGGCACAGGATATGATCATGACCGCCCGTGTGATGTTGGGTTGGGTTGATCCAGCGGAACTGGAAGCACAAGCCGCCGAAGACGAAGAAGCAGAAACCGAGGAGGCTGAGGCCTGATTTCAGGCCTCTGTCAGGGCAACAGATGGCGCGGGGCGGCCATAACAAGGAACGCGGCGACGCTGAACGCAAGTGTATCGTCACGGGCGAGGTTCAGCCAAAGGCGGGTCTGATCCGTTTTGTGGTTGGTCCTGACAATCAGGTCGTGCCAGATGTCTTAGGCAAATTGCCAGGGCGTGGCATGTATGTGACCGCCGACCATAAGTTGTTTGACGCCGCGACAAAGGGCCAGTTTTCGCGCAGTGCCAAACAGGCGGTCACGGTGCAGGATGGGTTGGTTGAAGAGGTTGAACGTCAACTGGCCCGCCGCGTTGTTGATTTGATTGCCCTGGCGCGCAAGGCAGGATTGGCGATCTGTGGGTTCGAGAAAGTAAAGAGTTGGCTGGCCGGTGGCGAACAGGTCCGCGTTTTGCTGCAGGCCGCTGACGGCTCGGAACGCGGCAAGGCGAAGCTATGGACGCCCGAAGGTGCGCGATATTTCGGGTGCCTGACGTCAGCCGAATTGGGTTTGGCATTTGGGCGGCAAACTGTGATACATGGCGCGCTTGCCACTGGTGGACTCAGCAATCGTGTTGTAGAGGAAGCCACAAAGCTGCGCGGTTTACGCGAAAGTGACGGGGGCGATGGGGCCCTCGGGAAGGATAAAGAAGCTAGATGAGCGATAACGACGGTAAAAAAACACTCGGTCTGGGTGGTTCGCGTCCAAGCAACGTGAAGCAGAGCTTTAGCCACGGGCGGACCAAGAACGTCGTGGTGGAAACCAAACGCAAGCGCGTTGTGGTGCCCAAGCCGGGTGCGGCCAAGCCGACCGCCGGTGGCCCTGTCAAAGGTGGTGACCCGTCCAAGCGTCCTGCCGGTATTTCCGAGGCAGAGCTCGAACGCCGGATGAAGGCGCTTGCCAATGCCAAGGCGCGCGAGGCCGAGGAACAGGCCAAGCGTGAGGCCGAGGAAAAGGCACGCGCAGCCGAGCGCGAGGCACGCCGCGCCGAGATTGAAGCGAAGGAAGCCGAGGATAAAGCACGTGAAGAGCGTGCCAAGGCCAAAGCAGAGGAAGAAGAACGCAAGAAAGCAGAAGCGGCTCGCAAAAAGGCCGCCGCTGACGCGCCACCGGCCGCCGCTGCAGTACCCGGTGAGACTGCCGTTGATCGTCCAACCCGCGCGAAAGTGGATCGTGAACGCGACAACAAGAGCAATGACCGCGCCAACAAGGCCAAGCCTGGCCGTGGCGATGATGGTCGCCGGTCTGGCAAGCTGACGCTGAACGATGCGCTGTCGGGCCGCGAAGGTGGTCGCCAGCGGTCGATGGCCGCGATGAAACGCAAGCAGGACAAGGCCCGCGCCAAAGCGATGGGTGTCTCGGCGGAGCGGGAAAAGGTCTATCGTGAGGTCGCCCTGCCGGAGGCGATCACCGTCTCAGAACTGGCCAACCGCATGACCGAACGTGTCGCGGATGTCGTCAAGGCGTTGATGACAAACGGCATCATGGCGACGCAGAACCAGACGATTGATGCAGATACCGCGGAACTAATCATCGAAGAATTTGGCCACACCGTTGTCCGTGTGTCGGATGCCGATGTCGAGGATGTGATCCAGCAGGTTGAGGATGACGAAAAGGACCTCAAGTCCCGTCCGCCGATCATTACCATCATGGGCCACGTTGACCACGGGAAGACATCTCTGCTTGACGCAATCCGCAACGCCAAGGTCGTGGCGAGCGAGGCGGGCGGGATCACGCAGCATATCGGGGCCTATCAGGTGAAAACCGATAGTGGGGCGGTGCTGTCGTTCCTGGATACGCCAGGCCACGCCGCCTTTACGTCCATGCGGTCACGCGGGGCGCAGGTGACGGATATCGTCGTTCTCGTCGTCGCAGCAGATGACGCTGTGATGCCGCAGACGATCGAGGCGATCAATCACGCCAAGGCCGCTGACGTCCCGATGATCGTTGCGATCAACAAGATCGACAAGCCAGAGGCGAACCCTGACAAAGTGCGGACCGACCTACTGCAGCACGAGGTTATCGTCGAAAAGATGTCCGGTGACGTGCAGGATGTTGAGGTGTCCGCCATCTCCGGGCAGGGTCTGGATGAACTGCTTGAGGCGATCGCGCTGCAGGCCGAAATTCTCGAATTGAAGGCCAACCCTGATCGCGCCGCCGAAGGTGCCGTGATCGAGGCGCAATTGGATGTGGGTCGCGGCCCCGTCGCCACTGTGCTGGTCCAGACCGGGACGCTGCGCCAAGGTGATATTTTTGTCGTGGGTGAGCAATACGGAAAGGTCCGCGCGCTGATCAACGACAAAGGTGACCGGGTGAAAGAGGCCGGGCCATCTGTCCCGGTTGAGGTACTCGGCCTGAATGGTACACCCGAAGCAGGCGATGTGCTGAACGTGGTTGAAACGGACGCACAGGCCCGCGAAATCGCGGAATATCGCGAAAAGGCCGCAAAAGAGAAACGCGCTGCAGCCGGTGCCGCAACAACGCTCGAACAACTGATGGCCAACGCAAAGGCGGACGAGAACGTTAGCGAATTGCCAATTTTTTCCATCGCTTGCACGATTGCCTCGGCAGAACCCTGCACGTCTGCTTTC
>JBCBDL010000215.1:0-3420 GCA_038529695.1 Pseudomonadota bacterium | reverse complement strand
GACCACGCCCGCCCCGGCATGGGCCGTTATCTGGCCACAACGGGGACAGCGCCCGTCATGCGGCACCGGCTAGGTCAGATCACGCTTGAGACGATAAGCTACGGGGAAGAAAGGCAAATCGGCGACGCAATGGTATCCTTCCACCCCGCCGGTCATGTCCCCGGATCAGCCCAGATCAGCGTTGAGGTAAAGGGTGAGGTCTGGGTCGTGTCAGGTGATTACAAGACGGTTGCCGACGTCCTCTCAGAACCATTTGAACCCGTCAAATGCCACGCCTTCATCACCGAATGCACCTTTGGCCTGCCCATCTTCAAATGGACGCCGCAAGACATTTTGACCCAACAAATCAACGACTGGTGGGCCATCAACGCCGCTGCCGGGCGCACCTCCATCCTCGGCGCCTACGCCCTTGGCAAGGCTCAACGCCTGCTCGCCACCGTCAACCCCGATATCGGCCCCATCATCACCCATGGCGCAATTGAAAACACAAACGAAGTACTGCGAAATCAGGGGCTTACCCTCCCCAATACAATCTACGCGACGCCCGATATCACCGCCAAAACCCACCCCGGCGCACTCGTCCTCGCGACCCCCAGCGCCCTTGGCACCACATGGACCCGCCGCTTCGGTCCTGCCTCTACCGCCTTTGCCAGCGGCTGGATGGCCCTGCGTGGTGTCCGCCGCAGACGGGCCGCCGACCGTGGCTTCATCGTCTCAGACCACGCCGATTGGGACGGGCTGAATGAGGCAATCAAAGCCACAGGTGCGACCAAGATTTTCGCGACCCATGGCTATACCTCCGCCTTCCAGCATTGGCTCTCTGACCAAGGCTATGACGCCCATGTCGTCAGCACCGATTATCACGGCGAAAATCTGGATCAGGCGGAAGAGGTGGAGGCATGAAAGACTTCGCCACCCTCTTCACACGCATTGATGAATCCACCAAAACAACCGTCAAAACCGCCGCCCTCGCCGACTATTTCCGCACCGCGGATCCCAGCGACAAGCTCTGGACCATTGCGCTGTTCACCGGGCGGCGGCCCAAGCGGACGATCACCGCGACGAAGCTGCGGGAATGGGCGGCCGAGGTCGCGGGCCTGCCAGATTGGTTATTTGAGGAAAGCTACAGCATCGTCGGCGATTTGGCCGAGACAATCGCACTAGTCTTGCCACCTGCCGAACAGGATGATGACCAGTCGTTAACCTTTTGGATCAATAAGATCAAAGCGCTCTCTACGCTGGACGAGGACGACCGCAAGGCGGGCATCCTGAAAGCCTGGAACAGCCTGCCGACCACGCAACGGTTCCTGTTTACCAAGCTGCTGACAGGCGGTTTTCGGATCGGGGTCAGCGCAAAGTTAATCACCCGCGCGCTGGCCCAAGCGACCGACCAGCCAGAGGCGCAACTGACCCACAAACTGATGGGCAACTGGACGCCCGACACGGCCACTTGGGAAACGCTGATCGAGGCCGACGATCCGACCGCCGATCTGTCGCGCCCATATCCGTTTTATCTGGCATATCAACTCGATAGCCTTGATGATCTCGGCTCGCCCGCTGACTGGAACGCCGAACGCAAATGGGACGGCATCCGCGGCCAGCTTATCGTGCGGGGCGGCGGCCACTTTGTCTGGTCCCGGGGCGAAGAGTTGATGACCGACCGGTTCCCGGAACTGAGCACACTAAAAGACTATCTGCCCGACGGCACCGTGATCGACGGCGAAATACTTGCCTTTGCCGACGAAAAACCACTGTCCTTCAACGCCTTACAAAAGAGGATCGGACGTAAAACCGTGCCCAAAAAGCTGCTTGCAGAGGCACCGGTGATCATCATGGCCTATGATTTGCTGGAACTTGCTGGCCAGGATATTCGCGAAACGCCGCTGAAGGCGCGTCGTGATCACCTGACGGCATTGATAGCGCAGGCCCCGCCAGAGGCGCCGATCCGTCTGTCTAATGCCGTCGATTTCACCACATGGGACGAACTCGCCAAGGCCCGCGACCAATCCCGCGATATCGGAGCCGAGGGCCTTATGCTCAAACGGCTCGACAGCCCTTACCTATCGGGGCGCAAGCGCGGGGACTGGTGGAAATGGAAGATTGACCCACTCACGATAGATGCAGTGATGATCTATGCGCAGGCCGGTCATGGACGTCGCGCTAACTTGTTTACCGACTACACATTCGCTGTCCGCCAGGGCAATGATCTGGTCCCGTTTACCAAAGCGTATTCCGGCTTGACCGACGCCGAATTCCGCGAAATTACCGCCTGGGTGCGCAAGAATACCCTGCAGCGGTTCGGTCCCGTGCGGCAGGTCCCACCCAGGCACGTGTTCGAAATTGCTTTCGAAGGGATCCAGGCCAGCCCACGCCACAAATCTGGTGTGGCACTCCGCTTCCCGCGGATGTCCCGCTGGCGCCGCGACAAACCGGTGGATGAGGCCAACACATTGGAAGACCTCAAGGAAATGTTGGCAACCTACGGCTAGCCACCGGTCGTGATGACACCTATGTAGGGCAAAACCAATAGAGGTAAGAGATGCATTTTCCAAAACCCGTTTTCGATGCGAACACCACTGGCGGCAAGGACCTCGGCAATCTACCCGAATGGGACCTGAGCGACCTTTATACCAGCACCGACGCGCCAGAGCTGATGCGTGATCTGGATTGGCTTGAAACGGAATGTGCCGATTTTGCAAAGACTTACGAAGGTAAGCTGGCGGGCTTGGATGCGGCTGGGCTGTTGAATGCCGTCCAACGCTATGAACAGATCGACGTCATCGCTGGGCGCATCATGTCCTTTGCGGGACTGCGCTATTACCAGATCACAACCGATAGCGACCGCGCCAAATTCATGGCCGATTGTCAGGACCAGATCACCAATTTCACCACACCGCTTGTGTTCTATAGCCTCGAATTCAACCGATTGGACGATGACCATCTGAGCGATCTACTGGCCCAAAACGTCGATCTCGCCCGCTACAAACCCGTTTTCGACCGGATGCGGGCGATGAAGCCGCACCAATTGTCTGATGAGTTGGAAAAGTTTCTACATGACCAATCCACTGTTGGCGCCGCCGCGTGGAACCGGCTTTTTGATGAAACCATGGCCGGGCTGGAATTTGACGTGGATGGAGAGGTGCTCAACCTTGAGGCCGCACTGAACCTGCTCACAGATCAGGACCGGGGCAAACGAGAAACTGCCAACCATGCGCTGGCCCAAGTTTTCCAGGACAACATTAAGATCTTCACCCGCGTTCACAACACACTCGCCAAGCAAAAAGAGATTGAGGATCGCTGGCGCAAAATGCCGACACCGCAGACGGGTCGACATCTGGCCAATCACGTGGAGGCAGAAGTTGTGGAGGCCCTGCGCAACGCAGTTGTCGCGGCCTACCCCCGCCTGTCGCATCGCTATTA
>JBCBDL010000214.1:0-3435 GCA_038529695.1 Pseudomonadota bacterium | reverse complement strand
TGCAGACCTTGCCGGAACGCGGTGCACAAGCCCCACAACGTGACAGTTTCGTGGTCTTCCCGCGCTCTTTTGGAGAATGGCGTCAGGCCGGGCCACGTCATATTCTGGGCCGCGAGGTCGCCGCCACGCTGGGGGCAGATGATTATCACCAGATCACCCTGCAAAACCGCAGCACCGGGGATACGGTGGGTTTCTTCTCGGCTTGGTATGACGATCAGAGCCAGGGCGGCGTGCACAGCCCCGAGATCTGCCTGCCAAGCGCGGGTTGGGAAATCGCCTGGCTGGAGCGTGTCGATATCTCAGAAAAGCTCGGCGGGGAGACACCCTTCATGATAAACGAGGCGATCATCCAGAAGGGTGAGACGCGCATGATGGTCTTTTACTGGTTCGACCAGAAAGGCCGGAAGGTCGCCTGGGACTTTGCCGCGAAATTCTACCTGATGGTCGATGGCATTGCGACAGGCCGCACCGACGGCGCGCTTGTCCGTCTGACCACGTTGATCGCGGAGAACGAGACCGAAGCCGATGCCGAAGCCCGCCTTCTCGACATGCTGAAATCGGTAGAGCCAAACCTCGCACGCTTCATCCCGCAATAGTTTGGGAAAGGTCGCCTGTGCGGGACAAGGACGAAGCCGCTGCCGCGGCAGGGGCGCTTGTGGTAAGTGCGGTGCGGTGATCTGAGCGCCGAGATTTTGGAAATCGGCGTGTCTGTCTGACGATTGAGGTCTCTCAATCAACAGACAGGAGGGTCCCATGGCGGACACCAAGACCACACCGCTGCGTGCGCGGATGATCGAAGATATGCGGATCAAAGGGCTGAGCGAAGGCTCGCAGAAGGCGCATATCCGGGCGGTTCGATATCTTGCCGAGTTCCTTGGGAGGTCGCCGGACACTGCGACGGCCGAAGATCTGCGTGCCTACCAGTTGCACATGGTGAACACGAACGTCACCCCGTCGACCTACAACGCGCGGCTTGTGGGTTTGCGGTTCTTTTTCGAGACGACCTGCCAGCGGCCGGAGATGAAGGACTGCCTGCACTTTCGCACGGAGCCGCGCAAGCTGCCCGTGGTGTTCAGCGCCGAAGAGGTGTTCGAGATACTCCGGGTCGCGCCGGGACCGGGGCTGAAGTATCGCGCGGCACTCAGCATTTCTTACGGTACCGGGCTCCGCGCGTCAGAAGTTTGCAGTCTCAAGGTTGGCGACATCGATAGCGACCGCATGCTCATCCATGTCGAGCGAGGCAAGGGCGGCAAAGATCGCAAGGTGATGCTGTCGCCGGGATTGCTGGACCTTCTACGTGACTATTGGCGTGAGGCCCGGCCGGATGGTTGGCTATTTCCGGGCAAACCGAGGATCAACCCGCTGTCACCGCGGCAATTACATCGTGCCTTCAGCGCGGCCAAGCATCTTGCCGGGATCAAGACGCCGCGCAGCACGCTGCATACATTGCGCCACAGCTTCGCGACCCACCTGCTTGAAGCCGGGACAGATGTACGGGTCATTCAGGTTTTGCTTGGTCACGCCAAGCTCAGCACCACCGCGCAATACACCCATGTCGCCACCAAGCTGATCCGGGATACCGACAGCCCCTACGAGTTGCTCGCGCAGCTCCGGGACCGAAGGGTGGAGTGATGCGCTCGGGCATTGTCGCGCCCAAAGCTGGAGGTCGCTGACATCTTCAGAGCTCATGGGGTTGCCTATCGGCGGGCCAATGACGGGCATCTGAACCTGGCGCAGTTAAAGGTTATGTCGGCGATTGAAACCTGCCGAACGGAGGTGCTCGGCGGACATGTCGCGGCATGCACCGAATGCGATCACCAGCGTATTGCATACAACAGTTGCAAGAACCGGCACTGTCCCAAGTGTCAGGCACCGGCGGCGCGCGATTGGATGGTGGCACGCGCGGAAGACCTGCTGCCGGTCGAGTATTTCCACGTGGTCTTCACGTTGCCTGCCGAGATTGCGCGCATTGCTCTTTGGAACAAGAGGGCAATATACGGACTGCTGTTCAAAGCATCGGCTGAGACGGTCGCGACCATCGCTACCGATCCCAAACGTCTTGGTGCCCGGGTCGGCATGACCAGCGTTCTGCACACCTGGGGCTCAGCGCTGACCCATCATCCGCACATCCACATGATCGTCCCGGGCGGCGGCCTTTCACCCGATGGCACAAGATGGATTGGCTGCAAGCCGGGCTTCTTTTTGCATGTGCGCGCGCTGTCGCGGCTGTTCAGGCGGTTATTTTTGGAAGGCCTCATGGCTTTGCACCACACAGGACAGTTGAGGTTCTTCGGTGACCTTGCCGCATTGGCAGACACCAGTGCCTTCACCAAATGGCTCGCGCCATTCCGCAAAACCGAGTGGGTCGTTTACGCCAAGCCACCCTTCGGCGGGCCGGAGGCCGTGCTCGCCTATTTGAGCCGGTACACACACCGAGTGGCGATCTCGAACCACCGTCTTGTCGATGCCGATACGGGCACCGTGGCATTCAAATGGAAGGACTACAGGATCAAGCGCGGGGACCGAATGAAGGTGATGCAGCTGCCAACCTTCGAGTTCATCCGCCGCTTTCTGATACATGTGCTCCCAGATCGGTTCCATCGCATCCGCCACTACGGCTTCCTGGCAGGTGCCAGTCGCAAAGAGAAAGTCACCAAAATCCGCGCACTGCTCGGGGACATCAAATTGGCGGAACGAGACCAACCATCGGCTGAGGCGGCGCCACCCCTCATATTGCGTGAGCCATGCCCGGACTGCGGCGGGCAGATGCGCATCATCGAGACCTTCCGGCGCGGACAAAAACCCCAAACCCGCGCACCACCTAGAAAGCACGCCGCATGATGAACCGCCCATCCTCTGCCCGCTCCCCAGCCCGGCGCTCCCCGCGCCGGTCAAAGGGAAGTATTGCTTCAATGCCATCCATGCGTCGCAACGGGAGCCAAATCAACGCAGCAAGACCGACAAACGTGCCTGACCCTATGCAAAAAGCCACGACGCTCAGCTACCAAACTCGGCAAAACCAACGAAACTCAAACCGATATCAGGGACAGGTGTCGGTGCTTTCCCCATAGCACATCACCAACGTCACGCGGCTTCCACCTTGTCAGATTCGTCAACGCGGGCCACCGCAACGAGACCAAACCTAACGCATTGGCCCGCATCAAAAAATCTTAGACAAAGCGCCATTTCGCTGTACGTGCTCCAATGTCTGCTTCACAATTTCCGCATCTCAATCTTGTGTGACTCGGGTGGCAACTTTCAACAGCTTCTGGAAGCGCGAGCATTCGAAGTGATTTTCATACGGACAGTTCGCGACATGACGCAGCATCTTCGCAAGACTGACCAATCGCTCAGCTTGGTCTTCCAGATTGCTTGCCTTGTTGATCAGCGCGCCGCGCGGAATGACCGTTGCTCCGGCTCGGTTTAACACCGAAC
>JBCBDL010000213.1:0-3733 GCA_038529695.1 Pseudomonadota bacterium | reverse complement strand
GTCTGATCGCGATCTACACCGTTGGGTCTATCTGGATATCGGGCGTTTTTCGGGCCTGGCCGAGACCGAGGGCGAGGCGATCCGCTATCAGTTCGAGACCACGCGCGACGCCGAACCGATGGGTCCATGCATTCTGGCCGGGCCAAGCTGCGACAGCGCGGATGTGCTTTATGAAAAGCGCCCCGTCGCGCTGCCATTGTCGCTGAAAGCCGGTGACCGCGTGCTGATCCGCAATACCGGCGCTTACACGTCCACCTATTCTTCGGTCTGCTTCAACGGCTTCCCACCGCTGGATGTGGTGGTCATCTGACCTTTTTGCGGCGTGCGGTATACCGTTGCACGCCGCTAACTATTTATAAATTAACAATTTTCATGGTTTACAGGGGTCGAAACACCGCTACTTTACGCAAGTGTAAGTCATGCAAGGCACGTCCATGCCCCCGATTGAAGATCACCCGCTGCGTTATCAGATGGCCAATGAGCTGCATGCGCGGCCGTTTCCAGCCGTCGCAGCCCCAAGCCGCGCGGCTTATCTGGCGATCAAGCCCGCCAGCAATGCCGCAGGACGCGATCGTGACGCCGATCGTGCGCATTTGATTGATCTTCTGGACCGGTTCGGGGCACAGCACCCGCAGCCCGGGGCCACCCATTACTTTGGCACCATCGGCAAGCATCAGTTGAAATGGGAAAGCCATACGGAGTTTGTGACCTACACGATTTTCGGGGAAGGCGTGGCGGACCGCCCCTTCGATGCCGCAACCTTTGCCGTCTTTCCGCAGGATTGGCTAGAGGCCGCACCGGGAACGCGCGTGACCTCTGCCCTGATCCGGATTGAGGTGGCCGACGGCGATGACGGCATCGCAGACAAGGCGCGTGATTGGTTCGTGCCCGAGAGCCTCGCTATCAGCCGCGTGATTGGCGATGATCTGGTCGTCGCGGGTGATTTCCGGATCGATCCGGGCGGGCATATGCGTTTTGCCGTTTTCGCGCGGCCCCATGTGGGTGACCGGCGCGTGGGACGTGTTGTGCAACGGCTGTGCGAGATTGAGACTTACAAGGCGATGTCGATGCTGGGCCTGTCGCGCGCGCGGTCGCTGGGGCCGAAAATGGCTGAGTTCGACAAGAAACTGACCGGGCTTTTGGAGGATATGCGCGGATCGGTCGCCGATCCCGCGCAGGTCCTGCAGGCGCTTTTGGAAGTCTCAGCCGAGATCGAAAATACCATTGCCCAATCCACATTTCGTTTCGGTGCAACAGGAGCTTACGAGACGATCGTCAACCAACGCATTACCGTCTTGCGCGAAGAGCGCTTTGCCGGGCGGCAGACATTTGGTGAGTTCATGATGCGCCGTTTTGATCCGGCGATGCGCACCGTCAAATCCACGCAAGAGCGGTTGAACGCCATGTCGGATCGCGCTTTGCGGGCGGGTGATCTGCTGCGGACACGCGTTGACGTCGAACGCTCTGCCCAGAACCAGGAACTGCTCACCAGTATGGACAAGCGCGCGGATTTGCAGTTGCGTCTGCAAAAGACGGTGGAGGGGCTGTCGGTTGTCGCGATCAGCTACTACGCCGTCAATCTGGTGCTGAATATGACGGGACCGCTGGAAGAATCCTTTGGCATCAGCAAGGCGGTCCTTGCCGCTTTGGCCACGCCGATTGTGCTGGGCGTTGTCTGGTACATGGTCAATCGTATCCGTCGCAATATGGAATAGGCGTTGCCTCTGCTTATCCCCGTGATAACCATTTGGGTGGGGAGGATAGAATGCGTGCGCTTCTAACAATTTTGACATTTTTGATCGCGGGTGATGCGCTGGCAGATGAATTGCCGCCTGCGCTGACGGATGCTGATTTCCGTCCTGTACGCGAAGCTGAGGCGCGGCTGGGCCAGCTTTTGTTCTATGATCCGATCCTGTCGGGCAATCGCAAGGTGTCCTGCGGGACCTGCCATCATCCCGCATTTGGCACGGGCGATGGGCTGTCGCTTGGGATTGGGGATGGCGGCATCGGATTGGGGCCAAAGCGCGTGGCCGACCCAGCGAATATGCCCGAACAACGCATCCCCCGGAACGCGCCGGGCCTGTGGAACCTGGGCGCGCATGAATTCACTGTGCTGTTTCACGATGGCCGGATTGAGGTTGATGCCAGTCGCCCAGGTGGCCTGCGCACCCCGCTTGATGCGGATATGGTGCAGGGATTTGCGTCACTTCTGTCCGCGCAAACGATGTTCCCGGTGTTGAGCGCAGATGAAATGGCGGGGCACTACAGCGAGAATGACGTATCTCAGGCGGTGCGTCGTGGCGTGATCACAGGGAAAGGTGGGGCATGGGACATCATCGCGCGGCGGGTGGCTAACATTCCGGCTTATGCCGATGATTTTATTGCCGTTTATGATCATATTGAAGAGCCAGCGCAGATCGGCTTTACGGATATTTCGGACGCGATTGCAGCTTTTATGGAGTGGGAATGGCGGTCTGATAATGCCCCCTTTGATGCGGTTCTGCGGGGTGAGGCGGCACTGCCCGAACCGGCGGCGACCGGCATGGCATTGTTCTACGGCGATGCTGGCTGTGTGACCTGCCATAGCGGCCCGTTTCTGACCGATCACGAGTTTCATGCGATGGGTGCGCCGCAGATCGGGCCCGGGAAAGCTGCGCGTTTTGAAACCCATACGCGGGATGAGGGGCGGTTTCGGGTAACAGGAGATCCTGCGGATCTTTACGCCTTCCGGACGCCATCTTTGCGCAATGTTGCGCTGACAGCGCCATATGGGCATGCGGGTGCGCATAGCGATTTGCGCGCTTTCGTTACCGCGCATCTCGATCCGGTGGCCGGCCTGCAGGCCTATGATCTGGCATCCGCCACTTTGCCCGACATGCCCGTCGATGACCTGCGCGGTTTGGCGGACCAAGACGCGATTGCGGCAGCCGTTTCAGTTGCGCCAGTGCGAGTGTCAGACGCAGAGATCACGGCATTGATCGCCTTCCTTGACGCGCTTACCGATCCGGGCGCGGTTGAAGGGCGCTTGGGTGTGCCGGAAACGGTTCCCAGTGGATTACCTGTTGATCAGCCCTAACGACTGATGATGACGGATTGGTTCGCCTGCACTTCAAGGCCGGTGGGGCTGCCATCTGGCCATTGAACAGTGATGATTGCACTTTCTGCATCCTCAAGTCCGAAATGCAGGGGCAAGGCGCTGCCTCCCGCGTGACCGCCGCCGACGGTCATTTGTTGGACCTGAATGCCGGAATGGTCTTCTCCGTAGCGGACGATCACCGTAGCCCCGATCGCACGATTATTGCTGCGCATCTGGCTAAGCTCAACGCGCAGCCAGTTGCCGGTGTCTTCGGTGATATTCCGATATAGCTCCATCGGAGCGCGCCGGTTCATCACAACCAGATCCAGCCTGCCGTCATTGTCGAAATCTGCAAAAGCCGCGCCGCGTGATCGGTCGGTGGTGGCGACACCAGCAGTGGCCGCAGCCTCGGTAAAGGTGCCATCTGGGTTTTGCATCAACAGGTTATTGGGGTCGCGCGTGGCAAGACCCGGCATCTGGTCCACGTTACCTTTGGCGATGAACAGGTCAGGCCGCGTGTCGTTGTTCACATCCGCGAACTCGGCATGCCATCCAGTCGACGGGCGACCATCATCGCCGATATGGGGGCGCTGGGCGTAGGTGCCGATGCTGAAAGGGGCAGCGGCATACGTGCCATCAGGATTGGCCATTTGCAGT
>JBCBDL010000212.1:0-3768 GCA_038529695.1 Pseudomonadota bacterium | reverse complement strand
CAAAGATGACAGTGAACATGACATGACAGCTGATACGGTGCTGGTCGCCACAGGCCGCAAACCCTACACCGAAGGTCTGGGTTTGGACGCGCTTGGGGTCGAAATGTCAGAGCGTGGCCAGATCAAGACCGATACGAAATACGCCACAAGCATTCCGGGTATCTACGCCATCGGCGACACGATTGCGGGGCCAATGCTTGCCCATAAGGCCGAGGATGAAGGCATGGCCGTTGCCGAAGGCATCGCTGGCCAGCACCCGCATGTGAATTACGGCGTCATCCCCGGTGTCATCTACACCCATCCAGAGGTCGCGAATGTCGGCGAGACCGAAGAAACCCTGAAAGAACAAGGGCGTGCCTACAAAGTGGGTAAATTCCCCTTCCTTGGCAATGCCCGTGCCAAGGCGAATTTCGCAGGCGATGGCTTTGTGAAGATGCTGGTTGATGCCAAGACGGATCGTATTCTGGGCGCCCATATCATCGGGCCGATGGCAGGCGATCTGATCCACGAGATCTGCGTCGCGATGGAGTTTGGTGCTGCTGCCGAAGATATGGCACGCACGTGCCACGCACACCCAACCTATTCAGAGGCTGTGCGCGAAGCAGCCCTTGCCTGCGGCAATGGCGCAATCCACGTCTAAACTGCGCCAAAAGAACACGCAAGAGCCCGCAAATTGGGCCTTTGCCAGACCCCAAATGAACCCACATGACCCACAACATTGTTTCCTGATTTTGGACATTAAGAAAAAATTAACCTTAATAACGCCAAAACTGTTGCCCAATTGCACCCAATTCTCCCTGTAAACTGAAATTGCCGCAGACAAGGTCCCAGTCCAACACAAGTGCGCCACATTCTTGGGTTTTTTTCGGCGCGATACCGAGTACTTCGATCCGAGAACACCATGAGAACGCGTATTTTACTGACAATTTTTCTGGCATTCATTTCACGCCCGGTTTACGCGTTCACCAATGATACCGGGTATTACGATGGGCTTGAATTTGTTGCTGAAACAACGATCCCTGGCCCAGACGTCAACGCAATGTCTTTGTGTCATACTACGCGGGATTTCAAGATACTCGGATTGACCCTGACCAGCGACATCACCGGCTATGCGTTGGCAGATGACGGCTGTGCGACCACTCCGTTGCGCTTGTTCAGCGAAGAACAGATGATCACCGCGCAGTCGCTTGAACTGATTTCAGCGGATATCCCTGCCAAAGCGCGCAATGATCTGACCCGTAATTTTCAGAATTATGGGCTTTGGGCGGCAATTGGCCTCGCTTTGGTTGCTGTGATCATTCGGCGGATCAAGTCGCTTATGGGGTATGATCTCAGAGGGCCACTGCGCGCCAAAGCCTCAAGTCGGATCCTGTCCACGATGTGCTATGCAGGCAGTGCGGCAGGTGTGATGGCATCAAATGATATCGCCGTTGTGGCACAGGCGGCACGGCGCCTGACGCGGCGCAATTATCAACCACAGGACATTATCAGGATCGCCGATCATTTGGACCCCGGCCTCAGCGCGCAGGACTATATTGATTTTGGCCGTGGGCTGCGCGACCGCGAAAAAGACATCATGATGCAAGGTGTCCTTTATGTTTCGATGGCAAACGGGCGCATGCTGCCGGGCCAGTACACCTTTGCAACGCAACTGGCGCATGGGATCGGCATGCCGGCGGAAGACTTTCGGCGCGTACTCAGGATGGCGATGGCAGACCTCAACAACTACCCACCTACCCCTTCAACATCCTAAGGCCCTGTGTCGCGTCCGTCCTCACGGCCAGGCGCAAACCTGGTTCGTCACCAGCTTTCAGCGCGCTGATAATAAGCTTGTGATGATAAGGCGGTTCTGTCCGGTTAAGCCGCCCATAAAGGGCGCGCATCGTGGGTCCTAACTGAAGCCACACCGTTTCAGCCATCGCCAACATTGCCGGTGCCTGCGCCCGAAGATAAAGAGTGCGATGAAACTCCAAGTTCATGCGGATATAGCCGGTCGCGTCATGCCGCGCGATCATTTGGCTCACGCCCTGATTGGTTGCTTCCAACCGTTCGATCAAGGCAAAATGCGCCCGCGGCAAAGCTCGTGATGCCAATTCAGGTTCAAGTAAGGCCCGCAATGTCGCCAGTTCTTCAATCCGATCATTTGACAATGCCGGCGTTGAAACCCGCCCGGATGAGGATAAAAATAACGCCCCTTCAGCGACCAGGCGGCGGACCGCCTCGCGCGCAGGGGTCATCGACACATCGTAAGTTTCGCCGATCCCGCGCAAGGTCAGCGCCTCACCTGGTCCAATCTCGCCATGCATAATCCGGGTCCGTAACGCACGGTAGACGCGTTCATGCGCAGCCGTTGAAGGGTCAACCGGGCGGGGCTGGATCATCATACGCAGATTGTGATCACAAACCAGCGTATGGTCAATTCTCAAAACGGAAGCGGTGCAATTGATCACCATGATCACGCAACCACTGCCGATGCTGCGCATAGTCAGGACATAGGCGAACAACCACATTCCAAAACGCTGATGAGTGGTTCATCTCAATAAGGTGGGCCACTTCGTGCGCTGCAACATAATCCAGAACGGCTGGGGGTGCCATGATCAGGCGCCAAGAATACATCAACGTGCCGGTGCTGGAACACGATCCCCAACGCGACCGCGTATCGCGGATGCTCAACCTGGAATAACGTCGCCCCAACGCTTGTGCGTAGCGATCAGAGGCTGCGGCCAGCGTATCCCGCGCCATTTGGCGGAACTGCGCCTTGATACGCGGTGCGGCGGTCGCGGCATCGGGGACCTCGACGACATCCGACGTCATGCGTACCCGTTTGGTTGGGCCGATGACGATCGGCAGCAATTGACCGTGGACCATCACATCACCGCCGACAGCCACCTGACATGACGGTGCGAGCTGGTTCAGATGGCCCCGCAGCCACGCCTCTTTCGTGCGCAGAAAGGCGATTCCCTCACGCTCGGCCGTGGATTGCGGCAATGTCAGGGTCACCCGACCATCCAAACGCGAAACACGCAACGAAAGCCGCCGTGCACGGACTGATTTGCGCAAATTGACCTCAATGGGGGGGTTGCCTTCAAGCGTGTGACGGCCCATATCCAGCTATCCATAATTTCGTGTGCCAAAGGCTTTGACACAGCATCCTGCTTATGGCAGGTGGCACCGATCACCCGCAAGGGTCCTAGAACAGATTTTGAAGGGATGGCCAATGCCTAAGGAAGAGTGGGGCACAAAGCGTCTTTGCCCCGAAACCGGCAAGCGCTTTTACGACCTGAACGCAACACCGATCATCAGCCCCTACACGGGCAATGAAGTTACCGTAGACACTTCGAAAACGCGCACAATGGTCGCCGATGCCGAAGACGCGCAGACCAAGAAGATGAAAGAGGTCGCAGAAGACGACGATCTGGTTCTTGACGACGATGATGACGGTGATGACGTCGACCTGGGCGATGATGTGCTGGAGGATGACGACGACGATGATACCGTATCGCTGGACGAACTGGCGGATGTCGCCACAAACGACGACGAGTAATCTTGTCATACCGGGCGCGATTTGCACTTGATCTCGCCCGGCGCGCTGCATAGACAGCAGATCGCAACATGATGTTGCACCAGATGGGGCCTTAGCTCAGTTGGGAGAGCGCTTGCATGGCATGCAAGAGGTCAGGGGTTCGACTCCCCTAGGCTCCACCAAATTTCTCTTTGGTGCACTCATCACGACCATTCCTCTTGTTCAGCCTCACCTTGCCGCCTAAT
>JBCBDL010000211.1:0-3815 GCA_038529695.1 Pseudomonadota bacterium | reverse complement strand
ATGCGCCTGCGCCGGATGGGTGCTGCCTTTCCCACGCGGCTGTCATTTCTGCGGACATTGATGCGGGCGTTGGCTGCGGACAATGCGCGCGTCAAGCGCGCAGTGTGGGTAATGGATGCCCGCGGCTTCGGGCATGCCGTTTATACGTTGCGCTTTGGCGGCTTTGATTATTCCTTGGTGGCTGTATCATCGGACTTGCCAGCCGATCAGCGCACAGACCGCGTGATCGCCAACGCCTGGGACACGGCATATGTCCTTTATGACGGGATACCGGACGCGGCAGAGCTTGCCCGGATCGTCGCAACCGCCCCAAAACAAGAGGCTGCACGTTTCACCGCGCGCGACCTTGTGCTGAGCCGGGCCAACAAATCGGTGCGCCTGTTTGATCACGTGGTGCAGGCCTTGCACGCAGGTGGCCAGCCTGATCCTGTAAAGATCCGCGAAACTGGTTATCTGATGCGCACGACGGCTGTTTACGGCAACGGCAAATTCGGCATTGCCGACCGCGCACATATCGCCGACCGCCCCGGCATGGGCGGCCCGTTCATGGCAGAGATGCTGACGGTCTGGCTGATCCGTGGTTTCACCCACGATCTGGTCGAACATGTGGGCGGCGCGCGCCTGTCACGCACGGCCAAGCGGCATCTGGGCATCGGCAATGCGACTGGTCTGGGCATGGCGCCTTTTCTGGTCAATCATCCGCTACTGCTCGATGCCTGGATGCAGGTCCGCGAAACCGCAATTGCGCGCATCCGGGCAATACCGCAGCTTGATCCAGATCAGATTGGCCGGATCTACGATTTGGTCACACGAACAGCGCAGCATTTGGCCGAATGGGATGTCCCCGATCCGATTGCTGCAGATCGGATTGCCACGATACGGGCAGAGTGGCCGATATTCGCAGCGACACTGACACCTGATGCCTTAACAGCACCAATGCCGATTGACCGGATCATGACAGACAGCGTCCAATGGTCGGTGGATACACAGGAACTGATTGCCGCACTTCTGCTGGAACCTTTCGGTGATCTGATCGACGGGCTGACCGACTGCATGGCAACACCATTCGTGCCAGAGCTGGACCCGACGATGGATTGCGCGGAATTGCACCGCCTGATCGCATGCGACTGGGGGTGGGCCTGCGATATCGACTACGACCAACCACGCGATTGCGCGCAATTCTGGTACGTATCCGAGGCAAAGCAAGAGCCGCGCTTGGGCAATCGGCATAGTGAACCGGGCGGCGATCAGGAAACACCACTGGATATCGGGCGGCAGGTCAAGGCGCTGGCGGCTGACCTGACCTTTGACGGACCGGTAGGCCGGTTCCTGGCGACGTATCCCGCACACCGTTCTGCGACCCGCCGTATACAGACGCTCGCCCAGCATCCATATGCCGAAATCCGCGATAACTTAATCGGCGCTGATTGCCTGCCCATTGATATCCTACGCTGCAAGCTGGCATTTTTCGGGGCGGCCAAGTTCGATCCAAAATCCGACCGCTGGACCCGGATCACGCTGGCGCAAGGCGCACCATTATTCGACGAATTGGACAATGCCGACGATTGGTGGTTGCCTGTCGCTGCAATCTGATGCGTGCCCTCAGCGAAATCGGCAACATCGTCCAAAAGGCAGCGTTGGGTGCAGGCATCCCGCTGGGACAGGCAGAGGATTTGGGGCGGGTTGCAGCCTACATCGCTGGCATGGGGGGCGATCTGCGGGTGATCTCTGATGCGCTGGCATCACCTGCGCAACCCCATGTGACATGGGGTAACGAAAGCATCGTCGTAAAGGCAGGATCGGGTGCCCTGATCGCCCCGATCATCCGGGATGCCTTTGTGATGGGCGTTAAACGTGCTGAATTGGCAGATCGGGGCCATGCTGATTTGGTCAAGGCGGTGTTGTCCCTTGCCGGATACGAGGTCACCGTCGCAGGCAACATGATCATGCATTGTGGAAAGACACCGCCGTTGCCCGCAAAAGGCCCGGTCGATGTGCCCGTCGAGATTTGGAACGCATGGTCCCTTCTGGCCGCAAGCACATATGTCCTGGAAAGCGACACATCTCGCAACGCGGGGGCGGGCGCAGGCTTAACGGATAACGACTAGCGTCACCTCAAAATTCTAGAATTTTGAGAAGCGCTGAAGGAATTTCTGGAAATTCCTTTACGACCGTATAAACGGATCCTCCGGATAGCGTACAGCCGCCAGATAAAGCCCTTGCGGCGGGCTGACCGGCCCGCAAGCCGCCCGGTCCCTTGCTGCCAAAGCCGACCCCACATCCTCTGGCGTCCAGGCACCTGCACCAACCCGTTCCAACGTGCCGACAAAGCTGCGGACCTGATTATGCAGAAATGACCGTGCCCGCACATGAAAACGGTACTCTGTCCCCACGGCACGTGGCACAATCTCAATCTGCAGTTCATCCAGCGTTTTGATCGGGCTTTTCGCCTGACAGATTGATGACCGAAAGGTCGTAAAATCATGTTGCCCAATTAACTGATCTGCCCCCGCCTGCATCGCCTCTGCATCAAGCGTATGGTTTACCCGCCACATTTGCCCCGCCTCTGACGTCAACGGCGCGCGGCGCGAGATCAGGCGAAACAGGTATTGCCGCTCCACTGCGTCAAACCGTGCGTGCCAGTCATCGCCGACAACCGCACAATCCAGAATTGCCACCGGATGCGGCTTAAGGTGATAGTTGAGCGCCTCTGACAAACGGAACGGATCCCAGTCACGCATCAGATCACAATGCGCGACCTGACCCATAGCATGCACGCCCGCATCCGTGCGCCCGGCTGCCGCAATCGTGTGCTCCCGTGGTTCCAGTTTTGCCAATGCAGCCTCAATCGCGGCCTGCACGGATGGCTGGCTGGTCTGCCGCTGCCAGCCGGAAAAGGGCGCGCCATGATATTCAACGAGAAGGGCATAACGGGGCATCTGATCCGATTAGGGGGAGGATCGTGCGAAATCAATCCCTACACATCACCCGCCCTCACGCCTATCTTCACGCAAAGCATTCGAAAGGCCACCCATTGGTTATCGCAACACTTGCCGACCAGATCGCGCGCACCGTCGAAGGGGTAAGCGACACACTGACAGCGCCTTTCACCGACCCGGTGATCCGTCTGGGGGTCACGGGCCTGAGCCGGGCAGGCAAAACAGTGTTCATCACCTCGCTTGTGGCCAATCTGATGGACCGGGGCCGCATGCCGCAATTGCAGGCCGCGGCGAATGGCGCGATCCGCACCGCCTATCTGCAACCGCAGCCCGATGATACCGTGCCGCGTTTCAGTTACGAAAGCCATCTTGCGCAATTGACCGCCCCGGAACCCACCTGGCCGGACGGCACGCGCCAGATCAGCGAATTGCGCCTGTCACTGCGCGTGCAGCCCAGCGGTCTTCTGGGTGGTTTTTCCGGCCCCCGAACGGTGCATATCGATATCGTCGATTATCCGGGCGAGTGGCTGTTGGATCTGGGTCTACTCGATCAAACCTACGCAGAATGGTCCACAGCAGCGCTTGACCGGGCGCGCGGCCGGCCGGGTGGCGAAGACTATGTCGCACTCGTCGCTGGTGTCGATCCAACCGTGAAACTCGACGAGCCTGAGGCGCAAGTGCTGGCCGAACGCTTTACCGCGCATCTGCAGGATGCCCGTGCTGCCGGTTTTTCCGACTGCTCGCCTGGGCGGTTTTTGCTGCCCGGTGATTTGGCAGGATCACCCGTGCTGACCTTTGCGCCGCTGCCGGACACCAAGTATCCACGCGGATCGCTGGGGCGCGAATTCGAACGCCGTTTTGAAAGCTACAAGCGCA
>JBCBDL010000210.1:0-3818 GCA_038529695.1 Pseudomonadota bacterium | reverse complement strand
GCCCAATCCAGCGGATCGGCTGTTTGCCCGCATCACGGGTCAGAACCAAATCACCGGGTTGCAAGGTCTCTACCGGGCGCATGTCGCCATCGCCCATCGTGATGTGGGTTCCGCGCGCAAATGACCCGCTGGCAGCTTCGGCAAATCGCCTTGTGGCGATATGCCGATCGATCCCCACCAAGCGATAGTTCTGGGTCGGCGCAAGCTCTCCCAAGGGCAGGACATGGATGTCCGCGACCGTATTGTCGGCAACTTCGACCAGAACCAGCACATCATGGGTGCCGCCATCGCGCGCCATTAGCGTCAGGCAACTGTCCAGATGCACGATGTGATGCGGCGTCTCGGCCCGTCGCAGCCCCTCTGCACCCGAATGCAGCGCCATGGATTGCACATTTGCGGATGCGTTTAATTGGTAAACGTCATCCATGACCAATTCATCCGCAAAAGACAGCGGCTCACCAATGGTCACACCGGCGGTTGCGATCAGGTCCGCCGCCGGGAACACCTCAACTGTCAGCATGTCGGTTGTCATGCCATCGGGGTAACAACGGGCGGCCCAGATTAAAAGAACCAAGCCGACGATTGCCGCGCCAATGATGCGATGCTACGTCGGAAAGTGAAGGCAATATGGAGGCGTCCGATGGATCTTGGCATCAAAGGAAAGCGCGCATTGGTCTGCGCATCATCAAAAGGGTTGGGGCGCGGCTGTGCCGAAGCCCTGGCCGAGGCCGGCGTCGATCTGGTGCTGAACGCGCGCGGAGCAGACGCGTTGGAAGCAACCGCCGCACATATCCGCACCACTTACGGTGTTGACGTGGTGACCGTCGCAGCAGATGTGGCAACCGATGCCGGGCGCGCGGCATTGCTGGAGGCCGCAACAGGCGTTGATATTTTGGTGAATAATGCCGGTGGGCCGCCCCCTGGCTTGTGGTCGGACTGGGATCGCGAGGATTTCATCTCCGCACTTGACGCCAATATGCTCGCCCCCATCGCGCTGATCAAGGCGCTGATGCCCGGCATGATCGATCACGGCTGGGGCCGGATCGTCAACATCACCTCTGGCTCGGTCAAGGCGCCGATCCCGCAATTGGGCCTGTCCAATTCGGCGCGTGCGGGGCTGACGGGCTATGTCGCGGGCACCGCCCGGCAGGTCGCGCAATATGGCGTGAACATGAACAACATGCTGCCCGGTATCCACGCGACGGATCGGGCGATCAGCCTGGATACTGGCGTGTCCAAGGCGCAAGGGATCAGCATGGAAGAGGCAAAAAAGCAGCGCGAGGCGACAATCCCCACCCGCCGTTATGGCACTGCGGAAGAGTTCGGCGCAATGTGCGCTTTCTTGTGTTCGCAACATGCGGGCTTTATCGTGGGCCAGAATATCGTGCTGGACGGCGGTGCCATCAACGCCACCATCTGATGGCCGAACGCTTTAGCCTCAAGGACCATTTGTTCAATGCCGAAACGGTCACCCGCTTGGGTGGACATTTCGAAGACGCAGGCGTGTTCGAGGCGGCACCTTTCGTCGCGGATGTGCTCGCCGATATGGGCCCATTGGAGCTGAAGGCGCGGATCAATCTGATCGCCGAGGTGCTGGTACGCTATCTGCCGCAGGACTTTCCCGCAGCGGCAGAGGCAATTATTTCCGCCTTGCCGCCGCCGCTTGATCCGAAGCTAAAGGATGATGATTTCGGCCATTTTATCTACGCGCCGCTGGGCGTCTACGTGGAACGGCACGGGCTGGAAGATCATCGCGACCTTGGCCTTGATGTGCTGGAACAGGTCACGCAGCGCTTTTCGATGGAATATTCCATCCGCGCCTTCCTGAACCGCTGGCAGGATGCCACGCTTGAACGGATGCAGGATTGGGTGCGGCACGACCATTATCATGTGCGGCGGCTGGTCAGCGAAGGCACGCGGCCCAAACTGCCCTGGGGCCAGGCCATTAAGGTCACGTCGGCAGATACCCTGCCGCTGCTGGACCAGTTGCACGCCGATCCCACGCGCTTTGTGACAAGATCAGTAACCAACCACCTGAATGACATCACGAAAAAGGATCCTCAGCTGGTCATCGCCCGGCTGGAAGATTGGCAAAAGGTCGGGCAGCAAGCGACCAAAGAGCTGACCTGGATGCGCAAACACGCCCTGCGCGGGCTGATCAAGGCCGGTGACCCGGATGCTATGCTGCATCTGGGATATCGCCCTGATGTCGCGGTTACGCTGTCGCATTTCGGCATCACGCCAGACACGCTGGCGCGCGGTGAGAGCGCCGAGGTGGTGATGACCCTGACAGTCGATAATGATGCACCACTCATCGTGGACTACGTGATCGATTTCGTCAAAGCGAATGGAACGACCGCGCCAAAGACCTTTAAAATGAAGGTGTTGGACGCCAAGGCGGGCAAACCGGTCACCTTAAGCAAAATGCACCTCTTCAAGGACAACGCGACCACATTCACGCTCTATCCCGGTGCGCACCATCTTCATGCGCAAATCAATGGACGCGTCATCGCCAGCGCGCCTTTCACGCTGACCTGACCTTGCCCCGCCACCGAACTCTTGTTAGGTGGGCAATACCTTAATGTTTCAGTCAGGCATCGTTCCGCGTTCATGCAAGCCCCCCGTCTTGAGATCAAGGATATCGTCAAGGATTTCGGCGGGCGCCGGGTGGTGGACCATGTCGACCTGACCGTGATGCCGGGGCAGGTGACCTGCCTTTTGGGGCCATCGGGTTGCGGTAAATCCACGACCTTGCGGATCATTGCGGGCGTCGAAAAGCAAGATAGCGGCACGATCCACGTGGATGGCAAGCTGGTCTGCGACACGGTCTTTCGTCTGCCGCCGGAAAGCCGCTCTATCGGGTTGATGTTTCAGGATTTCGCGCTGTTTCCACATCTGACCGTCGGGCAGAATGTGGCCTTTGGGCTGAAGGGCAAGGATAGCGGCACCCGAGTAGAGACTCTCCTGAAAAAGGTCGGGATGCTCAGCCATATCAATGATTATCCGCATCAACTATCAGGCGGTGAACAACAGCGTGTGGCGCTGGCCCGATCCCTGGCCCCCAAGCCGCAGATCATGCTGATGGATGAGCCGTTTTCCGGCCTTGATGACCGCTTGCGCGATGACATCCGCGACGAAACGCTGGAAGTGCTCAAAAGCGAAGGAACCGCCGTGCTGCTGGTGACCCATGAACCGGGCGAGGCGATGCGCATGGCCGATGAAATCGCGCTGATGCGCGATGGCCGGATCGTGCAGCAGGGCGCGCCTTACAACATCTACAACGCCCCGGTGGATCTGGAGGCTTCAGCTTTCTTCAGCGATATCAACGTGATCCGCAGCAAAGTTCAGGGTGCACTAACGGATACGCCTTTCGGCCAGTTCCTGGCCCCCGGCGTGCCGGACGATACGGAGGTTGATATCGTCATCCGCCCCCAGCATCTGAAAATCGACTTTGACCGCGGCGGGCGCGGCCCTAATCCAACCCCGCAAGACGGCACCGCCGCTCGCGGCGTGGTGCAACGCGCGCGGTTTATGGGTGCCTCCAGTCTGGTGGAATTCCGCATGGATTACGACGGATCAATCCTCAAGGCGTTGGTGCCGTCGGTGTTCCTACCCAAGCCCGACACCGCGCTTTGGCTGATGATCCGGCGGGATCGGTGTTTTGTCTTTCCCCGTAGGTAAAATGTTTTTGTCGAATGGTCCCGCAAAGGGTCTACCAATACTGAGCCGCTCAGTATACGTGAATGGCTCGCCAAGGTGCTGCACCAAGCCTAGACCGTGTTACTCATAGCACCAATCTATCTGACGCGTCCGCCGAG
>JBCBDL010000209.1:0-3842 GCA_038529695.1 Pseudomonadota bacterium | reverse complement strand
ACTTCGAACTCGGTGACCTTGCCGTCGTCGACTGCGGCCACCCACGACGTGCCGGTGATCGTCAGCTCATCGGTGCCGTCCGACCCATGAACCAGCCACGCCTTGTCAGAGCCAAGAGCCAGTAGCGTGTCGGCCATGGGGCGGATCAGGTCGCGGCTGAACGCACCGGTCAATTGGCGTTTCACACCGGCGGGATTTGTCAGCGGCCCCAATATGTTAAAGATCGTTCTTGTGCCTAACTCGGCCCGGGTCGGCATCACATGTTTGATCGCCGGGTGGTGCATCGGGGCCATCATGAAACCGATCCCGGCCTCAGTGAGCCCACGTTCCACAACCTCTGGCCCGACCATCACGTTGATGCCCATGGCGCCCTGCACATCCGCCGTGCCGGATTTGGAGGACAGGTTGCGGTTGCCGTGTTTCGCGACCGGCACGCCTGCACCTGCAACAACAAACGCCGTGGCGGTTGAGATATTCAGCGTATGTTTGCCGTCACCCCCCGTCCCGACAATGTCCATCGCACCTTCCGGAGCCTTTACAGATAGGCATTTGGCCCGCATCACCGCCGCTGCTGCCGCGTATTCATCAACCGTTTCGCCACGGGTCCGCAAAGCCATCAGAAATCCACCAATCTGTGAGGGCGTCGCGTCACCCTCAAACAGAATTTCAAAAGCCTCTTCCGCCTGCGCACGGGTCAACGGCCCTTCTGCCGCTGCGTTGATCAGCGGTTTCAGTGCGTCGCTCATGCGGGAACTTTCGTCAGATCAAGAAAGTTTTGCAGCAGTTTGTGGCCATGTTCTGATGCAATGCTTTCAGGGTGAAATTGTACCCCATGGATCGGCAGGTCACGATGCTGCAGGCCCATGATCGTGCCGTCCTCCAGCTCCGCTGTGATCTCAAGGCAGTCGGGCAGCGTGGCGCGATCCACCACCAGTGAATGGTAACGGGTGGCATCAAAAGGGCTGGGCAAATCCGCAAAAACGCCTTTGCCCGTGTGTTTCATCGCGCCCATCTTGCCATGCACGATCTCGTGGCAGCGCACGACTTTACCGCCAGATGCTTCGCCAATGGCCTGATGTCCCAGACACACACCCATCAGCGGCGTTTTCGTCTCTGCCGCTGCCGCCACCAATGCCAGACAGATGCCCGCCTGCGCCGGGTCGCAGGGTCCTGGGGAGAGCAGGATCGCGTCAGGCCGCATCGCCATCGCCTCTTGTGTGTTCAGCGCATCATTGCGCCGCACGACAACCTCTGCCCCCAATTCACCCAGGTAATGGACAAGATTATAGGTGAAGCTGTCGTAGTTATCGATGAGGAGCAGCATGGTAAAATCCTGCGTAACAAGAATTAAGGGCTACCGCCGCACCCATCGCTGACGGTATAAGTTGTGCTATACATGGGCCGGGACGCAACATGGCGTCAAGGTCGAACGGCGTGACAAAGCGCGTATGATAAGGTGATGGGCATAATGAGCGGTTTTGTATCGGGTGGCCTATGGGGGCTGGTACTGGGTGGTGTGGGCCTTGCATTTGTCTCGCAGGTCAGCGATTTGCCAGCGGGCAATGTCCCACCCTTGGCACCACAGGTTGCAGCCCCGCAAACAGCGCTGAATGAAAATACCGGCGCAGTTGACGTGCCGCAAACGCCAAGCGGGGAGACTGAACTTGCCGTGGAGGTGCCACGCGTTGCGGTGCCAGAGGCCGAAGTCACCGCCCCCGTGACCGATACGACGCCACCAACACCACCAGAAGCACCCGACATTGCTGCGACACTTACCGTTCCCGAAGACGTCAGCGATCCTGAAATTGCTGCGGGTCTGGATGCGCCAGAATTGTCACGGACCGTGATCAGCCCACCTGTTGTTCCGCAGCCCGAAGAGGATGTCGTCATCGCGACAGAACCTGCACAGCCGGTTCCAGAAGTGGCGGATCCGGACAGCAATGAAGTGGCCGGGGTGGCAGAGGATGCAGCGCTTGAGCCTGCGCCTGTCGCACCAACACCGGCGCCGGAGCCTGCGCAAACGCCGACCGAACCCGTTGCAGCCGCACCGGAACCGGCCGCAGACACCGCTGAAAGCAACGCGGCAGAGGAACCGATCGCCCCGGAAGTTGTGCCTGAGGTCGCAGATACCACACCAGAGATTGCCGAGCCCCCGGCGGTTGAAGAACCTGCGACGGAGCCTGCGATTGTCGCTGTGACGGACACGAATGAAACACCGTTGCCGCAGGTCAATTCAGGCGTCCGTGTCAATAGACCCGGCGCAACCCCGTCGGAAACCGCAGGTCAGGATGCTGAAATTGTCCCCGAAGATGACACACTTGACGACGCGCCCGCGCTGGTCCGCTATGCGGCAGCGTTTGAGCAGGTCGGTGATTTGCCGTTGATGTCGATCCTTCTGCTGGATGATGCAGCGGCAGGTGGTAGCGCTGCAGCAGTCGCAGCCTTGCCGTTTCCGGCGACCGTTGTTGTTGATGCGCTATCGGCAGATGCTAATGCCCGGATGCGCACCTATCGCGATGCGGGGGTAGAGGTTGTCATGCAAACATCGTTGCCGCTGGGCGCTGTCCCAACGGATGTCGAGGTCGCGTTTGAGGCAGCATTTGACATCCTGCCGGAAACCGTAGCGCTGTTTTCGGGCGCGGACGGTATTTTGCAGAGCAATCGTGCCGTTACTGCACAGGTGATTGAGGTACTAAAATCCGAAGGTCGCGGTCTTATCGTTGTAGAGCGGGGCTTGGGCAATGCCATCCGCGGGGCCGCGCAGGCGGGGCTGCCTGCGGCACCTGTCTTGCGCGATCTTGACGGCGCCGGAACAAGTGCAGCCGCCATAGGGCGCGCGCTTGATCAGGCCGCGTTTCGGGCGCGGCAGGCAGGTGATGGTGTGATGCTGGCGCGGATAACCGATCAATCCATCGCGGCACTGCAGGCATGGGCCGTTGAAAATAACGGCAGCCAGATCACTCTGGCCCCAGCATCTACCATCCTCAACAAGATCAACGCCGCAGAGTAGGGTGGGTGCGCGTCCGGTCGTGACCTTTTTTGATGGCGATGGATTGGCAAATGCCCACCGTGCCCGACAGCACACATCGGTTGTACATGTGTGGAGGCACTATGCGAGTGTCTTTCCAGCAGTTGGTCACTCGCATACGCAAGCAACGGACGTCACTCAGGTAGTCTCGCAAAAACTGTCTCATTGGCGCTGACGTCAGACAGGCCTTAATGATCTTTCTCACTGCTCGGTATCCAGCCCGGCTTTCCCTCTCTCTCGGCCTTGTTTCGGGTCTGCTCGCTTTCGCTGTTATTGATAACCCTGACGCGTTCAGTCACGTAGCCCTCGTCACCGGCCTCTAAGTGAGCAATCCCAGCTGCGTCGTTGTCTTGATTATTTAACACGCCGTGGTTTGGTGCGTCATCCACTTCAGTTGCGATGTCGGGAATGGTGACTTCTTCAAATCTCGCAGGTGTTCCGCGCGTTTCGCGGTGCCAATCAAGATAGGATAGGGGTTCGCGTCGTCGTAGTCCGCCGTCGAAATCGAGTTCACGATAATCAATGAAATCCAAATTCCTTACGTCTCCGATCTCATCAACTTCGGAGACGTCTCCAACAGATACTTCGACGAGGGTGTCATCATCAGATTTAAGGCTTGATGTGTCGTTTTGATCATTATTTTCAACGCCGGCACGGGTGGTAGATACCCGTGTCAAACCGCGCGTTCCCTCGACGCCAGGATAGCCGATCAGAACGGTTTCTACGCTGGATTCGCTATCAGATGTGATGCTGGAACGTCGGTTAGTCGCGCTATCATCGAAGCCGACGCGGGTCGTAGATACCCGTGTCAAAC
>JBCBDL010000208.1:0-3875 GCA_038529695.1 Pseudomonadota bacterium | reverse complement strand
GTTTCCGATGGGTTCGCCGAATTGCTTACGCGACGAGATATAAGGCATGACCTCGTCCAGACAGGCGGCCATGATGCCAAGGCCGATCCCCGCCAGCACGACACGCTCATAATCCAGCCCGGACATGAGGACAGCCACACCGCGCCCCTCTTCGCCCAGCACATTTTCGAACGGGACCTGCACATCGTCGAAGATGAGTTCGCCCGTGTTCGACCCGCGCATCCCCAGCTTGTCAAAATGGGGCGAGGTGCTGAACCCCGTCATCTCCTTTTCGATCAGAAACGCCGTGATCCCCTTCGATCCCGCCTCCGGGTCGGTCTTGGCATACACCACCAGCGTGTCCGCATCAGGACCATTGGTGATCCAGTATTTGTTGCCGTTCAGGCGATAGTGATCATTGCGCTTCTCAGCACGCAAACTCATCGAGACCACGTCAGACCCGGCCCCCGCCTCCGACATCGCCAAGGCCCCCACATGGTCGCCGGAAATCAGCCGGGGTAGGTATTTTGCCTTTTGTTCATCATTTCCGTTCAACTTGATCTGGTTAACGCACAGATTGGAATGCGCCCCGTAAGACAATGAGACCGAGGCGCTGGCGCGTGCGACTTCCTCGATCGCCACGGTATGGGCGAGGTAGGACATGCCTGCGCCACCGTAATCCTCATCAACCGTGATCCCCAACAGGCCAAGTTCACCCATTTCAGGCCATAATGTCGGCGGAAAGGCGTTGGCCCGGTCAATCTCGGCGGCCATCGGCTTTACCCGATCCTGCGCCCAGGAATGCACCATGTCGCGCAGGGCGTTCACATCCTCGCCCAGATCAAATGTCATTGAGGCGTGAAACATGAAGCCCTCCCCAGCTTAATTGAACACTTGTTCATTTTATAGGCGGAGCCATAGGAAGCTGTCGAGTCATTTCTGACCCAGCAGCGCCAGATCAGCGGGATCAAAAACATAAGGTCCCGGTTGCTCGCGACGCAGCTTCCACAATTTGCGCAGTTCGGCCTGTGTCCCATCGGGGACTTGCGCGAAATAAGCGCGGGTATAGGCATTGTATTGGTTGTGGGGCTGATCGGGTTGTTTCAAGCCCGCTTTCTTTGCCTCGGCAATCTGTCGCGCTGCAACAACCGCATCAGCCAGTGTTTTGCCAGTATTGGCTTTCATCCAGTCCATAAAGAGGATGGAAAACTTGAAACCGGGGATCTGCGATTGCATGAACCGGCGCATATTCTGCGAATTGCGGTAGCTGTCTGTGATCACTGTTTCTGGTGTCAGTGCCGCACTGTGCCAGTCGAATTTTGACCGCGCTTTCGGCGCTTTGTGCTCAATGGGTGCCTCACCGTGGTCCAGATAATGGGCGATGCGGTCGGCGATATCGAACTTGCCACCCGTGGTTTTCAGCCCATGGGCCTTGGCGAAATCAACCAGTTCGGTTTTCAGGTAGTACCAAATCCGAAAGGTCGCGCTATCGGCACAATCCGCGATATCGGGGCGCGCAGGTCCCTTTACCCCGCCGCTCATTCCGCCGCGGCCTGTCCTTGATAGGTGACGGCGACCTCACTTCGAATAATCCGCGCGATTAGGGCGCAATCCTCAAGGCTAAAGGTGAGTGGCAGGCGCATGTCAATGACACCGGCGAGTACCCGATCCGACGCGGGCATCGGCGCGGACGGCGCATAACGCCATGAATCATAGCGCGAGGTAAAGCCGGTGGGTTCGGCCCCGCCAAACCATTTCAGCTCGACCCCGCGTGCCTTGCACCGCCCGATCACCTCAGTGACCGCATCAGGTGACCAGTCCAGCAGCAGGAACTGGAAAGATGAGGCGACGAATTGCTCTTTTTCCGGACGCGGGATCAGGCGCAGACCCGGCGTGTTCCCAAGGCCCTTCTCCAACACCCGATAGCGGGCATTCCACTTTTGCGCCTGCTCTTCCAGCCGCCGCAATTGCGGGCGTAGAAGAGCCGCACGCAAATTGTCCATGCGGCCCGAGATATTTGGGGTTTCGTATTTGATCTGCGCAAATGTTTCGGGCGGAGGTGCGGCGCGATGTTTGTCGAACAGCATGTAGCTGCCTGACAGCATGATCGCGCGCGCCATGTCTTCGGCATTATCGCAAATCAGAAAGCCACCTTCGCCGGAATTGATATGTTTATAGGTCTGCGTGGAATAGCATCCGAACCGTCCCCAACGTCCGCTAGGCGTGCCGTCCCACGCAGCACCCATCGTATGCGCGCAATCCTCGATCACCGTCACACCGGCCGCATCACATAGCGCCATCAGCCGATCCATATCGCAGATATGGCCACGCATATGGCTGAGCAGCAGGACTTTCGACTGATCCAGCTTCGCCGCCAGATCATCAAGGTCAATCACCAGGTCCTCGGTCACGCCCACAAAGACAGGCACCGCGCCAACTGCCGCGATCGCGCCCGGCACAGGGGCCAGCGTGAACGCATTGGTTAAGATCTTGTCGCCATGCTGAACGCCACTGGCGCGTAGGGCCGTTGTCATCGCATATCCGCCCGACGCGACAGCCAGACAGTACCGCGCGCCTGTCGCCGCGGCGAAATCTTCCTCTAAGAGGGCGGTTTCCGCAATCTCATCCCCGCTTGTGTTGTAGCGGTGCAGCCGCCCATGCTGCATCACGGCGTTTGCAGCCGCGATCCCCTCTTCTGGGATCGGCTCTTGTTGCGTGAAGCTGCCGGTGAAAATCTCTGTCATGGGCTGATTGTGTGGCGCGCCTGCCGCGACGTCAATGCTTAGCCGATCAAGCGCGACACGACGGCTGGCAATTCCGCATAGCTGTCGATTGTCGCGTCCGCGTCCAGCGCCAGCACATCGTCGCGTCCAGGCCCGAACGTGACCAGCACCGAGGGCACGCCTGCATTGCGCGACGTTTCACGGTCAGTCACCGTATCACCCACCAAGAGCGAGCGCTTCGGATCGCCACCTGCACGCCGCACCGCTTCAAAATGATGCTCCGGATCAGGTTTGCGCACTGGCAAAGTATCCGCACCGATCAAAGAGGCGAACTGATCACGCACCCCAAAGCAGGCCATCAGAATCTCGGCCTGCTTTTCCGGCTTATTGGTTGCAATACCAATTGCATAACCAGCCGACCTTAATGTGGCGATGGTCTCCATCGCGCCGGGATAGATGTAGCTGTGGTTGTGAATATCTTCGGTGTAGGCTTCAATGAATAGCGGGTACTGCGCATCGACCAGCCCCTCATCCTTAACCTCGACACGCGACAGCCCAAGGCGCAGCATCGCGCGCCCGCCGCGCAAAGCTGTTGCAGCGTCAGCCACCGGATCAAGCAGATCGCCGTAACCCAAGGCACGAAACCGAACATTTGCCGCAGCGATCAGATCACCGCTGGTATCCGCCAAAGTTCCATCAAGATCAAATATCACCGTGCGCATGAAACACCCTGTCGACCCGCTTTGCTGGGTCCTTCTGTAACGCCATGTAAACTGATGTGAACCCCCTGCCCTTGTGATAATGAAAAAGCCCAGTAGAAGTCAGGAAAACAAATTGGGGCAGCAATGGCGATTGCACTGATCATTCTGGGCGCGGGCCTTGGCACCCGCATGAATTCCGATATGCCAAAGGTGCTGCACGCTGTAGCCGGGGCGCCACTTTTGGTGCATGCGATGAAATCAGGCGCGGCGCTGGACCCTGAAAAAACGGTGATTGTTGCCGGGCACGGCGCTGAAGCAGTGACGAAGGCTGCTAAGGCGCATGACCCTGAAGCCGAGATCGCGATACAGACTGAACAATTGGGAACCGCCCATGCTGTTGGACAAGCCCGCGCCTGATTTCATCGCATGCACCAAAAGTGGCGCCCCGGCTACAGCGTGCAGCACCTTTGGC
>JBCBDL010000207.1:0-3878 GCA_038529695.1 Pseudomonadota bacterium | reverse complement strand
GCGAGGATGATTGTTTTGATAGACATGGTGTAGTTCCTTCGATTTGGTTTGATGTGATGCGGCGGGTGTGCCGCTGTTGATGACACCAAGATCAGGCTTTCCATCCCGCAAATGAAGCCATGTCGGGTTCACGAAAAACGTGATTTCCGTGAATGGTTTTTGTGCTTGACGGTTGCTTAAGGTAAAAGACAGTGCATTTATGTGCACCAGCGAACAGAACTATCGCTGTTACTGTGCGCTAAACTACCCTTGGGTCAGGCCGCCCGTAACACGGCATCACACATTTCAACCGGGCGCAAATGCGTGAGCGTGCTTTATTTCCAAAGTCTCGCGCTGGTGTGAGTGAATTGACATCAAATCGGGTTGTTTGTGGCAAGCTCGGTGAATGCAAACAGGTTCAAACCGACATGACAAAGGATGCTAAATCCCACAGAACCTGTCTGCACCCGCGCCCATGTCCATAGCAATCCACCAATCGCCGCTCCACCCAGCAGACCAAGTGCGCCACCCGTTACAACCACGCCACCTGCAAAAAGCAAGGCGATATGCCACCCGATAAAAAGGATCAGTTGGAGTGAAAGAGCGGTCCGGTCTGCATCGTCACTTAGCAATTTGCCGCGCCAGAATATCTCTTCCAGGCTACCGTTAATGACGGCGGCACATGCAACCGCGGCAAGGATAAACAGCGGCAATGGCGTGGTTTGCAATCCGACGATAGCAGCGATGCAAACCCCAAGGATCAGCGCGGCATTCAATGCCAGCAGCCAAGGTTGCGGCAATATCAGACGATACCGCACGTTCCCAAAGCCGCCCCGCCAGATAATCAGCGGTGTCAGGACACAAAACCAATAGACGGCGAGCCCGAAAAGGTACCCCTGCAACGGCGGCATCAGCCGCGTCGCGTAATAGAACACCGCCGCCAGCACCGGGATGGCCGCCAAAACCGCCAACGCCGCATGTCTATCCATCAGGTGATGGCTTCAAGACGTTCTTTGGACAAATCACCAGGGACAATCGTAATCGGGATGGGCAGGCTGCCGGACTGCCGGCTGAGATGCGTGACAAGCGGACCGGGGCCTTTATTGTCGGTGCCCGCACCGAGGACCAGCACGCCGATCTCAGGGTCTTCATTGATCTGGTTCATGATCTCGACCAACGGTTCCCCTTCGCGGATAATCAATTCGGGATGCACATCTTGTTTATCGCGCATCCACTTCGCGAAAACCTCGTAATGCACTTCAATCCGCTCGCGCGCCTCCGCACGCATGATCTCACCCACGCCAATCCAGTGATTGAATTCATCTGGCGGAATGATTGACAGGATCGCAACACCGCCGCCCGAATTCTTGGCCCGCATCGCCGCAAACCGCATCGCATTCAGACATTCGCGACTGTCGTCCAGAACGACCAAGAATTTACGCATGATGCTCTCCCTCTTCGAACGGGATAGTGGAACATCAATCGCGCAGTGGCAACGGCCCTTGCGCACGGGTGACCAGAACCGGGATCAGAACCGATAGCAGCACCAGACGGCCCACATGCGCTGCCGCGACAAAACCTGGATTTGCGCCGATTGCCGCGCCGATCACGGCCATGGTTTCCAGCCCGCCCGGCGCGAAAGCGACCAGCACATGCGCGAGCGGCATGTCAACGATGCCCGTGGCCGCCCAAGCGGCGAGCAGCGTCAATACCGCAGCAAGCGTTGTCCCCGCCAGCCCTGCCACAGCCGATTGCCGCAGCTCTGCCAGCGATGTGCCCGCAAAGCGTGTGCCGATCAATGCACCTATGGCCGCAAGTACGGGATAGGCGATGTAATGGCTTAGTCCGCCCGGCGCCCAACCGGTGAGCCGCAAGGTCGCACCAACCGCCATCCCCGCCAACAACATGGGGGCGGGGGCACCTGTCCATTTCACAATCGGGACAATGGCGACAGCTAATATGACGGCAAGGGCCGTTTGCAACAGCGACATCTCGGCGCTGTCCGCACCGCTGGGTGCCAGACCGACGCCAGTCTCCATCCCGGAAAGTGCAACAAGAAACGGTACCAGAAGTGTCAGTGCCAAGAGGCGGATCGACTGGACGACAGCAATGCGGCTGGTTTCCAACCCCAGGTCTTCGCCAAGCGCGATGACATAGCTCAGATGCCCTGGGGCTGCTGCCAGCAGGGCCGAGCGGTCATCAACCCCCATCAGTCTGCGCATCAGTTGTTGCCCCAACAAGACCATTGCGACGATGGCGACGGCCAGCAATGCAAAGGCAAGCGGCCAGCGCGCCAAGGCGGCCATTGATGCGGGTGACACCGTTGCCCCAATTGCGATCCCGGCGAGCAGGAAAATCGCATTGCGGGCAAAAATGGGGAACTGCAGGGGCAGGCCCGCAAGACAGGCGATCGTCGTCACGATCGCGGGACCCGTCAGCAATGGGACCGGCATCCCGATTGCCATTCCGCCAAACGCGCCGAGCAGCGTGAGCCCGATCAACGCGGCCAAGCGGCCTAAGGTGACCCGGAAGATGTTCATGGGTTGGATGCGGCCCAATCCCAATACATCTCGCGCACTTTGCGTGTCACCGGCCCGACCTGATACTGACGGTCTTCAAATGCGGTCACGGGCGTCACTTTGGACATATTGCCTGACAAAAAGACCTCGTCCGCCTGTCGGAAATCATCGAATGCCAGCACCGTCTCGTTCACCTTGATACCATCCGTGGCCAGGTTGGCGATATGTCTGGCGCGTGTGATGCCAGAAAGGAAGGTGCCATTGGCAATGGGTGTAAAAACCTCACCGTCTTTGACCATGAAGACATTTGCTGTCGCAGTCTCGGCCACATTGCCCATCGCGTCCGCGACCAATGCGTTTCCGAAGCCCCGCGCGCGGACCTCTGCCAACATGCGGGCGTTGTTGGGGTAAAGACAGCCCGCCTTTGCATTCACGACGGCATCATCAATGACGGGTCGTCTGAACTGCGTCAGCCCAAGCGTCGTCGATGCGCTGTCCGGCGCCATCGGGATTTCTTCAAGACAGATTGCAAAGCCGGTTTCATCCGGGCTGGGGACAATCGCTGTCGGGTCACCATGGATGGCCCAATACATCGGTCGGATGTAGACGGCAGCGTCTTTGCCATACTGCGACAGCCCTTCGCGTGTGATCGCAATCATATCCTCGGTCGATACTGTTGGTGTGATCATCAACGCCTTTGCCGACCGATTGACGCGGGCGCAATGCAGATCAAGATCGGGCGCCAAGCCGTGCACATAACGCGCGCCGTCAAACACCGTCGTACCAAGCCATGATCCATGATCGGCGGCACGCATGATTGGCAGATCCCCCTCATGCCATGTTCCTTGAAAATAGGTGCGGATATTCGCGCCGGTTGCCATATGCGATCCTCCTTGCCGGGACCGTAAGCTGGTCGTCTGAGGAGGTAAAGGCAGCGTCGGCGTTCGGTGCCGGGGAACACCGAACGCCTGCTGAACCCTAGGTGACCGAGGGACGGGGTGGGACACCCGGGCGGGGACGGGCAGAGCGAATCCATGCCGCCATTCAACCGTCGCATGTGTCGGATTCAGTTTTGTGACGCACAGTCTTTGCGCGGCAGACGACGTGCATCCGAAGCCATAGCAATCCGCGCTTTGCCGATGCGTCGGTCAAGCATGCCATCGTTCATCTGCAAGATCATTGCTGTGCATGGTCGGTACCGGTCAATTTGTGGACATTGCACCGGCTTTCGCGGCTTGGTCTTCCCGTCGGTCCAACACAGTCGCGTCTTCGGTGTCCGAACTTCTGGGCAATCCAAAGCGACCCCATCACTACTTACAGTATCTACGTAGTTCACCAGAAAAGTCTGCAACGCTGCCTATGACCCTGCGTAAACAAGAT
>JBCBDL010000206.1:0-3897 GCA_038529695.1 Pseudomonadota bacterium | reverse complement strand
CGGATTTGTCTTACAGATGCGCCTTTGCTCCGGTGGCGGCTGATGAGTGAGCCCGCTGTACTGTTTTGAGTCGGGGTGGTCATGCAGGTAACGATAAAGCCAGGACGTGCCCGCCTTGGTCGCCCCGACGCAAAACAGTACAGCGGGCTCACTCATCAGCCGCCACCGGAGCAAAGGCGCATCTGTAAGACAAATCCGCCCGCAGAATGCAAAACTCTATGTGCAAAGCCGGTCGCGCGCCGTCTGCTGGTGCGACTTCATCCTGAAAGACAATGACGGAACTCTGAGACAGCCTATAGCTTGCAAGACCACCGTAATAGGTATGGCAAATGCCAGAGCTTGGAACATCCGCTGTCTTTGACACCCGACAATAAAGCCGCTCAGCCGCTGGGTTATCATCGTGTTGCGCGAATGCTGCTGCTGGTAAGGCAAGCAAACACGCGGACAAGAAAACGCGCAATCCGTCGATCAAATTATGTTTCCGGCGCATACATGGCAAAGACCTCTGCTTCTGTCATGGTCTTGGTCTTGTCGGCCAAGGCGTAGTTGCCGGGCTTTTTGTCGATAAACACCTGTATCCCGATCTCAAACTGGCCGGGGTCCTCAAAGGCCTGGATCGACACATGCTGGTTCTGGCCATCCTGCGTCTGCCACAGCAGCGACGACCCGCATTCCTTGCAAAACAGTCGCTCACCCCATGCAGACCCTTTATACGATCCCACCGGCGCACCTTCGGCGAATGTCACCGATGATCCGCAATCCACTGACAGATACATACCGCCCGACCATTTGCGGCACATCCCGCAATGACAGGCTCCCGCGCCCAACCCACCGGGTGTCGGTGTCGCGGTGAATGTAGAAGCCCCACACATGCAGGTACCGGAAAGTTCTGTCATGGCTGATCCCTCATATTGTGTCTGTCATCATAAACAGAACGTTAGGACAGAGGGCGCGATCCATCTACGGTTTCCTAGTGGGCCGATGCATCTTACTGACATAAACTGTCAGCAGAGGCGCACTTATCCCGCCTTTTCGTCCGTCTTCTCATCCCCCGGCAGGATGTATTCCGCACCTTCCCATGGCGACATGAAGTCGAACTGACGGTATTCCTGCACCAGCTTCACCGGCTCATAAACGACGCGCTTTTGCACCTCGTCATAGCGGACTTCGGTATAGCCGGTCGTCGGGAAATCCTTGCGCAGCGGATGCCCACGAAAACCATAATCCGTCAGGATACGGCGCAGGTCGGGGTGGCCAGTGAACAGGATACCGAACATGTCGAAGACTTCGCGTTCAAACCAGTTGGCCGAAGGATGGATCGACATGATCGACGGCAACATATCCTCTTCCCGGATCTGCACCCGCAGACGGATCCGGTGGTTCTGATACATGCTGAGGAAGTGATAAACGACATCAAACCGCTTGGCCCGGCTAGGGTAATCGACCGCTGTGATATCGATCAGCGTCGAAAACTTGCAGTTCTGATCGGTCTTGAGAAATTCCACAAAGCTGACGAGCGAAGATGGTGCCACCGTCACCGTCAACTCATCATGCGCGACTTCCCAAGACAGCACACAATCAGTACGTTTCAGCTCCAGATGGGTGCCAAGTTCTTGCAGGGCTTCGGTCATTGTCTTTCCTTCCTGGTGTGCGAGTTAACGCACAATCGTCCCTGTCCGCCGCATCTTCCGCTGCAATTGCAGGATACCGTAGAGCAATGCCTCTGCCGTGGGCGGGCAGCCCGGCACGTAGACATCCACCGGCACGATCCGATCACAGCCGCGCACCACGGAATAGCTGTAGTGGTAATAGCCGCCGCCATTGGCGCAGGACCCCATCGAGATCACGTAACGCGGCTCTGGCATCTGGTCGTAAACCTTGCGTAGGGCGGGCGCCATCTTGTTGGTCAGCGTGCCCGCCACGATCATCAGGTCCGATTGGCGGGGGGATGCGCGGGGCGCTGTCCCGAACCGCTCCAGATCATAGCGCGGCATCGAGGTATGCATCATCTCAACCGCGCAACAGGCCAGACCGAAGGTCATCCAGTGCAGGGACCCCGTCCGCGCCCAATTGATGATGTCAGCGGTCGATGTGACAAGAAACCCCTTGTCCTGCAATTCGCTGTTGATCAGCTGCGCGCCGTGTTCCTTGTCGGCCCCAACGGCGGTTCCGGTCATGACACCCATGGTGGCTCCCTTCATCTGGCAGGGTTGCTGCCCTTTGGCTTAGTGCACATGTAGCCATACCCCAGACGGGCGTCAACGTGATCTACCGTCGCGGGACCGGACCGTCTAAAGCCAATCCGCTGACCGCGTGCCGGCACAGCAGTTTTTTCATCAAAGCGAGAATAAATCCATTCGGTCAGACGTAATCGTCTCAAGTCGATTTGCGAAAAGATCACTAAGGGACCTTTATCAATGACCAGAATGAAAGCCAGAACCGCAATCCTTGGCGTTGCCTTTACCCTTTCGGCATGCGGCGGTGGCGGGGGCAGCGGCAATGATCCTGCCGACACCGGTGGTGCACCGCAAGGGCCGGACCTTTTCTTTGGCGCTGCGGACAGCACTGCCTCTGGCAATGGGTTGTCATTTGCAACAGCGGACACAACGGCCGTCGGTGTCGATAGCGTCAGCGGAGACGTGGTCGTGTCAGAGGATTTGCAGGGGCAATCCCTGCAGGTACGGATCATGCGCAACAAGCTCGACACGAATACAGGCGCATTGACGCGTGAAGTCTTGAATGAAACCGCGCAATTCCAAACCAACAGTGCCGGCGAACAAACCCTGACGCTCACGCTGGATGGCGAAACGCTCACATTTCTGGCCGCGCTAGACACGGATGTTGTCGCACCCCGCGGGGATGGGACCAATATCGGCTTTCGCGGCGAAGAAGTCCAAGGTGACTTTACCTTCTTTGGCTCTGTCTTTGCGGACCGCACACGCATCTTTGGTAGTCGGCCAGGCGAGGCTGAGAATGGGCTGTTCCTTGTTGGCTTCGAAACGGACCCTGACGTGGTGGCTGCACGACAGGGTACCGTGACTTATGATGCCACGCTTGTGGTGTCCGGCGTTTTTAACGACGACGCGACATTGACAAACCAGAATCTGGGAACCGCACTTTTTACTGCGGACTTCGACGACAATATGGTTTCCGGAGATTTTAGTGTGAATGTTGGCGACGGTGGCATGGCGCTTGCGCTCGCGCCGACGGCCATTTCCGGCAACGGCTTTGCAGGTGATCTGCAAATCACCGCGTGCGGCTCCGCAAACTGCACATCCAATAGTGATGTGGCAGGGGTGTTCTTTGGGCCAAACGCAGAAGAACTCAACGGCATCGCGCAGTTTGATGTGTCGGCAACGGACGCGTCCGGCAACACCGACAGCTTTGTCGGGTCCGGCGTGATCATCAACGGGGACTAATCAACAAAATGGCGACCCCTTCATCTTCGCGAAAGATTTAATGGGCCATCAAAACCTCAAACCGGTGCCGAGATCAAAATGCCGATGACGCTTTGGACGGCACAAACAATGCAGGCGGCACCGGCGCATGATCCGAATCTGATGCAAATCAGGCGCGTCGCCATTGCCGAGGCCTTGCGCTTTCCCGAATTTGGCAAAGCCGTGTTCGAACTCGGCCCCGGCAGCGCCATAAACAGGCTCGAACGGGCCTTTTCGAAATGGCGCGCGGCGGGCAAGCTCGACACACCCGAACCGCGCCGCGCTGCGCAAACGTTCAACTGGCTCATCATGGGCGGCCCAACAAGTGAGGCGATGCTCAAAGGTACTGCCAGCACACAGGCAAAAACCGCTGCAAAGGCGCATGTAACAGAGTGTGTGCGGGTATTTTGGGCGGCTTATGGGATAGGCAAAAGCTGATCGGTTGATCGAAACGCCATCC
>JBCBDL010000205.1:0-3923 GCA_038529695.1 Pseudomonadota bacterium | reverse complement strand
TGTTCTGCACCAAGGGCGTGCCATCGCAGGCGGCATCCGGCATCCTCAACATGACCGCGCCAGCATCGAAAAGCTGGGTTGTCACGGTGCTTTCATATTCCGGCTTGAACCCGTTGAGGATGCCGGATGCCGCCTGCGATGGCACGCCCTTGGTGCAGAACAAGTCCTTGATCCCCAAGGGAATACCGCACATAGCCGGTGCGTCGCCAGACTTGATCCGGGCATCTGCAGCCTTGGCCTGTTCCGCCGCAATTTCGGGCGTGTGATGGACAAAAGCGCCCAGCGCATCGGCACCTTCAATTGCACTTAGACAGGCTTGTGTGATCTCAGCACTCGATGTGTCGCCCTTGCGCATCGCATCGCGGGCCTCGGCGATGGTCAGTTTGGTCAGATCTTTCATCACTCAACCACCTTCGGCACTGCAAAGAACCCTTCGCGGGCATCGGGAGCGTTCGCCAGTACAGCCCCCTGCTGATCACCGTCGGTGACCAAGTCATCCCGGCGTTTCAGGCGCATCGGGGTAACGGATGTCATCGGCTCCACGCCGTCCACATCCACCTCGTTGAGTTGTTCGATAAACCCCAGAATTGCGTTGAATTCCCCTGCCAGCGCGGGCAGTGCGTCGTCTTCCACCTTGATCCGGGCCAGCTTGGCCACGCGGCGGGCGGTTTCGATGTCGATGGACATGGGCCTCTCCGGTAAATGCTTGCTCGCGTTTAGCGCTAGAGGGCACGGGTCGCAAGCATGTGGCGGCGGTAAACTTCGATCATCCAGCCCAGCATGATGCCGTTCAGCATATGCCAGAAAATGTGCGTGCCGATGGGGAATTGCGGGCACAGGATTTCATCGACCGATCGCAGCGTGATAGACAAGGACAAAATGGCGGCGCCAATGATGAAACCGGTGCCCACCGGGCCGCGCAAATAGGCGGCGTAGATGACCAGCAGGATCGGGACGGTCCAGTAGAAATTTGAGATTGCAAAGAACGGGACATTGTTCAAAAGGGCAACGATAACATAGGCATAAGGGGCAAAGAGCACGGTGATGCCCAGTGCAGCCCACAAGGGCATGCCGACGATATCGCGGTTCGCCAAAAACAGATAAGTCAGGATAAAAATCCCGATGGGTGCGACGTCCGTAAGGGCTGCCCAAACGGTTGCATGGGTGTGGAACAGGTAGCTGCCGACGCCGATGCAGAACAGGATGGCGCAAAGCAGGCGCGCGGCGGGCAGACCCGCGCTGCGGCGCCACATGATGATTGCCGCGATGATGAAGGCCGCATTTGTGATCGCGTTAAGTGGTTCAGACCAATAGGTAAAATCCGTCCGCTCACAATAGCCATCGATCTGTGCGAACCAGTCCATCTTGCTCCTCCCGCGCTCTGGCGTATCCTGCCGATGCAGCGATGGAGGGCAATATGAAAATCACCTGGTTGGGTCATGCAAGTTTCCGGATTGAGATTGGCGGGCAGGTTTTGCTGGTCGATCCATGGTTGGAGGGGAACCCGGTTTTCCCGGCGGACCGGTACGATGACGCCGTCGCAGGGGCCACGCATATCCTGCTGACCCATGGTCACGGGGACCATGCCAGCAATGCGTTAGCCATTGCAAAGGCTGGGAAAATTCCGATTCTTTGCATCCACGAAATCGCTGAATTCTGGTCGGCCAGCGAGGGTGTTGATTGCGTTGGATTCGGCAAGGGCGGCACCGTCACATTAGGCGATGTGAAGGTGACGATGGTGAATGCGACACATTCCTCCAGCCTTGATTTTACGGGCGGCGCGCCGATGCATGCGGGGTCCGAAGCAGGGTTCATGATCGCGGGTGAAGGCCACGTGATCTATGTTTCTGGCGATACGGATATCATGGCGGATATGGAATGGATGGGGGATTATCACGAGCCTGATATAGGCATTTTATGCTGTGGCGGGCATTACACGATGGACATGGATCGCGCGGCCTATGCAGCCAAAAAATACTTTGATTTCAAGATGATAATCCCCTGTCACTACAAGACATTTCCAATCCTCGCGCAGTCGGCACAGCCCCTGGTGGATGCGTTGCCGGACATCGATGTGCTGACCCCTGCGGTCATGGAGGTCATCGAAATTTAACGCTTGGCGGCAAAGAATGCGGTCAACAATGCCTCGGACGCGGCCGCATCGATTCCGTCATAGATTTCAGGAACATGATGGCATTGCGGGTGGCTGAAAATGCGGGGTCCCTGCCCCACGCCGCCGGATTTTGGGTCGGCGGCGCCGTAATACAGCCGAGCGATGCGCGCATTGCTGATTGCGGCAGCGCACATTGGGCAGGGTTCGAGCGTGACATAGAGGTCAAGACCGGTAAGCCGTTCTTGCGAAAGGGTTTTTGCGGCGGCACGGATGACCAGCATTTCCGCATGGGCGGTCGGATCATTGAGTTCACGCGTCCGGTTCCCGGCCTGTGCAATGACCCGGTCGCCGTCGGCAATCACCGCGCCCACGGGCACCTCACCCCGGGCGGCGGCGGCGCGTGCTTCGGCCAAGGCCAGCCCCATATGCGAGCGGAATTCCATGTGGGACTGATGCCAGTTGGCCTAGGTCACCTCAAGCACGGATTAACCGGTGCTTGACCATACCTTTAGGTATTTTGAGACGAAATTCGCATACCTTTTGGTACAATTGGCATACCTTTTAGTATAAAACCAGCTCGACAGCATACTTTTGGGTATGTTATGCGTACCTTTAGGTATGTAGATGACCATTGCGAATGGAGTGCTAAAATGAACGCGACGCTGATCCTGATCGCCGGCGCATTGGCGCTCATCTGGCTGATCGTTCATCTGTTCGTCGGCGGTCGGCAAATCGCGCGCCCACTTTTGACCGCCCCCGACCTCGCCCCGATTGTCCGCGAGACGCAATATCTGTGCTGGCACTTTACGAGTGTCGCGATCGCGGCGATGGCGGGGCTGAACTTGTGGGCCGTGATCGCAGATGATCGGGCTTTTGCTGTCGCGGCGCTGATCCTCGCAGCGGGATTTGCCGTCGTGGGGATTGGGCTCGTTAGCCGGCTGGGATCGCGCCACAGTGACCTGCCGCAGGGCTGGCTGTTTGTGCCTGTTGCCGTGCTGGGCCTGTTGGGGCTCGGGCTGTGAGCAAGCGCCGTTTTCAGGCAGAGGATTGGCTGAAGCTGGGGCTGGCGGAATTGTCGGCCCATGGCCCGGAGGCTGTGAAGCTGGCGCCGATCTGTGCCGCGGCGGGGCTGACGCGCGGGTCGTTCTATTATCATTTCGAGGATCACACAGCCTTTCTGGTCGGCATGGCCGAAGCGTGGCTGGAAGCGCAGACGGTCGATGTGGCGGCCGTGCTGAAGGATTTGCGCGATCCGGATGTGGAAGTGGCAAAGCTCGGCGATGCGGCGATGGCGATTGATTACCGGCTGGAACTGGGCATGCGCGAATTGGGCCGCCGCAACCGGGATGTGGCGGACATTGTGAAGCGGGCGGACAATATGCGCTTATCGGTCCTGATGGACCTCTACGCGCGGCGTTTCGGGCTGGAACAGGAAGACGCCTGGGATCATGCGTTTCTGGAATATGCGGCCTTTGCCGGGCTGATCCTGATTGACCCGGAAATGCCGCCCGAACGGCAACGCGCACTGAATGCGCGGTTTGATCTGATTGTGCGCAGTTTTTTTGCGAAGGGTGAGTGAGCGTGCCTTACTGTCAACGTCGCGCACCATTGCAAAGATGCGTCGGGTTATCTGAAGCTGGTCAATATGCTGCGGCGCGCAATGCTGACCCAAACGTCAGGCATTTTTGACCTGGAACAGCCACGCAGGACGCCAGAGTGAATGGCTCATATGTGGACCAATCTGTCAGTCGGATCGCAGCCTCTAAAGTCTGCTTTTGTAAATCCGATAGGAGCAATTTGCTTACAAGAG
>JBCBDL010000204.1:0-3950 GCA_038529695.1 Pseudomonadota bacterium | reverse complement strand
GCCGAGCGCCGGTTCAAGGAGCTGTCAGAAAAGGGTATGGACGTCACCTTTGAAATCGTCCTCGCAGATGTCAAAGAACGCGATGAACGCGACCGGACCCGTGCAGCTGCCCCGCTCATCCCGGCCGATGATGCCGTTCTGATTGATACTTCGGACCTGAGCATTGCCGATGCGGTCGCTGCCGCGGTCGCGGTGATCGCGCTCTTTAACATCTGCGAGGACGATTTCAAAGGTGACGTCCATACCCTTTTCTGACAGCTCCTTGAACCGGCGCTCGGCGCGACATTCTGCACTCGCCGTCACAAACAGTTTCACATCCGCTTCGGGGCAAATTACCGTCCCGATATCACGGCCGTCCAGCACCGCACCGCCATCCCGGTGCGCAAAGCTGCGCTGGAAATCGACCAAGGCGCTGCGCACATCCGGGATCACGGCCACCTCACTTGCCGCTTGTGCCACCTGCGGTGTCCGCAGCGTATCGTCTTCCAGATCGGATGGGTTCAGCGCGCGCGCGGCGGCCACGGGATCAGCACCCGCCAGCACCTTTGCCCCGACTGCGCGGTAAAGCAGCCCGGTATCAAGATGCGCAAAGCCGAAATGCGCGGCCACCGCCTTAGAGATTGTCCCCTTCCCGGCTGCTGCTGGCCCATCTATGGCAATCGTCAAGGTCACGTATTTGTCCGCACGATCTGCGCGCCAAGATCAGCCATCAACCCTTCGAAAATCGGAAAAGACGTCGCAATCGGCGATCCATCATCCACGCTCATGGGCCTTTGCGTCGCCATGCCCATCACCATAAACGCCATCGCGATCCGGTGGTCCAGCGCGCTAGCCACCGTCGCGCCACCCGGTACATTGCCATGGCCCAACCCGGTGACCTGCCACCAGTCAGGGCCTTCATCCACCGTCACGCCGGCTGCGCGCAGCCCCTTGGCCATCGCGTCGATCCGGTCGCTTTCTTTGACACGCAGTTCTTTGACACCCTGCATGTCTGTCACGCCCTCGGCAAACGACGCAACGACCGACAGCACAGGATACTCATCAATCATGCTGGCCGCCCGCGCGGGTGGCACCGTAATGCCTTTCAGATCAGGCGAGAACTTTGCGCGCAGGTCCGCCACCGGCTCCCCTCCTTCCTCGCGCATATTCTCAAAGGTCAGGTCAGCGCCCATTTCCTGCAATGTGGTGAACAACCCTGCGCGGGTCGGGTTGAGCCCAATGTTCGGGACCAGCACGTCTGATCCCGGCGTGATGATCGCCGCGCAGACAGGAAACGCGGCAGAGGATGGATCTCGCGGCACAACGATGCTTTGCGGTGTCAGTTCGGGCTGCCCGGTCAGGGTGATCACCCGGCCCGCATCAGTTTCTTCCATAGAAAGTTCCGCGCCAAACCCTTGCAACATCCGTTCGGTATGATCGCGTGTAGCTTCTTTTTCGATCACCACAGTCTGCCCCGGCGCATTCAGCCCCGCCAACAACACCGCCGATTTCACCTGCGCCGACGGCACCGGCACCTCGTAACGGACGGGAACGGGGTCAACCGCCCCGACCAGCGTCATCGGCAGACGCCCGCCCTTGCGCCCCACGGCTTGCGTTCCGAACAGCGCCAGCGGATCAGTCACCCTCCCCATTGGCCGACCATTCAGCGACGCATCGCCGGTAAAGGTCGCGGTAATGGGCGAGGTCGCCATCGCCCCCATGATCAACCGGACCCCGGTGCCAGAGTTGCCGCAATCAATCACAGCGTCAGGTTCAGCAAAGCCACCGACCCCAACACCATACACCGACCATTCCCCGCCCCCATGATCCGTCACAGTGGCACCAAAGGCGCGCATCGCCTGTGCCGTGTCGAGCACATCCTCACCTTCCAAGAGCCCGGTGATATGTGTCTCACCCACACACATCGCCCCCAGGATCAGTGACCGGTGAGAGATCGACTTATCCCCCGGCACATTGGCGGTGCCCTTGAGCGGACCACAAGGCCGGGATGTCATCGGGATCGGGGTGCCGTGGCCGGACATGAGTGCTTCCTTCTTCTTCCCGCGCCTCTTAGCGCAGGGTGCAAACAGCGTCCACACGCCCTTATCATCTTGCCAAAAATACTCCCGCCGGAGCGGAGGCTCCAACCATCACACCCGGCGAAACGTCAGATAATGCGGTATCCGCCCTTCCCGCAGCGCCTTTTGCTCATACCGGGTCGACAGCCAGTCGTCCCATGGCAGCCGCCAATCGTCGGGACGCTCGGCCAGCCACGTAAACCCGTGCCGCGGTACTTGCTCCAGCGTTTGGCGCACGTAGTCGGGGATATCCGTCGCAACGCGGAACTCCGCTCCGGGCATCATCACGCGATGCAGCGGCTTCAAATGCTCTGGCGTCACAAACCTGCGCCGATGATGACGTTTCTTAGGCCATGGATCGGGATAGTTCAGAAAGACCTTGCTGATCGAAGCATCCGGCAGCACATCAAACAGATCACGCGCATCGCCGGGATGCACGCGCAGATTATCCACCTGCGCTTTGCGGATCTTGCCCAACAGCATCGCCACACCGTTGATAAACGGCTCACATCCAATCAGGCCGATGCCGGGATAAGATTCGGCCATGTGCAGCAGATGCTCACCGCCACCAAAGCCAATCTCCAGCCAAACATCCTTGCCATCAAACAAGGCATCAAGATCAAGCGGCACCCGATCAGGATTGTCCTCCCAAGACACCGGACCGGGTGAGAGCGGCTCCAGATCATTCTCAAGATAATCATGCTGCGCCGCGCGGATCGTCTTGCCACGAAACCGGCCATAAAAATTGCGCCACGGCGCGCCCGATGGATGTCTGTCGTTGCTCATGCGCCGCGCCTTAGCAAGGCCGCAGCCATTGATCAATCGCGCAACACGCCGGCTGCTGTCAGTTCTGCGCGCGACGGGAACCACATGACGGGGCGGTATTTCTTGGTCTCAATCGCAAAAAGCGGATCAACGCCGCGCGCGATCATGAATTCCAGCTGCGCCGCCGTTTCGTGCTGTGTGTCCTGATAAACCCAAGATGCAAAATCAAAGGGCGTGATCCAGTTTTCGTCTTCACGCCATTCCTTGAAATAGGACTGCATACTGTCGTCGGACCACGTGTTCTGATGAAATCCCAAACGCGACCCGCGGGTCAGTGTGCGCCTCTCACCAGCCAGAAAGATGGTGACGCAGGAACTGCTGCATTCGCCCTCCGCGACCGTGTCCAACCCGAAATCCAGCACAATCTGAGCCATATCGCTCCCGGCCCAGACAAGGCCGCCGGTGCTGGTCAGCTGCAATGTGGCAATGTTGGCATGCCGTCGCAGCAGGTTGAGCAACTCATCCACATCAGGTCCATCAATTTCGGGATAGGCGTCACCCGTCACGTTGTCGCTGTTATAGATCAGCGTATCGCCAGCGACACGAAACTTACCGGCTCTGGCATCATCAGCGCTTGCATATTTCTGCGCGGCAGCCCCCGTTGCGACCACCGCGATGCCGATTGCAAGAATAACTGAACGGATCAAACCGACCTCCCTGATTTCAGGTCAATCTAACCGCCCGGTTATGGCATTTCCAAGGCATCCCCACCGCCTGGGCAGGGATGCGAAAGGACACACGTTTGAAATTAAACCGCCTTTTTCAACGCGTCGACCAGATCGGTCTTTTCCCAGCTAAATCCACCATCTTCACTCGGCTGGCGCCCGAAATGGCCATAGGCCGCGGTGCGTTCATAGATCGGTTTGTTGAGCTGCAGATGATGGCGGATGCCGCGTGGGGTCAGGTCCATGACCTGGGCAATGGCGCGTTCAATCGCTTCTGGGTCCACCTCGCCGGTATCATGCGTGTTCGCATAGATCGACAGGGGCTTGGCCACCCCGATCGCATAGCTCAGCTGGATCGTGCAGCGTTCGGCCATGCCAGCGGCGACCACGTTCTTTGCCAGAT
>JBCBDL010000203.1:0-4106 GCA_038529695.1 Pseudomonadota bacterium | reverse complement strand
GCTCGACGGTGATCCGCTGGAGGTGCTGGGCTATCAGTATGACTTGGCTTGCAACGGCTATGAACTGGTGTCGGGGGCGATCCGGAACCACAAGCCGGAGATCATGTTCAAGGCGTTTGAAATTGCCGGTTATGGTGAGGATGAGGTGAAAAAGCGCTTTGGTGGTATGGTCAACGCGTTCCAATATGGTGCGCCGCCCCATGGGGGCTGTGCGGCGGGGATCGACCGGATCGTGATGCTGCTGGCGGACGAGGCGAATATCCGCGAGGTCATCATGTTCCCGATGAACCAGCGCGCCGAAGACCTGATGATGGATGCGCCGTCAGAGCCGCAGAATGAACAATTGCGTGAATTGCGCCTGCGGGTGCTGCCGCCGGAAAGCTGATGTTTGACGCGGCGGTCCCTGTTGCGTTGCAGGCTTTGGATCGCGCGCTTGCCCTGTTGGATCACGCAACGCCCGATATGCTGGCTGCGCGGTTGCATGCGGACATGTTCAATTGTGCCGAACAATTTGAGATTGTGGCTGGCTTTGCCCTGAGAGCGACTCTGCCACTTGTGGGACGTGATGTGGTCGAACGGGACTGCCCACATGATATTGAGGCGCTGCGCGTGCATTTGCGCAGTGTGCGCGATGAAATCAGCTCGCTGACACCTGCCGATTTTCACGGTGCGGCTGTGCGCAGGATCCGGCATCGCGCGGGCTTCGCTGATTTGGACCAATCAGGTACGGAATATCTGCACCATTTCGCCATACCAAACCTGTGGTTTCATCTGTCGATGGCCTTTGCCATTCTGCGTTCGAAAGGGGCCGCTGTTGGTAAGGCCGACTTTGATGGTTTGCATGACTACCCGGCGGGGTTTTCCTGGGTAGACTAGCGGCTATTGCGACCGGTCTGGCGGCTAGATTGGCCCCGCCGCAGCGAGACGCGTTTGCACCATTTCCGACAAGGCAGCGACACCGGGTTTCAAGTTCGCACCGACCGACTTTTGCGCGATCAGGTCGCGGACGGCCTTGTCCAGTGCATCATCGCGCGCACTGCGTGCAACGCCACCCAGAAATTGCGTCACATAGTCGATATTGTCGTCGTCATTGTCTTTGAGGACCTGTGCGATGTGATTGAGATCGTCCTGATAGGCAACGCTGTCAGGACGGACAATTTCATCATTGAGAAGACGCGGGCCCGGCGGTTGCCTGTCAGCAGGCAATTGGCTGAGGATCGCGTGCTGAAATGCCGCCAGGTTGTCGATGGGTTTGGCGATGAAGCCATCGGCCCCAGCTGCGCGCACATCGCCTTCGGTCCTGGTTTCACCGCTGATGCCAAGGATCACCTCAATCCGCGGATTGGCCTGCGCCAGGGCCGAAATCAGCGCGAGGCCAGATCCGTCGGGCAGACCGACATCAACCAGCACAACGGTGGGGCGGTAAACCGCGAGATGCCGTCGCGCGGTTTCAAGGCTGTCGGCGCGCCTGATCCGCGCGCCCGAGCGCAGACACATCAGTCGCACCGCCTCACTCGCGTAGCGGCTATCCTCAACCACCAGCACCGTCACCCCCAAAAGCGGACGATGCGCCGTTGGTGTGCGTGTTCCAATCATATCCGTCAAAGCATCCATCGCGATTCTTCCCTTTGGTTGCAGCCCCAACCTCACCAAAGCACCACAAGGTGAACAGAACCTTAAGCGGATCATCCGTTGCACCTTTTGCCGCAGCGCGGCATAAGGGCCGAAAGGGAGGAATGCTATGATTGGTCGCCTTAATCACGTTGCCATCGCCGTGCCGGATCTGGAGGCCGCGAGCGCGCAATATCGCACGATGCTGGGGGCTGATGTGGGTGCGCCACAGGATGAACCTGATCATGGCGTGACGGTGGTTTTCATCAATTTGCCGAACACGAAGATTGAGTTGCTTTATCCGCTTGGTGAAGGCTCTCCCATCCAGGGGTTTCTTGACAAAAACCCCGCCGGTGGCATCCATCACGTTTGTTACGAAGTGGATGACATCCTTGCCGCACGCGACCATCTTTTGTCCGAAGGGGCGCGCGTTCTGGGTGGGGGCGAGCCCAAGATCGGCGCGCATGGCAAACCGGTCCTGTTCCTGCATCCCAAAGACTTCAACGGCTGTCTTGTCGAACTCGAGCAGGTTTGACGCATTGTCTGCCGCGATAGTCGGCGTATCTACCAGCAGCAGACGTCTTGAAAGGAGCAGCTGATGGGCCCTGTTTCCGCCATTGTGCTTTTTGCCGTGATCTGGGCGATGGTGTTTTTCATCGTCTTGCCGCTGCGCATGCAGTCGCAGGGTGACACTGGTGACATTGTGCCGGGCACACATGCCTCTGCGCCTGCGGACTTCAAACTGGGCCGGAAGGCGCGCATCACCACAATGTGGGCCTTTCCCATTTGGTTGATCATCGCCGGAACGATCCTGTCGGGTGCGATCACAATCCGCGACATCGACTGGTTTGATCGGATGTCGACGCCAGAGGTCAGTCGCGACTGATCTGGTGATAAAGATGGGTGAAGGTCGCAGCCCCCAGAATCGGGATCACCAAATTGATCAGCGGAAATGACAGCGGCACCGCCATCAGGCAGCCTGCGGCCCAGACCGTGCCACGGTGGCGTTGCCAGAGTTCTTTGGCCTTGATCCGCCCGATCCGGCGCATTGCGGCAAGCTGAAAATACTCGCGCCCCAGCAGATATCCGTTCAGCGCGTAAAAGATGAAAAACGCAGCAAATGGAAAGATCGCGTAAAGGATAAAGGCCAAAATATTGGCGCCGACAAGCACGCCGAGAAAGTTGACTGTATCGCGCAGACCCTCGGCAAAGCTGACATTGGGTGTTTCAGGCAGGTTTGGGAAATGCTTGTCTTCAACCGCGTCGGCGACTTCGTCAAGAAATAGCGATGTAATCGCCGATGCGACCGGCACCATCAGGAAGATCGACAAGAGCAGCATCAGGCCGAGCGAGCCCCAGCCCAAAAGATCGCCGACCCATGTGACCTCGCCCACGCCGGGCAGGGTGATCGGCGCTGCGGTGAGCCATTCGATAAGCCAAAGCAGGCCTGCATAGATTGCCACCAACAGTACGATCGTCAGTCCGATGCCGCGCCACAGCACGCTGCGAAAGCGCCGGTCGGGCAATTGGGCCAGCGCCTTGAAAAAGGCGGCGAGGATCATCTGTCGACCCAGGCAGTGATCGCGTGCAAATCGGGACGCGGGCGTTCGGGTGGCGCGTTGGTTTCCGTGCCCAGATGGATCAGCCCGGCGATGGTTTCATGGTCAGACAATCCCAACCCGTCCCGGACAAAGTCGCGGTCGTGACTTGGCCAGCCGGACAACCAGTTCGCGCCCCAGCCCGCCGCGAGGGCCGCGTTTAGCAGTGCAAGACAGACCGCCCCGGCCGAATAAAGTTGTTCGACATGCGGGATCTTGTCGGAAGGTTTCGGGCTGCTCACAACGGCGACGGCAAGATCGGCATTGGCATATTGATCTTGTGCTTTGCTGATCTTGTCGGGGTCGATGGCAAGCGCAGCGCCGCGGGCCGGTACCATATTGGCAAGTCGCGTAAGGGCGGGCTTGGCCAGCACGATAAAGCGCCAAGGTTCCAGCTTGCCGTGATCGGGCGTCCGGGCGGCAGCGGTGAGGATCGTTTCGACTGTGGCCCTGTCTGGCACTGGCGTGGTGAGTGTTTTGGCCGGGCGGGACCTGCGGGTGAGCAGAAAGTCGAGTGCAGCAGAGTTGGGTGATGGCATGAAGTTTTCCCATTCGGTATCGCGCAACAAATAAGAAGATGCTGCAGGGCTGACAAGCAGGTTGGTTTTTGGTCATCAGTGCAGTCATTTTGACCAGCCGGACCCGAAGACACGCGGATGCACCATCTATGTGGTGTATTTCTTACGCCGCACGGCATATATCTTGGACTAATCCGCGCAAAAGCTGCGTATTTGTTGTGGGTGATTGCAAAACATGGCTCTGATCAGCGAACTGCATTATTCAAACGCTTACGCCAACGCAACGGGGGTTTCAGAGTTTCTGGAGGTCACCCACAACAAATACGCAGCTTTTGCGCGGATTAGTCCAAGATATATGCCGTGCGGCGTAAGAAATACA
>JBCBDL010000202.1:0-4109 GCA_038529695.1 Pseudomonadota bacterium | reverse complement strand
AGAGCGACCGGGTTTGTGGAAATCGCGCATGGTGGGGGGCCTTTCTTCGTCTTCGCCTTGAACCTAGGCCGCCGGGCAGCGGGCGCAACGGGAAATCCTTGCCTTTGGCGGTGGGCGGCGTAGCCTGTGACCACGCTAATGGGAGGACCGCCGTGAGAGATGTCTTTATTGCAGGTGCTGCGCGCACACCAATGGGTGGGTTTCAGGGTGTCTTTGCCGACGTTGATGCGCCGACCCTGGGCGGTGCCGCGATCAAGGCGGCGATGGAGGGCGCGGGTGTCACAACCGTCGATGAGGTGCTGATGGGCTGTGTGTTGCCCGCAGGCCAGGGGCAGGCCCCGGCACGGCAAGCAGGGTTTGTTGCCGGATTGGGCGAAGATGTGCCTGCCACGACGCTCAACAAGATGTGCGGTTCGGGGATGAAGACGGCGATGATGACATTTGATCAGATTGCCCTTGGCGGTGCGGATGTGATGGTTGCCGGGGGCATGGAGAGCATGACGAATGCGCCATACCTGATGCCGAAGCTACGGTCAGGCGCGCGGATCGGGCACCAACAGGTGCAGGATTCGATGTTTCTGGATGGGTTGGAGGATGCCTATGACAAGGGCCGCCTGATGGGCACCTTTGCCGAAGATTGCGCCGAACAGTTCCAATTCACCCGTGAGGCGCAGGATCAGTATGCGATTGCATCTTTGTCGAATGCTTTGGATGCGGAACGGTCAGGCGCGTTTGATGCCGAGATCACGCCGGTGACCGTGCATGCCCGCACCGGGGAAGAGGTGATTACGCGCGATGAACAACCCGGCAAAGCGCGGCCAGAGAAGATCCCGACGCTAAAGCCAGCCTTTCGCAAGGATGGCACGGTGACGGCGGCGAATGCGTCGAGCATCTCGGATGGGGCGGCGGCGTTGGTTCTGTCATCGACAGGTGGCCGGGCGCGTATTCTGGGCCATGCCAGCCATGCGCAGGCGCCCGGATGGTTCACGACGGCCCCTGTCCCCGCCGCGCAAAAGCTGTTGGCCAAGGTGGGTTGGTCGATTGATGATGTCGATCTATGGGAGGTGAATGAAGCTTTTGCCGTTGTGCCTATGGCGTTCATGCACGAAATGGGCATCCCTCGGGATATCGTGAACGTGAATGGCGGGGCTTGCGCCTTGGGCCATCCGATTGGAGCGTCGGGGACACGGATTATTGTGACTTTGCTCAATGCGCTTGAGAACCGCGGCCTGAAACGCGGGGTGGCGGCTATTTGCATCGGCGGGGGTGAAGGGACGGCAATTGCGATTGAGCGGGTTTAACCACCGCTAATTCGCATGATTTTGGCGCGAGGCGCGTTCTTGTGCTATCAAGACGATTATTGACTGGCGGCGCTAAATATCATGGCGGCTTTTTTGCCTAGCGCCGCGAGAAAAAGCGTCGATAGTGCTATTTTGGGAAGAGTTTGTTATGAAACTTCTGAGGACAGTTTTATTTTGTGCAGCCCTGAACCTACCATCAACAAGCATTGCCGACAGCCACGGGCCTGAGATTGAAAGGGTTCCGGCACAGAGCCTTATTGAAGACTTGATTGTTGGTTTTAGCGCACCTGCCCCAGCGGAAAGCGAGCGACCATTACTGCCTTTGGGTCTGGCGTTGATCAAGCATTTCGAAGGGTGGTTTCCGAGCCTATACGACGACCCGGCAGGCTATTGCACAATCGGCTACGGACATTTGATCGCCAAGGCGCTGTGCCGCAACACGGACACCAGCGAATTCAACAACGGGTTGACGAAAAAACAAGGTGAGACGCTTCTTTTGAAGGATACAGGCAGCGCGCGCCGTGGGGTACAATCGTTGGTTACCGTGGAATTAAATGCTGCGCAGTTTGGTGCGTTGACATCCTTTGTCTTCAACGTGGGCCGTGGAAATTTTGCAAGCTCGACACTGCTGAAGCATCTTAATCGTGGCGATTATGACGGGGCGGCTGGACAATTTCATCGATGGGTGCGGGCCGGCAACAAGGTGTTACCGGGGCTTCAGCGGCGGCGTGGTTGCGAGGCCGCGTTGTTTAACGGCGCTTTGGACTTTGGTGCTGACGGTACTTTTGATGCAGCGCGATGCGTTCAATTGGGTGCGGTACCGACAGATGCGGATCTGATCGACATCACCGTTGGCGAAGGGAACTAGGCAAACGTGTGCTGATCTGCTCGATTTTTCCGGGATAAGCTTCGGGTAGAGCGGTATCAAATCTCACATCACACCCGATACGGTTACAAACGGGGCACCCGACGTGCGACATTGTAAATGGCCGCGCGGCCCCAATACGCAAATCGAGCCTGACAGATATTGGCATCGGCTTCGGCACATCTTGGCGTGCGCATCAGCGGTTATATTGCCCCTCTCGCCATTCCATGAAACGCTCTGACACATCTGTGTTGCATTGCGTCACGAGTGCCTCGTTTCATCACAATCTGCGTATATCCGCGCCTCTCGTCGGGGTGCGGTTTCCAACTGGGAAGGGGAATAAATGTCTGATCTTATGATTACGGGCGTCATTGATGGCGGCCTGACTGGGGGGCTGCCAAAAGCCATTCAACTGATTGCTGTGAATGATATTGCCGATTTGTCAATTTATGGGGTCGGTTCGGCCAATAATGGCAATGGCGGCGGGGAGGTTGAGTTCGACTTTCCGGCCGTGTCCCTCGCAGCAGGCGAGACAATATATATCGCCAGCGAAGCGCAGGCATTCACCAATTTCTTCGGTTTCGCCCCCGATTATACCGGCCAGGTCGCCAGCATTAATGGCGATGATGCGATTGAAGTGTTTGAAAATGGTGTGGCTGTTGACGTCTTTGGCGACATAAACACCGATGGATCGGGTGAGGTCTGGGAATACACGGATGGCTGGGCATCGCGTGACCCTGCAGTGGGTCCCAACCCGGTTTTTGAGCCCACCACCTGGACCTTTAGCGGGCCGAACGCGCTGGACGGGGTGACAAGCAATGCGACTGCACCGAACCCGTTTCCGGTGCCGGACGGGGGCACCGCAGACCCACAGATCGCAATCAACGAATATCGGATTTCGTCGCCTGGTGACACGGATGACACGTCCAACTTTGTAGAGCTATTTACGGCACCTGGTACATCGCTTGACGGCAAGACGCTGTTGGTTCTGTCGGGCGAATTCAATCCGGGCCAGGTGGATTTCGCCATTGATCTGACCGGTGCCGTGGCTGATGAGAACGGTTTCGTTCTGATCGCCAACGACCAAAACCCAGAGCTTGGCGCAGGTGATGTCGGTGTGCCGGGGCTGGATTTCTTTGGCTCGCCGCAGACATTCCTGCTGGTGGATAATTTCACCGGCGCCCAGGGGATTGATCTGGATGCCAACGACGATGGCACATTTGACGTCACCCCTTGGGACAGCATCATTGATGGGGTTAGTGCCGAAGATGGCGATGCGACCCCGGATGTGAATTATGCCGATACGGTTGTGCCACCCGATGGCAATTTCCCTGCCGCAGGTGCCGCGCGGGATGAGGACGGCACGGGGGATTTTGTCGCCCTGCCCTTTGGTGACACCGATGGCGACACGCCCGGATCAACAAATGATCCTGAAGTGGTGGCCGAGCGTGTCACGATCATGGAAATTCAGGGCGCGGGGCATGTCTCTGGCCTCGTCAGTGACAACCCACTTGATCCAACAACTGGGGGCTCTGGCCCTGCGGTGATCACCACGGGCATCGTGACGGCGGTGGATTCAAACGGGTTCTATATGCAGGACGCGGTGGGTGATGGCGATATCGCCACCTCTGACGCGATCTTTGTGTTTACGGGCAGTGTGCCAGCAGTGACCATTGGCGATGAGGTCGATGTGACCGGCACGGTCAGTGAGTTCTATCCCGGCGGCCAAGGGACCGGGAACCTGAGCACGACACAGCTGGGCAATGCCGACGTGACCGTGCTGTCCTCGGGCAATGATCTGCCAGAGGCGGTTGTGCTTGGGGCGGATGGACGCCCCTTGCCACCCGAGAATATCGACGATGATGCGTTTACGTCCTTTGACCCCGAAACGGATGGCATTGATTTCTGGGAAAGCCTGGAAGGTATGCTGGTGACAGCACCAC
>JBCBDL010000201.1:0-4110 GCA_038529695.1 Pseudomonadota bacterium | reverse complement strand
CGGGGCTCGCCAGCGCGTTTTTGGCGATGCGGGTGGCCGCCGTTTCAAAAATCCGCGCATGGACCGGGTCATAGAAGTGTTGCGGCCCGATGATAGAGGCGACGCGGTCGAAGATGTCGTTGTTGGTCAGGATCGCGCCCAGAAGCTGTTGTTCCGCCTCAATCGAATGCGGCATAAGGTCTGCGGCTGCATCTTCCACACCGGTCGCATTGAATGCCGCTATTTCGTTCATCACCCTACCTCACATATCCCGCGTGCCTCTTAGCAGGCGGTCCGCAGCGGGGGCCATCTGGAAATGATGGGGGATAGGCTGCGGGATAAACCTGTGGACAGTTTGGGTTGCTTTGATGTGGGTACCACAGTTTGTGGTCTGCGCCAACAGGGCCACGAGATCGGGGTGCAAGACCCGATTCCCGTGTCAGACTTGTGCACAGCGTGGTGGATAAGTTTTTTGACCGCTTGGTTAAGCTGGCTGCCAGCCGTGCGGGTCGCGCAGGTAGGCTTCGACCGCAGCTAATGTTTCAGCATCGTAGGATTCAAGTGCTTTCGTCTCAGCCAGCACATCCCACCAGGTGCAGAGCGACATGAGCTGCACGCCGTGTTCGGCAAGCGTCTGTTCGACGCCATCGAAAATACCGTAATAGAAGATGACGGCGGTGGCGCGGCAGGTTGCGCCTGTTTCGCGGATCGCATCGACGAATGACAGTTTCGAACCACCATCAGTGGTCAAATCTTCGACCAGCAAGACCCGCTGGCCTTCGGTCATCACGCCTTCGATCCGCGCGTTACGCCCGTAGCCTTTTGGTTTCTTGCGCACGTAAGTCATCGGCAGCGCCAGCCGCTCTGCCACCATAGCCGAGAATGGGATGCCCGCGGTTTCGCCACCTGCGACATTGTCAAACGCTTCAAACCCCGCTTCGCGCATGATGGTCACAGCCATGAAGTCCATCAATGTGGAGCGGATCCGCGGATAGCTGATCAGTTTGCGGCAATCGACGTAAGTGGGCGCTTGTTTGCCAGAGGCGTGGGTAAAGGGCTCTTTGGCGTTGAAGTCAATGGCGCCGATTTCGATCAGCATACCTGCCGTCAGGCGCGCGATTTCTTCTTTGGAGGGGAATGAGGAGGGGATCATGCGTGTTCTCTGCGATTACGGGGTGACCCGCCAGTGCAAATCAAAGCCGGGGTCAAAAATAGTCACGGGGCCGTCATCTGTCGCGATTTGGGCGGGATACGAAACCGGATCGCCCTTGGTCAGCGTGATCGTGTCTTCATTTCGTGGCAGGCGATAAAAGTCGGGCCCGTTGAGTGATGTGAAGGCTTCGAGCTTCTTGATCTTGCCAGCGACATCAAAGACTTCCGCAAGGCAAGACATTGTATTTGGTGCCGTAAAGATGCCCGCACAGCCACAGGCCTGCAGCTTGTTGGGGTCGGTATGCGGGGCACTGTCGGTGCCAAGAAAGAACCGCTTGTCACCCGAAACAGCGGCCTGCACCAGCGCTATGCGATGCGCTTCGCGTTTGGCGACGGGCAAACAGTAGAAATGCGGTTTGATCCCACCGGCAAGGATATGGTTGCGGTTGATGATCAGGTGATGCGTCGTGATGGTGGCGGCCATGTTCTTGTGGCTGTCGCGGACATAATCCACCGCGTCGGATGTCGTCACATGTTCCATTACGATCCGCAGATCCGGGACCTTTTTGCGCAAGGGTTTGAGCACGCGGTCGATAAAGGCGGCCTCGCGGTCGAAGATGTCGATGTCGCTATCGGTGACCTCACCATGCACGCAAAGCGGCATGCCGATCTCGGCCATGGTTTCCAGAACCGGGCGCACCTTTTCGAAATCGCGCACGCCTGATGCGGAATTCGTTGTCGCCCCGGCGGGGTAGAGTTTCACCGCTGTCGCGATCCCAGCCTCAAACGCGGTGCGCACATCGTCGGGGTCTGTGGCCTCGGTCAGATAGAGTGTCATCAGCGGCGTGAATTGCGCGCCGTCCGGCAATGCGGCGAGAATGCGGGCGCGGTATTCCATCGCCTGTGTCGATGTGACGACAGGCGGTACCAGATTTGGCATGATGATCGCACGCGCGAAATGCCGGGTCGTTTCAGGCAAAACCGCCCGCAACATGGCACCATCACGCAGATGCAAATGCCAGTCGTCGGGTTTGCGGATCGTGATGCTGGTGATATTCCGGTCAGGCATGTTGCCGGGTTACACGCTTGCGCGGAGGGATGCCATAGCCGTTGTGAAGGCCCTTGCAGATTGCGTGAAGCCCTCCGATATTGTGAATAAGTGGAAATTCATCACCGGAGACAGCAGATGCTTGGCTTTATTATCGCGGTAGCCGCCGGATTTTTTACGCCGCTGATCGGCGGCCCTTTGGTAGATCCGCTTGTGAAGGCACTGGGCAACCATATCACGATCGAGGCTGATGAACGCCCACTTGTGGCGTTTATGCTGGCCTTGCTGATTGCGGGCACAGCCTCTGCCGTTTTGGCCAGCGGGACGCCGTTCTGGATCATTCTGGGCGGTATTCTGGGGTATTTCGGCAGTCGCATCTTTGATGCCGCCAAAAAGGTGATGGCAGAGCGGAACGCGGCCGAATAGGCCATGCAGATGGTGCAATGCGGCAATGCAGCATTGTGACTGTTAGCGCTGTCATCCGTGGTTATTTATCCGATCGAAGCAAGATCATTTCGATAGGAGCCGATGATGGCATTTTTCTCTGACACACCAAGTGCTGCGGATCGCCCAGCATTCTTTGCGTCCTTTTCAACATCCGTGCGGGCCTTCTTCGCGCGCTTGTCGGATGCACAAAACCGCACCGCAACTGTGCGTGCCTTGCAGCAGCGCAGCGACCGGGAATTGGCTGATATAGGCATTGCGCGCGACAACATCGTGCGGCATGTCTATCGCGATATTTACTACCTCTGAAGACCATTCCGTGTCAGCAAGGCAGCGCGTGTTTCGGCAAAGAACGCGTTTTGGCCGCGCTGCAGCATGTAGTCGCACAAAATGATCGCAAGGCGCGTATGTTCGTTCATCATCAGCCAATTGACCAAAGTGCGTACATAGGTTTGGTCATACCGGCGTGCGCGCAATAACTGCTTGAAGCGTCGTGCGTCCAGCGCACCCTCCATCGCCAGTTTGAGCATTACGTCGTGGATGCCCATCCGGTCAAAGGCGCGGTCAATCTCCTTGCCAAGCAGCGGACAGGGCAGCGTGGTCACATGGGGTTTGTGAAACAACGCGGCATGCCCCGCATCAAGGCGTTGGACAGGGTCATACACGATGTACACCGCACCGGCCCCGTCGATCATTTCCGGCGCATAGCCGTATCGGCCCGTAAAGCTTTGCCGTCTTTGTGATTTGTACCGGGGGTCCCATCCGGCAAGGCGCGCATCCAGCGTCGCTTGCGGGCGCAAGGCAATGACCGTGGCGCCGGGCGCCGCTACGGAATAGGCAGCCGCTGCGTAGCCCGCCCCATTGGCACCGTAGAAGATAATGCGGTCAAAATCCTCAAAGAAACCATCGTCGACCAACCGGTCGAAGAATGCGCAGACCGCCGGATCACGGAACCAGCTTTCGCCCATCGAGAGCAGGCACAGATGCGACCAGCCATCATGGCGCGCATAGGCAAAGCCGCGCGGTTCAGCGTCAACATTGTGCAGGCGCGCCTGATCCACCGTTTCAAATGTCACCAGCAGGTTGTTTCCGGCTTCCAGAAATCCGGCGAAATGGGTTGTGCCAAGTTGTTCGAAGAAGCCCAGATCGTCGCATAGATCATCGATATCAGCCAACCACGCATTGGCATCCAGACCGATCAAATCGGTTTCAAAGGTCAGTTGTGTGTCTTCCATCGGGCCAAATTCCAGCGCGACATCTGTTCGCAGCCCGACGGAAATTACAGAACCATTGCGGCAGAACTGAGAGCGCGTCGCAACGTCACTGTTTCAGGTTAAGCGCTAAAAGAACGCCTGTAGACCCGTTTGTGCGCGTCCCAGAATAAGTGCGTGGACATCATGCGTACCTTCATAGGTATTCACTGTTTCCAGATTCACCATGTGGCGCATGATCTGGAAATCTTCGCTGATGCCGTTGCCGCCATGCAT
>JBCBDL010000200.1:0-4149 GCA_038529695.1 Pseudomonadota bacterium | reverse complement strand
GCGCCTGTGGCCGCAGAGGTTAAAACACCCGTGCATGAAGGCCCCGAAGTCGTTATGCTGGACAAGCTGCGCCCAAGGGCGTTGGGATTGTTGAACGAACACTATGATTGGGTGGCCCGCAATATCGGCCCCCTGCCACAACGCTGGCATGATAACCGCGCAAAGGGCTAGGCCATGATGGACGGCGATATTCGGACAAATATTTACGATGACGGCTCCACCGATGCCGCCACGGATGAGCAGCAGATCCGCAATTTCAACATCAACTTTGGCCCGCAACACCCGGCTGCGCATGGTGTTTTGCGGCTGGTGCTGGAGCTGGATGGCGAGATCGTCGAACGCTGCGACCCGCATATCGGCCTGCTGCACCGTGGCACCGAAAAGCTGATGGAAAGCCGCACCTACCTGCAGAACCTGCCCTATTTCGACCGGCTCGACTACGTGGCGCCGATGAACCAGGAACATGCCTGGTGTCTGGCCATTGAGCGGCTGACCGGGACTGAGGTGCCGCGCCGCGCCTCGCTGATCCGGGTGCTTTATTCCGAGATTGGGCGGGTGTTGAACCACCTCCTGAATGTGACGACTCAGGCGATGGATGTGGGCGCGCTGACCCCACCGCTTTGGGGTTTTGAAGAACGTGAAAAGCTGATGGTGTTTTACGAGCGTGCCTGCGGTGCCCGCCTGCACGCCGCCTATTTCCGTCCCGGTGGGGTGCATCAGGACCTGCCGGATCAGTTGATCGAGGATATCGATCAATGGGCGGTGGAATTCCCGGCAGTGCTTGATGACATTGACGGGCTTCTCACCGAAAACCGCATCTTCAAGCAGCGCAATTGCGATATCGGTGTGATCACCGAGGAAGAAATCCTCGAATGGGGTTATTCCGGTGTGATGGTCCGCGGATCGGGCCTCGCCTGGGATCTGCGCCGCGCGCAGCCGTATGAATGCTATGATGAATTCGAATTCCAGGTGCCCGTGGGCAAGAACGGCGATTGCTATGACCGTTACCTCTGCCGCATGGAAGAGATGCGCCAATCCACGCATATCATTCGACAGGCTTGCGAGAAGCTGCGTCATGAAAAGGGTGACGTTATGGCCCGGGGCAAGATGACCCCGCCGACGCGGGGCGAGATGAAGACCTCGATGGAGGCGCTAATCCACCACTTCAAGCTTTACACCGAAGGGTTCCGTGTGCCCGAGGGTGAGGTGTATGCGGCTGTCGAGGCGCCCAAAGGCGAGTTTGGCGTCTATCTGGTCGCGGATGGCACGAACCAGCCTTACCGCGCCAAGCTGCGCGCGCCGGGTTATCTGCACCTGCAGTCGATGGACCATGTCTGCAAGGGCCATCAACTCGCCGATGTAAGTGCCATTATCGGGACGATGGATGTCGTCTTTGGTGAGATTGACCGCTGACATGCTGACGCCCGTCTGATCATTTGACCGCCTGCCGCGGCATTTCGGGATTGCCAGCGACGTTATGCTGCGTGATCGTGCCACTGTATAGGTAAGGGTCACACATCATGAGCATTGCTGACATCCTCTTGGGATTTCTGGTGGCGGGAGGGTATTTCGTCTCTGCCATTGTATCGCGCCTGTTCGGTCGGGCGGCGACAGGCATAATTGTGGGTGGCGTGTTAGGAATCGCGTTTTCCGTTGTGATCCTGCGATACGGGTTGGCCGAATACTTTGACGCTGTCCTTGCACCAGCAGCAGAATAGGGCGCGGCATATGACCATCACCTTTGATATCTGGCTTCTTCTGATCGGCGCTGGTGCGGGTATTGCGGGCGCATTGGTGGCCCGTGGCCGAAACCGGCTGATCAAGGCGGCGGTTGCTGGCGCAGCTGCGGTATTTCTGATTGACCTTGCCCGTGGGCTTTTGTGAACTTGGGCCCGAATTGGTGGGAACTGGAAGGAAAAGCCAAATGGTCCGTTATATTGCTTGCGCCTCTTTGATTGGTCTGACGGCTTGTGCCGTTCCGGTGCCTGTTGGCGGCCCGGTCGTGGCTGTTCCCGTGCCAGCAGAGCCCGAACCGGCACCGAACCCGCAATCCGCAAAGGAACGTTTTGTTGCGGCGGTTGAGGCGAATGGTTGTGTAATGACTGCTGGCAACGTCCGTACGATTATGGAGCAGGCGACCGTCGGCACGGGTGATCTCGAAAACATCATCGTCGCCTTGCAAGCCGAAGGGCGCGCCGCAGCAGATGGTGCGAATATCCGCGTGATTACAGATACTTGCGTCGCATGATCGCGCTAGGCGCGGTGCCTGGGTTGATCCTGCTGTCCGGTGTTGGCTTTAACCCGCTTGCGTTCGGTGTCTTTGCGGGTGCGACTGTCGTGGTCGGGGTGTTGGGCTTATCCTGACCACTTGATTTGCAAGTTCTGCCCGTTGTCAACGCAACACCTTCGGTGTAGGTCGAACAAAACGCGGGAACACCCTGCCGCCATAGACCCTTAGCCGAGGTTTTTTCATGCTGCGCCGTCTTCATCCTGAGCAACCCGATAGCTTTGCTTTCACGCCCGAAAACCTGAAATGGGCCGAAGCGCAGATGAAGAAGTTCCCCGAAGGACGCCAGGCCTCGGCCATCATTCCGCTGCTTTGGCGGGCGCAAGAGCAGGAAGGCTGGCTGAGCCGTCCGGCGATTGAATATGTCGCGCAGATGCTCGATCTGGCCTTCATTCGGGCGTTTGAGGTCGCGTCGTTTTACTTCATGTTTCAGTTGCAGCCCGTGGGCGCCGTTGCACATATCCAGGTCTGCGGCACGCTGTCCTGCATGATCTGCGGGGCAGAGGATCTGGTGGGTGTGTGCAAAGACAAGATCGCAGCAAAGCCGCATGAGCTTTCTGCCGATGGTAAGTTTTCGTGGGAAGAAGTGGAATGCCTTGGCTCTTGTGCCAACGCGCCCATGGCACAGATCGGCAAGGATTATTACGAAGATCTGACGGCGGAGCGGTTGGGCGAGATCATTGATGAGCTTGCGGCAGGCCGTGTGCCCGTACCCGGTCCGCAAAACGGACGTTATGCAGCAGAGCCTTTGAAGGGGCTCACAAGCCTGAAAGACTATGACAGCGGCAGAACAAAGTATAATGCCAGCGTGCAGGCCGCCGTCGATATTGGTGACACCGTCAAGCGGATTGACGGGACCGAGGTGCCGCTTTTGACACCTTGGGTCAAAGATGGCGCAAGCGCGCCCGCCAAACCCGCAAAAAAGGCGCCTGCGAAGGAGAAAGTGCCGACCAAGCCGAAAACGGCGAAGAAGGCAGCCGCAGATCCAGCGGCAGAGACACAGCCAGAGATTTTGTCCGCCCCCCGTGAAGGCGGTGCCGATGATCTGAAAAAGATCAGCGGCGTCGGACCAAAACTGGAATCTGTGCTGAACGAACTGGGCTTTTGGCATTTCGACCAGATCGCCAAATGGACACCCGAACAAATCGCGTGGGTCGATAGCCGGTTGAAGTTCAAAGGCCGTATTGAACGGGACGATTGGGTGACGCAGGCGACGGAACTGGCTGGCAAAAGCTAGCTTTCACCGGGTAGCCCACTGGCCAAATGAGGCCTCCGCTCACCTTTCCACATCGTTAACCGCCATGGTTGCATAAATAATTTTCGATTCCGTGCCGTTTCAGGTAGCGTAAGGTCAAGCGGGGGCTGGGTCGTTTTGACGCACTCCCCCTTGATCACAGTCTGCATGGCCGCTGCCCGGTCACTAAGGGAGAGAAAAGACGATGAAAGATACAGCACCAATCAGCCTTGGCATCATTGTTGTTGCCGGCCTTTTTGGCCTTATCGCCGCTGGCGTGGCTTTTGTTCTTTATGATTTTGAGATTGCGGGCGCCGCAATCATTGGCGGCTTCGTTGCGCTGATTGCTGCGGCTGTTCTTGCCCTTGGCTGGCGCGAACCTGCGCCGGGTCCGCAAGGTATTGCGGCGCCCGTTGCGGCACCGGCACCCGCGCCAGCACCCGCTGCGGCACCTGCACCTGCACCCGCGCCGGCACCTGAGCCAGAGAATCCCGCACCGGCGGCTGAGGTGGCCGAGGCCCCGAAAGTTACACCATCCGCTCCACTGCCAGGAGAGGCGGAACTGGATGCCAAGAAGGGTGAATGGAAATACGAAGGTGAGGCATCCGATACGGGCACATCCGATAGC
>JBCBDL010000199.1:0-4201 GCA_038529695.1 Pseudomonadota bacterium | reverse complement strand
GTCGATCAGGTGCAGCAGCACCGCGCAGCGTTCGACATGGCCGAGGAACATATCACCCAGCCCCCTACCCTCTGACGCGCCAGCGATCAGGCCGGGAATGTCAGCCACGACGAATTCCACGTCATCGATGCCGACGACGCCAAGGTTCGGGACCAGCGTGGTGAAGGGGTAATCGGCGACCTTGGGTCGCGCGTTGGAGGTGGCCGCAAGGAAGGTCGATTTGCCCGCGTTGGGCATGCCGAGCAGGCCCACATCCGCGATCAGTTTCAGGCGCAGCCAGATCGTGCGCTCAATCGCCTCCTGCCCCGGATTGGCGCGGCGGGGGGCCTGGTTGGTGGCCGATTTAAAGCGCAGGTTGCCCCAGCCGCCATTGCCGCCTTTGGCGATGATGATTTTTTGACCCACTTCGGTCAGATCGGCGATGACGGTTTCTTCGTCTTCATCGATGATTTCGGTTCCGACGGGCACGCGCAGCACCTTGTCGTCGCCATCTTTGCCGGTGCGCTGGCTGCCCATGCCCGCCTGACCGGTGCCCGCAAAGAAATGCTGCTGATAGCGGAAATCGATGAGGGTGTTCAGGCCCTCAACGGCCTCGACCACCACATCGCCGCCTTTGCCGCCGTCGCCGCCATCGGGGCCGCCATATTCGATATATTTCTCGCGCCGGAACGAGATACAGCCCGACCCACCGGCACCGGACCGGATATAGACCTTGGCAAGATCGAGGAATTTCATGTGGCTGGCTTTCCGCGGCTGTTCAGATCAGCGCGATACTCTATTGTTGTGCGCTTCTCAAGCGGTCCCAATCGGCCCGGGTCAAGCGGCGGTGATGGACAAGCGTTGGAAAGCCGCGCGCCTTGCTGTGGATGTAGCAGGTCTGCCAATGGACGAAGCCCAGTTTGGCGAGAACACGCGCCGAGGTCGGGTTGTCATACCAGGTGGAGCCGGTCAGCAGGTCACGGTCAGTTGTCTGGAAGGCATGATCGACCGCCCGGCGGGTGGCGCGGGTCATGATGCCCTGCCCGTGCTGGTCGGGGTGGAGCATATAGCCAAGATCGCCATTTGTGACGCCGATAGAGCCGATCAGGCGGTTATCTCGGCAAATCGCCCAAACAAAACCATCGCCTTCATACGCCTTGCTGCGGCTGCGGGTGAACGCAGGATCGGGGGGCCATGGCCAGCCACCAAGCTGCCGAACGATCGACCAGTGAGAGGCAACCGCATGCATATCATCACAATCGCTTTCGCGGATATTGCGATAGGTCAGATCAGGCATTTTGACGCGCCTGCCAGCCGGCACCGGTCAAGAGAACCGCGCGTGCATCCAGCGTTTCGCCTGTTGCTTTGGATGAGGTTGTTGCGGGGCCGGTATCTTCAAATCCCAACTTGCGCAAAAGCGCGCCAGAGGCGGCGTTGGCAACAGCATGTCGTGCGGTGATTTGATCGTGGTCCGGATTAGTGAAATAGTGGTTGAGGACGGCCACACCAGCCTCTGACGCGATACCCTGACGCCAAAACGGGCGGCCGATCCAATAGCCGAATTCGCCCACTGTGCCCATGGTGCCGATCAAGGCATTGTTCATCGCGATGCCCCAAACGCGCCCCGGCTTGGCGGATGCGCGCGTGACATAATCCTCGGCATCTGCCTGGGTATAGGGATGCGGGATGTGGGTCATCCAGCGCGACAAGGCGAGGTCGGCGCAATATGTCATCAGCGGATCTATATCCTGCCGGTCGATCGGCCGCAGATGCAGCCGCTCTGTATAAAGGACAGCATCAACCATCTTGCAGCGAATCCCACCGGGCACGGGTCAGTTCCATGCTGCGGCCAGGTATATCTGCACCGCGCGCCTTGGAATGGTGCACATGCGCACCCACATCGACAAAACCCAACTTTTCTAACACATTACGCGACGGATCGTTTTCGACGAAATGGCTAGAGCAGATCAACTTGGCATCAGTGGTTGCGAAGTGATGCGCAACGATGGCCGTCGCAGCTTCGGTCGCGTAACCCTGCCCCCGAAAGTCTTGTGCCAGCCAATAGCCCAATTCCTTATCCAGCCCCATAGCACCAGCAAGATTATCACCACGCCAAATGGCCCACGTGTGAAACCGCCCGGCCAGATTCTCACCGATAAACCATGCCGCATCCTCGATAGTGTAAGGATAAGGCACGACCGTCAGCCATTTGCTGATTTCATAGTCGTTGATCGTAGTGGCGAGCAACGCTTCATCCTGTTGCCGGAACGCCCGCAACACCAACCGATCCGTCCGCAATGTCGGGACGGTCATGACCCTATTTTGAGCGTATAGGTCCAGGTGGGTACGGTGGCGTTGCGCGCGACCGAGAAAGCCTCTGCATCACCCAGATAGTCGAAACCGCAATTGGTCAGCACGCGGGCCGAGCCGGGATTGTCCTGAAAGACTTCGGCAAAGATCCGGTCCGAATTGTGTGGATTGGCCTTGATCAGCGTACGCACAGCCTCGGTCGCGAAGCCGGTGTTCCAGAAGGCAGGTGCGATCCAGTAGAAAATCTCGGATTGCGCACGGTCCATCCGTTCTAGGCTGATCAGCCCCAACGCCTCGGCATGGCCGTGACCCGACCCATCAATGACCCAGATGTCTTCGGTTCGTTCAGGCTGGCTGGCGCGTTCGATCATCGCCTCGACCGTGCCGGGGGGCAAGGGATGGGGCATCGCACGGGTGCCACGCGCCACACGATCATCACCGGCATACATGGCAATCAGCCCCGCATCAGATTTGCGGCAAGGGCGCAGCACAAAGCGGTCTGCTGCAATCGTATCCTGGACGGTGATTTCTTCGTGCTTCATCGTCTTCCCTCCTCGAAAACAAATGAGGTTTTGCCACGGCTTTAGTTCAACATGGTGGCGAAACTATGAATAAAAAAGGGGGACCGGTTGTCACCGATCCCCCCAAATGTGTTACCTGGAATTTTCGGCTTATTCAGCGGCCTCCGCCACTGGGAGAACCGAAATAAAAGTGCGGCCTTTGAGACCTTTGTGGAATTTCACGGCCCCTTCGGCGGTTGCAAAGATCGTGTGATCTTTGCCCATACCCACGCCTGTGCCTGGCCACATCTTAGTGCCACGCTGGCGCATGATGATGTTGCCGGGAACGACAGCTTCGCCGCCGAATTTCTTGACGCCAAGGCGGCGACCGGCTGAGTCGCGCCCATTACGGGATGAACCGCCTGCTTTTTTATGTGCCATTGGTTGCTCTCCTTAGCCTTTTGCCAATTCTTTGGCCTGGTCGATCCAGCCTTCACGCTCGATCCGGCCTTTGAATGACAGTTTCTCGTCCATAGCAGCTACGTCCGCTTCGGTCCATGCTGCGATTTGCGCGAATGTGGTCACGCCAGCTTCATGCAGCTTTTTCTCCAAAGCGGGGCCGACGCCAGACAGTTTTTTAAGATCGTCGCCGCCTTCGACTTTCGCAGGCGCAGCTTTCTTCTCTGCCTTTGGCTTTTCGGCTTTTGGCGCCTCTGCCTTTGGTGCGTCTTTCTTGGGCGCTGCTTTCTTCGCAGGCTTGGCAGCCGGAGCAGCAACAACGCCTGCGCCAGATACAGCAGCCATCACACCAGACTTATCTGCCCCTTTTTCAAGGATGTCGGCGATCCGTACCAGCGTCAGTTGCTGGCGATGGCCCTTCTTGCGCTGCGAGCTGTGCTTGCGACGGCGCTTGACGAAGTTGATCGTCTTTTCGCCCTTGATCTGGTCAATCACCTCGGCCTGGACGCCAGCGCCCTCAACCAGTGGTGTGCCCACGGTGGAGCCGACCATCAGAATTTCGTTGAATTGAACTTTGTCGCCAGCTTGTGCTGCCAGCTTTTCGACACGCAGAACGTCGCCTGATGCGACCTTATACTGCTTGCCGCCGGTTTTCAGAACCGCAAACATGCTATCTTCCTTTGTCTTCCGCGTCATACAAGGCCCCGGTTTTTTCCGGTGTTTGGTACCTGTGGACAGCGCGCCCTTGGGCGAGTTTTCGCAAGTCATCAGCAAAAGTCTTGCTGAGATGGCGGCTTATGTGACCAATGCCCCTATAAGTCAAGACAAAAGAAGGTGGAAAACCCATGCGACTTTCCCTGATCGCTCTGATCACGCTGACCGCCTGCAGTAACGAGGCAAATCATCTCGGCAATCCACTTCTTTTGCCCATCAGCGGGGTTGGCACCGCCGTC
>JBCBDL010000198.1:0-4373 GCA_038529695.1 Pseudomonadota bacterium | reverse complement strand
GGTGCCAAGCTCTATGAAAACTTCGTTCGTCTGGCTGGTTTCACTGGTGATTGGACAATGGGCGCCTATCGTGAGGACGCGATCCGCCTGATCAAAGAACAGGTCGGCGACAAAAAGGTCATCTGCGCATTGTCAGGTGGTGTCGACTCCTCGGTTGCGGCGGCCCTCATCCACGAGGCTGTCGGCGATCAGCTCACATGCGTCTTCGTCGATCATGGCCTGCTGCGTCTGAACGAAGCCGAGGAAGTCGTCGGCATGTTCCGCGACAACATGAACCTGCAAGTCATCCACGCAGAAGAACAAGACTTGTTTCTTGGCGAACTCGAAGGCGTCAGCGACCCCGAAACCAAACGCAAGATCATCGGCAAGCTCTTCATCGACGTCTTTCAGAAATACGCAAACGAGATCGAAGGGGCCGAATTCCTCGCCCAAGGCACGCTTTACCCCGATGTGATCGAAAGCGTCAGCTTTTCCGGCGGCCCATCCGTCACGATCAAATCCCACCATAACGTCGGTGGCCTGCCAGAAAAAATGGGCCTGAAACTCGTCGAACCCTTGCGCGAGCTTTTCAAGGACGAAGTGCGCGCCTTGGGTCGCGAACTCGGCCTACCCGCCAGCTTTATCGGGCGTCACCCGTTCCCCGGCCCGGGTCTTGCCATTCGCTGCCCGGGCGAGATTACACGCGAAAAACTCGACATCCTGCGCAAAGCCGACGCCGTTTACATCGATCAAATCCGCAAACACGGGCTTTATGACGACATCTGGCAGGCCTTTGTTGCGATCCTGCCGGTGCGCACCGTTGGCGTCATGGGCGATGGGCGCACATACGATTACGCCTGCGCCTTGCGGGCGGTCACGTCAGTGGACGGCATGACGGCGGACTACTACCCGTTCAGCCACGCATTCCTTGGCGAAACCGCCACGCGGATCATCAACGAGGTGCAGGGGATCAACCGCGTCACCTACGACATCACCAGCAAACCCCCCGGCACGATTGAGTGGGAGTAACTTCCCGGCTTAGCCACGCAACGCATCAAGCAGCAGATTAGCGGTAAACTCCCCCGGGCCACACGCAGCCAAATCACCACGCTGCCCAATCTGAAACCATTCATCCCGCGCCTGCAGATCAACACGGATCACAGGCCCGACGCGCAGCGGATTGCGGCCCCAATGCACGTCAGAAAACGGGTCGTCGTCAAACCAATCCGTCAACGCGGCCTGTGGTTGCCCAGCCCGCGCCACCAAAAATCCAGCAATGCAATCCACCTGCCGTTCCGCGAGACCGCGCAAAATCGCCTCTTCGCCGCGTCGCGCACGTATCTGAGACAGCGCGAAATCGGCTACACCATGGCGCACCTGCACCGCATGGCCATAGCTATGGGCGGCAAGATATCCCGTTTGCGGCAGGGCCCGCGCCGCCCGTGTCATGAAGATGACGTTCTGGCTGGTGCAATAGGCAACATGGATATTCACCGTTTCATCGGCACCGCAATTGCCCGCTATTTCGCGTACCATCCGAATGCGCGGCATCTCGGCAAATGCAGTTTTTGCCGCCTGTTCCACGCTGTCGACGGGATCAGCAAAACCAGCGACAGGCCACAAGAGCCAAAGAATGAACCAGCGCATGGGTTACCTCTCCTTTTCACCAAATCCTGCCACAGGTCCCAAGGGGTTGCAAAAGTCGGGCGCGCCGTGACAACTGCGCCCATGACCCGAACGAGCGCAGCATGATGAACACGACAATTCAGGCGGCACTCTGGATGATTGGGGCGATCACCTCTTTCACCTGTATGGCCATCGCCGGGCGCGCCGTCAGCGATGAGCTCGACACCTTCGAAATCATGTTCTACCGCAGTTTGACAGGCATCGTCATCGTCGTCAGCATCGCAGCGATGGCAGGCACATTGCGGCAAGTCGGCACCGGTAGGCTAAGACTGCACGCCACCCGCAATATCTGCCACTTTGCCGGGCAAAACCTGTGGTTTTATGCCATCACTCTGATCCCATTAGCCCAAGTTTTTGCGCTGGAATTCACAACGCCCATCTGGGTCATATTGCTGTCGCCTTTGTTGCTGCGCGAGCCGATCACCCGAATTGGACTGATCAGTGCAAGCATTGGCTTTGTCGGCATCCTGATCGTTGCGCGCCCCGATCCAGCCAGCATCAGCCCTGGCCTGATCTCGGCAGCCGCCTGTGCAGTATTTTTTGCACTGACAGCCATTCTCACGCGAAAGCTGACCCAGACTGAAACGATCACCACCATTCTGTTTTACCTGACGGTGATGCAAGCCGTCTTCGGTCTGGCCTGCGCGGGTTTTGACGGAGATATCCGTCTGCCCTCACCCCAGAACGTGCCATGGGTTATCCTGATTGGCATTGCAGGGCTGGTGGCGCATTTTTGCCTGACCAAGGCGCTCAGCATTGCACCGGCCAGTATCGTGATGCCAATCGACTTCGTTCGCCTGCCGACCATCGCCGTCGTTGGCATGGTTCTGTATGATGAGCCTTTGGAATTGCTCGTCTTTATCGGGGCCGCGCTGATTTTTGCAGCCAATTATCTGAACATCAGCCATGCAAACCGGCAACAGCCAAACTAAACCACTCGGTTCAAATATTTCAAAACACGTGTAAGTAGTGTATTTTTGTGACGCTACGACCCGACCTGCGACGTGACGTCGCGTCAATAATTGACGCAAAGGTTAGGCACTCCTTAGGGTCCGCTGCACAGATTTTATTCATGATAGGGACGAGGACATGAAACAGGCACTCACCGCAGGCGCAGCCCTGCTTTTGACAACATCACTGGCCCATGCCGTGGGACTTGACCGCTCTGGCCAGCCGATTGGAATCATTTTTGAAGAAGGCGGTGCAACGGGTGCCTATGCAGAGCTGAGCTTTGGCTATGTCATGCCGGAACTGGAAGGTGAGGATGTCGCAGCTTTCGGTGGCAGCGATACCGGCAATGTCGCCGAAGATTACGGGGTGCTTGGCTTTGGCTATAAGCGGGACATAAACGATCAGATCTCATTTGCCCTTATCGTTGATGAACCTTATGGCGCCGATATCAAGTACCCTGTTGGCGACTCCGTTGCATTGGGCGGGACCGAAGCCGTTCTGGACAGCGTGGCGGTGACGGGGCTTGTACGCTACAAGATTGACAACAACATCAGCGTCTATGGCGGTCTGCGCGCGCAATCGCTTGAGGGCTCGGTGACATTGGATGGTTTGGCATATGGTGGCCCACCACCGGGCGGTGTTTCAGGCTATAGTGTCGATTTGGATCGTGACACCGGCTTCGGCTACACGCTGGGCGCCGCCTATGAGATCCCTGAAATCGCGTTGCGACTTGCGGTCACCTATATTTCCGAAGTCGAACATGAATTCGGAACGACCGATACATTCGGATCAACCGCTGATACCGAGGTCACGACACCACAAGCCGTAAATCTGGATTTCCAGACCGGTATTGCAGCAGACACATTGCTGTTTGGCTCTGTGCGGTGGGCCGAATACAGTGTTGTCATCGTAGAACCGGAAAATTTCCCGCTGGGATCGTTGACCGATATCGAAGATGGCTTTGGCTATACATTGGGCATCGGTCGCCGCTTCTCTGATGCATTTTCAGCCTCCATTAGCGCTGGTTTCGAGCCAGAAGGCGACAGCGATCTGGTCTCACCTTTGGCGCCAACAAACGGCAATTATTCCATTGGTGTGGCAGGTGAATACAAGGTCAACGATGTCACCCTCGCAGCAGGTGTGCGCTACATCGTGCCAGGCGACGCAAGCGCCGAAACAGGGACACCAGATACAGCGCGCGCTGACTTCTCTGACAGCAGCGCAATCGGGGTCGGATTCCAGATCGGCTACAACTTCTAAGCCGTCGGATCACTGAGTTACAAAGCCCCGCCCATCCGGCGGGGCTTTTTCGTTTGTTACGCATGATCCGGGTTGTATCAGCGGGCAGAAACCGGTCAGGTTCGGCCATGACAACCGTGCAAAAAACAATATCCTCCCGTGCATGGTGTGAGCTCTTTGTTCTCGGTTTCATCTGGGGTGGATCATTCCTGTCGATCCATATCGCCTTGCAGGAAATCGGCCCGCTGACGGCCGTCGCTCATCGGACGTTCTGGGCAATGCTGATCTTGTGGGCCTATGTCGTGTTGCGCAGATTGACGCTGCCGACGGACCTGCGGATCTGGGGGGCATTTCTGGTGATGGGGCTGATGAACAACGTCATCCCTTTCAGCCTGATGGCCTGGGGTCAGCTTCATATCGAAACCGGCCTCACATCGATCTTGAATGCGGCCACGGCCATCTTTGGCGTGATCGCCGCCGCCCTCTTTTTCGCGGATGAGCGGCTGACCTTCCGCAAA
>JBCBDL010000197.1:0-4424 GCA_038529695.1 Pseudomonadota bacterium | reverse complement strand
CAGGTGCTGAACGGGATATCGGCGATGCTGAAGGCCGAGCGCAGCGAGATGCCTGTGATGATCCCCGGCAAGGCAATGGGCAGGATCACCAGCAGAGAAATCGTTTCGCGCCCAAAGAATTTCGACCGCGCGACCGCCGCCGCGCAAAGCGTGCCCAGCGCAATCGCAATCACGGTCGAGATGCAGGCAACACGCAGGGATAGCCCAAGCGCCTGCCACACATCGGGCCGGTTCCACGTGACCTCAAACCATTGCAGCGTGTAGCCGGGCGGGGGCCATTGATAGGATTTATCCTCGGTCGTGAAGGCGTAAACGAAAATCAGCAGGATCGGCAGATGAAGGAACAAAAGCCCCCCAATGGCCGCGAGTTTCAGTCCGAGCGAGGCTTTAGAGTGCATTAAACGCCCCCGCCCGTTTCGCCAGTGTCAGATAGATCCCCATCACTACAATGGGCACCACGGCAAAGGCCGCGGCCAGCGGGATATTCCCGGCTGTTCCTTGAAACTGATAGACCGCCTGGCCGATCATCCGGGCTGATGTGCCAACGATCTGCGGGATGATGTAATCACCCATCGTCAGCGAAAAGGTAAAGATGCTGCCCGCGATGATGCCGGGCAAGGCCAGCGGCAGGATCACGTGGCGCAAGGTCTGGCCGGGGCGTGCGCCCAGATCGCCCGACGCTTCAAGCATCGATGGTGGGACCCGTTCGAGCGAGGCCTGGATCGGCAGGATCATAAAGGGCAGCCAGACGTACAGGAACACCAGAAACGTCCCTGTCCAGCTGACGGACAGAGAATTGCCGCCGATCACCGGGATGGCCAAATAAGCCTCCAGCACCCAACCCAGATGCAGCGTTTCGAATAGCCAGTTCAGGATCCCCTCTTTGGCGAGGATCAGTTTCCAGGAATAGACCTTGACCAGATAGCTCGACCAGAGCGGCAGCATGACACCCAGATAAAACACGGCCTTCCAGCGCCCCGTGGCGTAGCGGGCGGCGTAGTAGGCGATGGGGAACGCGACGATGGCCGCACCAATGGTCACAGCCGTAGCCATCGCGACCGTGCGCAACAGGATATCCATGTTCGAGGCGCGAAGGAGTTCGGCATAGGTCTTCAGTGTGAATTCGTAATTGATCAGGCCCGAAAACTCATCGATCGAGAAAAAGCTTTGCGCGAGCAGCGCGAAAAGGGACCCCAGATAGACAATCCCCAGCCACAAAAGCGGCGGCGTGACCAGCAACAACAATAGCATATTGGGCCGCCGCCACAGCGTGTCTGACAAAGGTGAGCGCGCGGCCTTAGCCATCGGCACCGTCCATCAGGTGCAGCGCGCCGTCATGCCAGCCAAGCTCTACCGTTTCGCCAATGGCGGGCACGGCGCCTCCTTTTGGGATCAGGGCCTTGATGGCTTGCCCGTTACAGATCACCTCGATCCGTGTGGCCGAGCCAAGGAACGCATGGCTCTCTGTCACGCCCGTCAGGGGACCGTGTCCAAGGGTGATCGCCTCTGGACGCAGGCTGGCCATCTGCCGCTTGCCGATGATCGCCTCAACCAGTTCGGCGGGCAGCACGTTGGACCCGCCGACAAAATCGGCCACAAACCGGGTTTGCGGACGGTCGTAGACATCCTGGGGGCTGCCGATCTGTTGAATGCGTCCTTCGTTGAACACCGCCACACGGTCAGCCATCGACAAGGCTTCACCCTGATCGTGGGTCACAAAGACAAAGGCGATGCCAAGGCGGCGTTGCAGGGCCTTCAGCTCTCCCTGCATTTGCTCGCGCAGTTTCAGGTCCAACGCACCTAGCGGTTCGTCAAGCAGCAGCACCTTGGGCTGCATGACCAAGGCCCGCGCGAGTGCGACGCGCTGGCGTTGTCCGCCGGACAGCGCCGACGGTTTGCGGTCGCCAAAACCGTTCAAAGCAACAAGTTCCAAAGCCTCATCGGCCGCTGCACGGCGGGCCGCTTTCGCATCACCCCGAACCATCAGCCCGTAGGCCACGTTGTCGCGCACGTTCAGATGCGGGAACAAGGCGTAGTCCTGAAACACCGTATTCACAGGACGGCGATAGGGCGGCGTATCTGTCGCGTCTTCACCGAAGATCGAGATCGCACCGGTGGTCGGCTTTTCAAAGCCCGCGATCAACCGCAAAGAGGTCGTTTTGCCAGACCCGGAGGGGCCGAGAAGGGCGAAAAACTCACCTTCCCCGATTTCAAGGTCCACCCCATCCACAGCGCGGACATCGCCAAAGTGGCGCGAGACGCCGGAAAAAGAAATTGCTGCTGTCATGCGTTTCTCGGCGACTTGCGCAGCAGGATGGCCACCGCGCAAGTAATGACCGTTACCGTCCACCAATCACGCCGATGTAATCAGACACCCAACGATAATACGGAACACATTCGCCCTGGCTTTCGCATTGGGTAACCGGGGTGGTCCAGAAACGCACTTGTTCGAAATTGTCGAAACCATTCGCACTGCACCCTTCTGCTGTCTGCATGCCCCGTCCGTCGGTGCAGGCCGCAGGCACTGCAGGATTGGCGCCAAACCAGACGGACAGATCCGACATCAGGTTCGATGACAGCGTGTGTTCCATCCACATATAGGCACAATTCGGGTTTTCACTGTCCACATGCATCATGGTCGTATCCGCCCAACCGGTCACGCCTTCTTCGGGGAAGACGCTTGCAATCGGGGCACCATCACCTTGCAACAGGTTGCGTTGGAAGGGCCAAGACCCCGAAGCAGCCATACCTTCATTTTTGAAATCATCGATCTGGATAAAGGCATCATGCCAATACCGGCTGACCAATGTGCGCTGGACGCGCAACAGATCAAGCGCTGCGTCGTATTGCTCCTGGTTCAGCTCGTACGGCGATGCGATGCCAAGCTCTGGCTGATGCGTCATAAGATAAAGCGCTGCATCAGCGATATGGATAGGCCCGTCATAGGCCTGCACACGCCCTTCATTGCTTTGGCCGTCAGGCAAATCCATCTGTTCGAACACTACGTTCCAGGATGTTGGGGGGCTATCGCCAAAAATCTCGGTGTTATACATCAGAATATTCGGACCCCACATGTAAGGGGTGCCATAATGCGTGCCATCAACGAAATGCCATGGCGCCTCTTTCAGGCGGTCATCAATCGTGTCCCAGCTTGGGATCAGTGCCGTGTTGATCGGCTGAACACGCTTGCCTGCCACCATCCGCAAGGACGCATCGCCAGAGGCAGTGACAAGGTCAAAGCCGCCTTCGTTCATCAGTGCCACCATTTCGTCCGAGGTATTGGCGGTCTTGACGTTGACCATGCAGCCTGTGGCCTCTTCAAAGCCTGTGACCCAGTCAAAGTCGGCGACCGTCTCTCCGCGCTCAATATAGCCGGGCCAGGCAACGATGTTCAGCTGGCCTTCGCCATCGCCAAGTTCCGTCACCATTTCGGCGGCGACGGGTTGCACAAGAACTGTTGTCGCAACGCAGGCTGCCACGGTGGATTTCAAAGCACCTTTCACAATGCAAACTCCCCATTTTGATTTTCGTGATTATTCTGACGTCACCATGTCGGTGCGCCAAGATTCAGGCAAATTCAAATTTTTGGGGTGTAATATCGGTTTTTCCGAATTAACGCAGGCGTGGGGCGTGAAAGCTTTGGGCGACCGATAGAAACATGCGCGTGGCATCCGACACGCTGGCCCCGCGCCGCCAGACAAGACCCACCTGGATCACGGGCAATTTGGTGGCAACGTCCCGGCTGTCGATCCGGTCGCCTTCCAGCGACCAGGGACGGTAAACGAGATCAGGCAAAAACGACACGCCTGCGCCACTGGCCACCAACGACCGCACGGCCTCGACCGAGCGGGTGCGGAACGCAACGCGCGGCTTGATGGCAAAACTGGACATCAGCCGCGCGGCTTCGTCCTGCATTTCGTCCACATCCAGCACGATCTGCGGCTCAGTGGATAGATCATCAAGTGAGATGCTCTCTAATGCCGAAAGTGGATGCCCAAGGGGGAGCCACAAGCGATAGGGTGACACCGCCAAAAGCTCTGAATGCAGCGCGGAGGGGTTGCGCAGCCTGTCCACGAGCATAACGGCGATGTCCAACTCACCCCCGACCAGCAGATGTTCAAGATATTCCGGGCTGTCTTCCAGCGCGCTGACATCAATCTCGGGCTGCGCGCGGCGGAAGCGGGACAGAAGGTCGGACAGAACGTAGCCAGAGGTCAGCGACGTCACGCCGATGTTCAACCGCCCGGTGACATTGCTGCGCTCCCCGGCAAGGCTCATCTCGGCATTCGACATCTCGGCCAGTATGGCCTTGGCGTGGCGCATGAAGACATGCCCGTGATGGGTCATCTCTACCCCACGTCTGCGTCGTTCAAAGAGCTTCAGGCCCAGATGCCCCTCAAGATCCTTTACCGCCTCGGTCAGTG
>JBCBDL010000196.1:0-4461 GCA_038529695.1 Pseudomonadota bacterium | reverse complement strand
GCACGATTTCCCGGTCGCGCCAAGCTTCGAGGAATGGGACGACTTGGGGCAAACCACTGGCCACGAGATCATCCAGCACAACACCAACAGAGCGCCGTCCGGGCTTCAGCACCTCTTCCTGATGGGTTTGCAGGATATCCTGCAAGCTTTGAGCCTGCACCATCACAGGCAGCGTAAACCACAGCGCAAGGGCCAAAAAAATCTGTCGAAACATGGGGTCTTGTGCCGCTTTGTCAGGCTTTTGTGGCACGGGGCACGCAGTGGGCGCCCCGTGCCGGTTTTGGATTAGTAGTTTGACGTCAACTGCACGCAGGTTTCAGTCTCGGTATTGTACATGCCGCAACCCAGCGTTTCCCAATCGGACTTCAACACGGCTGATTCAGGCAGATAATCGGTCCACGCATCGCCTGGGACCTCTGCAGTTTGACTGATGATGTCAAATTGGCCATCGGCCGTGATTTCGCCAATCAGCACCGGCTTGGCCAGGTGATGATTTGGCAGCATGACCGCTGTACCACCCGTCAGGTTCGGGAATTCCTGGCCATACATCGCCTCGCGCACCGCATCGACGTCGGTTGTACCAGCCTCGGTCACGGCATTTACCCACATGTTGAAACCGATGTAGTGTGCTTCCATCGGGTCATTGGTCACGCGATCTTCGCCCATTTTGGCTTTCCACGCAGCAACCCAAGCCTCGTTCGCTTCCGATTCTGCCGACTGGAAGTAGTTCCAGGCAGCAAGGTGACCAACGAGATCTGACGTATCCAGACCGGACAATTCTTCCTCACCCACCGAGAAAGCGACGACCGGGATGTCATCGGCTGAGATGCCAGCAGCAGCGAGTTCCTTGTAGAACCCGATATTCGCGTCACCGTTGATGGTCGAAATGACACCGACCTGTTTGCCATCAGCGCCCAGTGCCACAACATCGGCAACGATCGTCGCCCAGTCAGAGTGACCGAAGGGCGTGTAATTCACAAAGATGTCCTCGGCAGGGATACCGTTATCCTGCAAATAGGCCTCTAGGATGTTGTTGGTGGTGCGTGGATAAACATAGTCCGTACCAAGCAGCGCAAATTTTTCGACACCCAGCTCTTCCAGGAAATAATCCGTTGCAGGGATAGCCTGCTGGTTTGGTGCAGCGCCCGTGTAGAATACGTTTTTCGAACTTTCTTCGCCTTCATACTGTACGGGGTAGAACAGCAGGCCGTTCAGTTCCTCGATCACAGGCAACACGGATTTGCGTGACACGGACGTCCAGTTGCCGAAAATCACGTCAACCTCGTGCACAGTCAGCAATTCGCGGGCCTTTTCGGCAAAAAGCGGCCAGTCGGACGCCGGATCGACGACAACCGTTTCGATCTGGCAATCCAATAGACCGCCTGCTGCGTTCTGCTCTTCCACGAGCAAAAGCATGGTGTCTTTCAGCGTTGTTTCAGAGATCGCCATGGTACCAGACAGCGAATGCAGTACGCCCACCTTGATCGGTTCGGCGCATTCAGCAGCGGCCATGGCTGTCGTGCCCAGCAGGGCGGTAAGAGCAAAAGCAGAAGTTTTAATCGTCATAGGTCGTAGGTCCCCATTGTCGCTGCGGATCGCAGAAGGGACGCATGCGCCCTTTTCAACGGAATGCCGACCAAGTAAGGCAGGACCCGCAACAGTGATGTTGTAGTCGCGTGAGGGGAGCGATCTGCCAGGATTGCCCCTCATGCGGCGCCCAGTTATTTAGGCAGTTGCAACTGACGTGAAACGCCCGAAATTGGCCAGAGATTTAAGCATCTGACGAAAACGACCTAGTAATTCGCCCAATTATTAAGCTAGCGATACCCATATGCCTATTTCTTGAGCGCGGGCGAATTGCAGGAGGTGAACGGGCGATTAACGGCGAATGCCCTCTGATCAGTAACCGCGCCTTGTCGCGTCTACCAATGTCTCGGTCAGCGCAAAGCCCGCCCGACGGTAAAGGCGCCCTGCGTTGCTTTCAGCCTCGGCTACAATAACTAGCGTTGCATGCGGCGCGCGGTTCCGCGCCCACTGACCTGAATGTGCCAGCAAGGCCGCACAAATCCCCTGACGACGATGCGATGCGCGGGTAATGACGGACTGATATCGTGCAAGACTGTCATCATGGAAGATGCCCAGCGTCCCCACGAGCAAATCACCGTCAAAGGCGCCAAACCACTGGCCGCGATCCGCCGTGATCTGCGTACGAAGCGCGGTGTTACGTCCGCGCAGATAGCTCTTATGCGCCGCCAGATCATAACCTTCGTCTTTTGCTGCCTCCAGTTGCAGGTCGAGCAAAGCGTCCCAATCGGTGACCGGTCGTAGCTCAATTCCAGCTGGCGCAGGCGCATCCGAGACTGGGCCCACAAGCGACAAAACGTCAAACGTTGCCACCTCCACCCCCGGCAATGCTGAAGCCAGCGGCGCCGGGTCAAGCCCTGGCACATCCCACACCACGGTGAGATGCGACGCATCCGGAAAATCACGCGCGAACCATGCGATGTCTTCGGTTGGATCACCCGCTTCCCGCATAATCACAAGATTTCCGTGCCAGTAATCCGGCTCGTCCGGCGTCCGCATCACGATCCGGTTTGGGTACTCCTCAAAAACCGATTGGCCCCGCATCACCAGCGCGTCACTGGCCAACCCGATTGAGCGGAACGTCATTCAACATCGCTAAGCTTGAGCCGCATTTCGCGCAATACCGGTAGTACCGCGCGCATCTTTTCGTGACCTACCTTTTTGACGACATCGGCAATGACCGGGGCAATCGCGGCAAGGGCGGCATCACGCGCGGCTTGTCCTGACGGGCTGATCGCGACCATTTTGCGTCGCGCGTCGTCCCAATCGGGACGGATATGAACCCACCCGGCCCATTCCAGTTTATGCAACGTGTTTGTCATTGCGCCACGCGTCAAATGGAACGTCTTGGCCAATTGCGCCGGGGAACGTTCAACACCGGCATGTGCAAGATGGTTCAGCACCGAAAAATGCGACAGTTCCATTCCCTTGGGCAGCACACGCGCGACATTTGCGCGGGCCAATTGGTCAACCATCAGGATTTCACTGAACAGCGATACAGCAAGATTGTCAGCGACATCGGACATCAAGGACCTTCGAAAGGGCGATCGTGGCCAAGCGCCGCGATGCGTTTGCGGCTTTGTGCCACTTCCCTCAGGTCAAGATCAACCAGGGCGATGTTCGGTTCGGCACCCATATCAACCATGACCTCACCCCAAGGGGAAATTGCCATGGAATGCCCATATGTTTGGCGCGACTTGCCTGCTTGGGCTGCATGCGTACCGGTCTGGGCCGCCGCCAGAACGAATGACCCCGTCTCAATCGCGCGAGCTCGTAGCAAGGGTTCCCAATGCGCCGCACCAGTGACCGTCGAAAAGGCGGATGGGATGAGCAGCACCTCCGCCCCGGCTTGTGCCAAAGCCCGATAAAGATACGCAAAACGGATATCGTAGCAGATACTTAGCCCGATCTTGGCAAAGGGCGTATCGGCGACCACCGCCCGCCCACCGGGGCGGTATCCGGCAGATTCGCGATAGGTTTCAGACTCTGACACGGTTACATCGAACATGTGGATTTTGTCATAGCGGGCCACAATCTGCCCTGCCGGATCGATAAGAAACGACCGGTTGGCAAATCGACCGTCGGGATCGTCTGTTTTTATCGCAAGCGATCCCACAGACAGCCAGACACCATGGCGGATCGCCGCCTCGCGCAGGCCTTCCAGCGTCAGATCGTCGTCTTCATTCTGCAAGACTCGTATCTGATGGTTGCGGTCCTGCGAGACGCAATTGGTAACTTCGGGCGTCACAACGAAGCCAGCACCCTTGTCGGCAGCTTTGGCAATCAACTCAACTGTCCGGGGCAGGTTTGCCGCCGGATCATCGCTGACATTTAACTGCAGCAGGGCCGTTTTCATGCTGCTAAAAGCGCGTCCAGTTTACCACCACGCTCTAACGCCATCAGATCGTCACAACCACCCACATGAGTGCCATCGATAAAGATCTGGGGCACGGTGCGGCCACCATTTGCGCGCTGTATCATCTCGGCACGACGCTCTGGCTGAGCCGCGATATTGACCTCTGCAAAGCTGATACCTTTGGAATTCAGCAGGCGTTTTGCCATGAAGCAAAAGCCGCAGGTGGGTTTGGTGTAAATTTCAACATGTGCCATCTTGATGGTCCTAACCTTGGTTCGACCATCATTTAGGCGTCTTTGACGACCCTTGCCAGTGTAACAATCGACACGTTTGCGGCACCAGCGGCGCGGGCAGCCTCGGCACTGGCGGCCATTGTCGCGCCAGAGGTCATGACATCATCGACAAGCAGGACAGACTTACCTTTGATCACATCGATGCGTTTTGGGTGTGGGACAATCGCCCCAGACAGGGTCTGAAACCGCGCATCCCGGCTATGTCCTTCCAGTGCTTGCGTCTTTTTG
>JBCBDL010000195.1:0-4494 GCA_038529695.1 Pseudomonadota bacterium | reverse complement strand
CAGATAAGTCACCGTGTCGGGCGCATCCGTCAGGCGCGCAAGGAAGCTGTGGAAATTCGCAGTTGTCGTATTGTCTGAACAGGGTGTGCCGATGACATAGATGCGGTCGAAACCCAGTTCGGCTTCCAAAGCACGCAGGGCGTAGATCTGGCATGGAATGCCGATTACCGCGATCTTGCGGTGCCCCGCCGCTTCCGCAGGCTCAAGAAGCGCCAGCAGTGGCGCATATCCCATACGCATACCCCGTGCCTCTTTCATGTCTGCCGGGTCTGTGATGATCGCCGGGCGGGGGCGCCAATGGTCTTCGGCGTCGGGGACCATCGTAAGTACCGCATCGACCGCGCCTGTCTCCAGCAGCCGCTCGGCCAGTCGGGTGGTCAGCCCAGTCCATTGCGCCCCTTCGCGGACGGGTGTCAGGGCGGCGCGGTACATCGCGCCAGTGACGCCGAAAAACTGCTCATCGCCCGTGGTTTGTGCAACCCGCCCATGCACATCGGCTTCAAACCTTGGGTAGTCGGGTTTGATGAATTGGCAGGCCTTGCCACAAACGGTTGGGTCGGCCATCCGTGACACCCCACAATCGGTGCAATAGCCTCGCGGTGCGGGGCTCCGAAATTCCGGTTTTGCTATGGGGGCTGCCATGACCACAGCCTATCGTGGCAGCGCGAAGTGTCTAGTCAGATTTACACTTTTAGCAGCAGGATGGCGTAGCCTTGGGCGTGTCGCTGTCGATTGCCGTGTAAATCATGTCTGACGCATCAACCCCATATTCGGTTGCTTCGCCATGGGTATAGAACGTCTCCCACCGCAGCCCGGCAGGGTCCTGCACCCAGGTTTTGTCCGACACGGCATAGCAGCAGGTTGTCGCATCTTCGTGAAATGTCGTGGCTTCCGCCGCCTTCAACCGGTCACTGATCGCTGTCAGCCCCGCGCTGTCGCCTGTTTGCAGGCCGACATGGTTCAAACCCGCCTTGGCCCCTTCGCGCACTGAAATCGCGAAATTCACTGCCGGATCCTCTAGTAACCATTTGGCATAATCATCCTTGGTGACGGTGGGGTAGGTGCCAAAAAGGCTGGAATAGAAGTTGATTGATTGCTTGAGGTCATCGACATTCACATGGATATGAAAGCGGTTCATGCGCGGCTCTCCTTTTCATTGGTTGTGATCAAGTCTTGGATGATTTCGGGGCGGCTTTGGCAACAATCCTCCAGCAGGAAGCCGAAAAGCCGCCGGATCGTCTGGTAATTCGCGGAATAGATGATGGATCGGCCTGCGCGCCGGTTTTGCACCAGCCCTGCATGTGTGAGCACGGTAAGCTGTGCAGATGTGGTGGTAAATGCCGCACCCGTCGCCTCGGCCAATTGCCCGGCGGGTATCCCGGCAGGGCCCGCGCGGACCAGCCTGCGGAACAAGTCCAGCCGCCCTTCATGGGCAAGAGCGCCTAGACCGATGATCGCGTCTTTTGATTCCATAATCCATGGATTAATGGATTAATGGACTGTCGTCAAGACGACCGTGATCCACCGCCCCTTTCCCTTGCCCCGCTTGCACGGTAAAGGGGCGCATCTGATACCAAGGAGCAGCCAAATGGGCTATCGAATCGCCGTCGTCGGCGCCACGGGCAATGTGGGCCGCGAAATGCTGAACATTCTCGATGAACGGGCCTTTCCCGTTGACGAGATTGCCGTGCTTGCCAGCCGGAAATCGCTGGGGACAGAAGTCAGCTTTGGCGAGAAAACCCTGACGACCAAGGATCTGGATACTTTCGATTTCACAGGCTGGGATATTGCGCTGTTTGCCGTTGGGTCTGAGGCGACAAAGATCTATGCGCCGAAGGCCGCGAAGGCGGGTTGCGTCGTCATCGATAACTCATCGCTCTACCGCTACGACGCGGATGTGCCGCTGATCGTGCCCGAGGTGAACGCGGATGCGATCCACGGCTATGCGAAGAAGAACATCATCGCGAACCCGAATTGTTCGACAGCCCAGATGGTTGTGGCGCTGAAACCGCTCCATGATCGCGCGACGATCAAGCGGGTGGTTGTCAGCACCTATCAGTCGGTTTCCGGCGCAGGCAAAGGCGGCATTGATGAACTGTGGGATCAGACCAAGTCGATGTACAACCCCACCGACGACAAGCCGCCCAAGCAATTCACCAAGCAGATCGCCTTTAACGTCATCCCGCATATCGACACGTTCATGGATAGCGGTGAGACCAAAGAAGAATGGAAGATGGTCGCCGAGACGAAAAAGATCGTCGATCCGAAGATCAAGGTCACCGCGACTTGCGTCCGCGTGCCGGTGTTTGTCGGCCACTCTGAGGCGGTGAATATCGAATTTGAGGATTTCCTCGATGAAGACGAAGCCCGCGATATCCTGCGCGAGGCCCCCGGCGTCATGGTGATCGATAAGCGCGAGGATGGCGGCTATGTCACGCCGGTCGAATGCGTTGGCGATTTCGCGACTTTCATCAGCCGAATCCGGCAGGACAGCACGATCGAGAATGGGCTGAACCTGTGGTGCGTGTCGGACAATTTGCGCAAGGGTGCAGCACTGAATGCGGTGCAGATTGCCGAGCTTTTAGGGCGCGAGTGCCTCAAAAAAGGCTGACGTAACCTATTGATCTTGCAGAAGGGCGGCCGTTTGGGCGCCCATTTTATTTCTATTTGTCAGGTTTCGTGAAGGTCGACACCGACGGAACCGAAAGGCGCTGGCGTTCAATCCGCGTATCCAACCAACAGAGGGAGAAACGGATATGCAACGAACACTCGTCATATTGGCACTGACAACGACGCTGTCAGTGCCAGCATCGACAGTATCAGCGGACAGCCACATCAACCTTGACCGCGTGGAAGACCGAATCGACCGACGAGAAAGCCGCCGGGATGAGCGTGTGGATCTGGGTCGGCGCGACGTCATTGAGGATCGGGTCGATCGTGCGGAGAGTGTGCTGGACCGGAACGGAATTGAATACACCCCCCGCATCGACCGCCACGAACGGCGAAGCTGGTGGCGTCGCTGGGGCAACTAGTGACACGAAGGCCCCACGTAACCTAGCAGGCGTGGGGCCAGATTTTTTCTGATTTCTTTCCAAGGATCACCTGCCGGGCGTCGTCAAAGCTGTATAACGACGATGCGACATTTGCAGGAGACACCTTATGCTTCGCCTTTTTCTGACAACCAGCCTGATCGCGCTGACAGGACCCGCCTTTGCAGACACGATCACCGGTGAGGCCAAGGTTGACACGGTCACGATCTATCCCGGCTTAGCCACGGTCAGCCGCTTGATCACGCTGGACCTGCCAGCCGGATCGCACGAGATTATCGTGCCCGGCTTGCCGCAATCATTGCAGACGGAAGGGCTGCGCCTGTCCGCGCCACAGGGTGTGCAGATTGGGGCTGTGAACCTGGCCTATGACCGTTTGCCGGTGACGCCGGATCAGACATCGCCTGCCATTCAGGCCGCCAAGGACGAGGTGGAGCGGCTGGAGGGCATCTTGCGCGACCGCGATGCCGAGATTGCACAGATCCGTCTGCGCGTACAGGCGGCAGAAGAACAGATCGCGTTTCTGCAAAGTCTGAGCCAAGCCAGTGCGGGCGAGACGCTGACCGCATCTTCTATCGCCGATATTCAGGCGCTTGCGCAGATGGTGGGGACCGAGACATTGGCCGTGCGCGAGGCTGCCTTTGCCGCTGAGCAAGAGGCGCAAGCGGCGATGCGCGCGCGTGAAGATGATGTTGAAGCCTTAGACGACGCACGCAAAGCGCTCGCCGCACTCATGGCGCCAGACGATGACGGGTCGGTCCTGACGTTTACCGTGAATGCCGCCGAGGCGGGTGAGGTTGTCATCGATTTCAGCACGCTGGAAGGCTTCGCCAATTGGTCCCCCGTTTACGACATGCGCCTGACCACTGGCGAGGACGCAAGCCTTGATATCGACCGCGCTGTGGTGGTGAGCCAGGAAACGGGTCAGGACTGGCTGGATGTGAAACTTGTCCTGTCTACCGCCCGCCCCGGCGAACAGATCGCCCCTGGCGGGGTTTGGGCACCCTTGCGACGCATCATCTCCGAAGAAGAGTTGGAACGCGAACGCGGCGAAATCCTAATGATGACAGAGGACGCGCCGATGTTGGGCCGGTCGGTTGCGGCGTTGGCCGAGCAGGTGATGGAAGCCCCGGCAATGGTTGCCCAGGCTGATTTCAGCGGGGCGACAGTGACCTACACCTATCCCGGCCGTGTGGATATTCGGAATGGCGTCGATGACCTGCGGCTGCCGCTGGATACACTCGCGCTCGCGGCGGATGTCTGGGCCGAGGCCGCGCCGAGCCGCGACAGTATCGCATACCGGATGGCGGAGTTTACCAATACGAGTGATGAAATCCTGCTGCCCGGACAGGCCCTGATCTTTGCCGATGGCACGATGATCGGGTTCAGCAACCTGCCGCTTTTGGCGGCTGGCGCGGACACGGAAATGGGCTTTGGCCCGCTTGAT
>JBCBDL010000194.1:0-4501 GCA_038529695.1 Pseudomonadota bacterium | reverse complement strand
CCGGCTGTTACGCGCGACGGCCGACAGCGCCCCTTACAATCCGGCGCAGGAACGGATCCGCGTTGATATCTACATCAAGGAGAATATCCCGCCCTAGGAAACGGCACCCGGCGAAGTTGTCCCGACTTACCTGCGCCGGGCAGCCAAGCCCACGGTCCTGTCGATCAATCAGCCCGCAAAGCGCGGCTCTGGCAGACCCTGAATACCCAAGCCCTTGACCACAAAAAGACTGCCAGCCAGGAATTGCGGTTTTTCCTGTTTGGCGAACATGTCATGGACGGCAGGATGCTTAACCCTGGCCATCGAGGTCACATAAAGCTCATCAAGATTGTCGCCGCCAAACATCACGCTGGTGATGTTTTTCACCGGCATGCCGATGCGGCGTTCCACAGTGCCATCCGGGGCATATCGGACAAGATCACCACTGATCAGCTGTGCATTCCACATATACCCTTCTGCATCCACGGTTGACCCATCCGCGACCCCTTCATCATCTTTGGTCGTTGCAAAGACCCGCTTATTGCTCAAATTTCCGGTGTCGATATCGTAATCATAAGCCCAGAACTCTTCGATGAACGTATCAGCGATGTAGAAGGTCTTGTTGTCCGGGCTCCAGCAAGGGCCGTTTGTGCACATCAACCCGTGTTCAACTTGGGTCACCGTCAGGTCAGGGTCGAGCCGCCAAAGCCCGCAATTCCGCAACTCTTCCTTATCGTCCATTCCACCGGCAAAGAAACGGCCACGCCGGTCGACCTTGCCATCATTTAGCCGGGTGCGCGTGATTTCGGCATCGACCTCTTTGATCAACTCAAGCTCCAGCGCATCACCTTTGAAATGCATGAAGTAGAACCCATCTGCCATGGCGGCGACCGCACCGCCCTTTTCACGAAGCGCCATCGCCCCTATATCCTTTGGTAGATCCCAACTTTCGACCTTGCCGGTCTTGGGGTCCATGCGCCACACCGCCTTTTTCCCAAGGCGCGGACCAGTGCAATCCAGCCAGTAAAGCCGCCCTTCATCGACGTCCCAGACAGGGCCCTCGCCCAAATGGTTATTACACTCCAGCACGCATTCGATGGTGACGGACATCTTCTGCCTCCTCCTCTGACAGGGCTTAAAAAACGGGGTCTTAGCCGCGTTGACAGAACGTTAATCGATAATCTAAAATAGATCAACGTGGTGATTGCCGCTGCAATCGCCGTTCTGGACTCAGCCTGATTGACGCTGCCAACCGGCCGTCGATCCAAAACAAGATGAGAGTAAGGAGATGCAGATGGCGGCAGCGAACGGAATGATGGATGCGCTTGTCTTGAAGGCCCCTCGGGACTTTGACGTTGAACAAGTCCCGATCCCCGCGCCAGAAGGCGATGAGGTGCTGTGCAAGGTCGATACGACCTTTATCTGCGGTACCGATCCACACATTATCCAGGGCGATTTTCCCGGCTTTTGGCCGCCTGCCTTCCCTTTCACGCCGGGACATGAATGGTCCGGCACGGTCGTAGATGCTGGCCAAAAGGCAGCAGCCCTTGGCTGGAAAGAAGGTGACCGCGTCTGTGCAATCTCGCATGTCGGCTGCGGCTATTGCCGCAACTGCATGACCGGACGCTACAACATCTGCCTCAACTACGGTGATCTGGACAAAGGCCATCGGCAGCACGGCCACATTACGCCCGGCGCCTATGCCCAATACATGCGTGCTTCGGTTAAAAGTCTCTATCGCGTGCCCGACGACATGGACCTGGAATATTCGGCCTGTGTCGACCCGCTCAGCATCGCGCTTTACACCGTCAACCGGTCCCGGTTTGAGCCAGGCGATGACGTGCTGATCATGGGCACCGGGCCGCAGGGGCTGATGGCACAACTATGCGTGCAAGCGATGGGGGCTGGCCGCGTCATCATCGCCGGCAGCGGCGAACGGCTGGACCTGGCTGTAAAGCTTGGCGCAATCGGGATCGACTACCGCAGCAATGACGTGGTCGAGGCTGTCAGGGATCTGACCAGCGGGTTGGGGGTGAAACGGGTGCTGGAATGCGCCGGAACCGGCAAGGCGATCCATCAGGCCTGCATGGCAGCGGCCAAAGGTGGCGTTGTGTCGATGATCGGTATCCCCCACGAAGAACCGACAATTCCCGTTAAGCGCATGGTGCTTGATGAGGTTGAGATGATCGGCAACCGGGCCAATCCGAACACCGCCGAACCGGCAATCGCAATGCTACAAGAAGAACGCGTTAACCTTAGACCATTGTTGACCCACACATTCCCGCTGTCCGATTTCGCAACAGCACTTGATATGTATGAAGGTCGTAAGGACGGGTCGATGAAGATCGCCATCAAGCCGAACTGAAAGGCCGAACCATGACACATTCCGGCAAGGTCATCATCACCTGTGCGGTGACCGGGGCGATCCACACGCCGTCCATGACGCCACACCTGCCCATCACCGCTGATGAGATCACGGCTGAGGCGATTGCGGCGGCGGAAGCAGGTGCGGCGATCCTGCACTTGCACGCCCGCAACTCCGAAACCGGACAACCCGATCAATCGCCCGAGGCTTTCGCGCCTTTCCTGCCACGCATCAAGCAAGGCACCGATGCTGTCATCAACATCACCACGGGCGGCAGCCCATATATGAGCGTGGCCGAACGCGCGGCCCCTGCCGCGACGTACCAGCCAGAGGTGGCATCCCTCAACATGGGCTCCATGAATTTCGGGCTTTACCCGATGCTCAAGCGGTTCAAGGATTTCAAGTTCGACTGGGAACGCGCGCATCTGGAAGGCTCGCGCGATCTGGTTTTCCGCAATTCATTTCAAGACATCGAATATGTCCTGGAAACCTGCTATGGCAACGGCACACGTTTTGAATTCGAATGCTACGATACCTCGCATCTTTATAACCTTGCGCATTTTGCTGACCGGGGCTTGGTGAAGGCGCCGTTCTTTGTGCAATCGGTCTTTGGACTTCTGGGTGGGATCGGCGCGCATCCAGAGGACGTGATGCATATGAAGCGCACGGCGGACCGGCTTTTTGGTACCGACTACCGCTGGTCGGTGCTGGGGGCCGGGGCAAATCAGTTGCGCGTGGCGGCGCAGGCGGCAGCGCTTGGCGGGAATGTCCGCGTCGGGCTGGAAGACAGTATCTGGGCAGGCAAAGGCAAACTCGCCTCCTCGAACGCTGTTCAGGTGTTCAGTGTTCGTCAGATCATCGAAGGGCTGGGGCTTTCCGTGGCAACGCCGGATGAGGCACGCGAGATGCTGTCGCTCAAGGGCGGCGATCTGGTTGCGTTTTAGTTCCATTGGCTGGTTGGTCGCGCATTGGCTCCGCCCCCGCATGAAAGGGGGATCGTGGCCTGCAGCGGGTTTCAAATGAAAGCCAGATCACCATGACCGCGGGCCACGAATATCTCGGCGCTGGTGATCGCCCGACTTGGCAAGGTTTTCCTATTCAGCGGCGATTTGCTTGAGATCCTGCAATGCCGCCCAGATCCGCTCTGGGGTCAGCGGCAAATCTCTGATCTCCACCCCGGTGGCATCTGCCACCGCGGCCGCAAAGGCAGGCGCTGTGCAAAGGATTGCCCCCTCGCTCACACCCTTTGAACCTTTTGGGCCGGGGCCGTCGCCGTTCTCGATCATGCCGGTCAGCATCTGTTCGGGCATGTCCTTGGTTGTCACGATGCGGTAGTCGATGGCGCCAAGGTTGCGAATGCGCCCGCTATCATCCAGCAGGATCTGTTCGTAGATTGAGTGACCCAAGCCCATAATCGCGGCACCTTCATCCTGCATCTCCACCTGCAGCGGGTTCAGCGCCTTACCGACATCGCCAACCGTGACGTGTTTGTGGATCAGAACCTCACCTGTCGCGTGGTCTACCTCGACCTCAAACGCCGTGCAGTTGAATTCGAAGAAGGCTGGCGACCCGCCAAGAGCATGCTCTTTCACGGTCGGCTTGCGCATTCGGCCGTTTCCGATCAACTCCCCGTTCCACGCGCCGAGTCTCTTCTGCACAAAGTCAAAAATGGGCTCGCGTCCATCCGGCAGGACGATATGCCCATCATCGATCTGCAAATCGTCCTCGTTCAGGCCCAGCGTCTCGCTGGCCAACTCAATCACTTGTGCCTGGATATCCTCGCAGGCCCGCGTAATGGCTGTGCCCATGAAAACGGTCGATCGGCTGGCGGATGTCTGCAGATCGAAGGGGACGACAGCAGTATCCCCCATAATGACCTTGACCCGCTCATAAGGCGCGCCAAGGGCGTCAGCCGCGATCTGGGCAAAAATCGTTCGCGCCCCCTGCCCCATGTCAGAAGTCCCGGCAAAAACAAGGATACTGCCATCTGCCAAAAGCCGGACAGTGGAATTTGACAGACCTGTTGTCGCCCCTGCCTTGATCCCGACCGCCATGCCACGACCGCGACCGGCTGGCTTTGGGCTGTCCCAACCAAGCAGCTCGGCTGCCTTTTCGACCGATTGCAGCCAGTGCCCATCGGCCGGCACATCACCGCGG
>JBCBDL010000193.1:0-4691 GCA_038529695.1 Pseudomonadota bacterium | reverse complement strand
CTGCATTGCCGCAGCGAGGCCTTGCAAATCCGATGCCCCGACAGCCAACTTGCGCGCTTCGGCGATTGCATCAACCTCTGCGGGCTTCGCGAGGGGCGGCGGGCTGTCAGGTTGGGCAACGGACGGTTTGGGTGTAGGCTTGGGTTTTGCCACCTCAAGCGCATAGCGATCAACGGGTGTATCCTGAATGGCGTCGGTGACGCCCAGCTCCACCTGCCATTCCAGGGCTGCGCGGTCGGCCCAATATGTCTCACCCGAATCCATTGCGACCACGTTATGCCGGATCGCAGGCGAAGTGCAGTGGTTGTGGCATTGATGGACACCCAGCACATAACTATAACAGCGCGGAACGCAACGAAGAGGTCGGCAATGGCATTCCAACAGCAGCACCTATTAGGCATCGAGCCGCTGCACCCGACTGAAATTGCCACCCTTCTCGATCTTGCCGACAGCTATGCAGACCATAACCGCAAAGGCATAGCGCATCGCGATGTGCTGGCAGGGCTGACCCAGATCAACATGTTCTTTGAAAACTCAACGCGCACGCAGGCCAGTTTCGAGCTGGCCGGCAAGCGGCTGGGCGCGGATGTCATGAATATGGGGATGCAGGCATCGTCGATCAAAAAGGGCGAGACGCTGATCGACACAGCGCTAACGCTGAACGCGATGCGTCCTGATCTGCTAGTTGTTCGACATCCTCAATCGGGTGCCGTCGATCTGCTCGCCCAGAAGGTGGATTGTGCGGTACTTAACGCAGGCGATGGGAAGCACGAACACCCAACCCAGGCGCTCTTGGATGCGCTGACCATCCGGCGGGAAAAAGGGCGGCTGCACCGGCTTTCCATCGCGATTTGCGGCGATATCGCCCATAGCCGTGTGGCCCGGTCGAACATCATGCTGCTTGGCAAGATGGAAAACCGGATCCGGCTGATCGGCCCGCCGACCCTGATGCCCGCTGGCGTTGCCGAGTTTGGGGTGGAAGTGTTTGAAGACATGCAACAAGGCCTGCAGGACGTGGATGTTGTCATGATGCTCCGCCTGCAAAAAGAGCGGATGGATGGCGGGTTTATCCCGTCAGAGCGGGAGTATTTTCACCGCTATGGCCTGGATGCCGACAAACTCAAACACGCCAAGGCTGATGCGATTGTGATGCATCCCGGCCCCATGAACCGTGGGGTCGAAATTGATGGGACTATTGCAGACGACATCAACAGATCCGTTATTCAGGAACAGGTCGAGATGGGCGTTGCCGTGCGGATGGCTGCGATGGATCTGCTCGCGCAAAACCTGCGCGCGCGGCGCAAACCGCAGGTGGTGACGGCGTGATTACGATCCCGGAAAATGACCATGGGCAGATCAGGGTCTTTGCGACTGACGCGCCCCTGCCTCCTGCCGCGCGCGAGAAGACGCCCGAAGGGCTTGCCGCGCTGTTCGGGGCCACGCTTGATCCCACCTATGTGGACATCGTCCGTATCAGCGATCTGGGGGATATGACGCTGAGCGCCTATATCGCCGAGGGCTACGACATGACAGCCGACGCGGTCGACAAGGCGACCGTCGATGGTATTACCGGGACGGCAATCCTGATCCTGTCGCGCGCCACCGCAGGGCAGGAAACGACCCTGACACTTGCTGCTAACCTGAAACATGTGACGACCTACAGCCCGACAGCGCAGATCACCCCGCCAGAGCCATTGCCAGACGCATCGGCCAAAGGGACCATGGCGCAGGCACCCGACAAACCACCAAAGTCAGATGCGCGTATTGGCGGCATGGTTGCCATGTATGCACTGATCTTCATGTTTGTCTTTGTCGGGGTGCTGATATGGATTGCAGGTTGAGTGTGCTGGTTACTACCGATCCGGATGCAGCTCGCAAAGACATAATGAAAGACACCGAATGACCACCACACTCTTTGCCAATGCGCGCCTGATTGATCCTGTGACCCTTTCGGACGCACCTGGCGCGCTCCTCGTCGCGGATGGACGGATTGCGGCGGTTGGTGAAGACCTGCCCGCGCCCAAAGACGCCACGATCATTGATTGCGGCGGTCATTGCCTTGCGCCGGGGATCATCGATATCGGCGTGAAAGTCTCTGAACCCGGCGAACGGCACAAGGAATCCTTCCGCTCGGCCGGGCAGGCTGCGGCGGCAGGCGGTGTGACCACAATCGTCACCCGCCCCGACACAAAGCCAGCGATAGACACGCCCGAAACACTCGAATTCGTCGAACGGCGCGCGCAGCTTGATGCACCGGTTCATGTTCTGCCGATGGCCGCGCTCACCAAGGGGCGTGAGGGTCGTGAGATGACCGAGATCGGGCTGCTGCAGGATGCCGGTGCAGTGGCCTTTACCGATTGCGACAGGGTTGTCACCAATACCAAGGTTTTCAGTCGCGCGCTGACCTATGCACGTTCGCTCGATGCACTGGTGATCGGGCATGCGCAGGAACCGGTTCTGTCCGAAGGGGCCGCTGTGACATCGGGCAAGTTCGCCTCTCTGCGGGGTCTGCCCGGTGTGTCACCCATGGCCGAACGGATGGGGCTCGACCGCGATATCAGCCTGCTTGAGATGACCGGCGCGCGCTATCACGTGGACCAGATCACCACGGCGCGGGCGCTGCCTGCACTCGAACGGGCGAAACGCAATGGATTGCAGATCACAGCAGGCATCGGTGTGCACCACCTGACGCTGAACGAGCTTGATGTTGCGGATTACCGCACCTTCTTTAAGCTCAAACCGCCCTTGCGCAGCGAAGATGACCGGCTTGCCGTTGTTCAGGCTTTGGCCGAGGGGTTGATCGACATTGTCAGCTCAATGCACACCCCCCAGGATGAGGAAAGCAAACGGCTACCTTTTGAAGAGGCTGCAAGCGGTGCTGTGGGTCTTGAGACGTTGCTCCCCGCAGCTTTACGTCTCTACCACGCTGAGATGATCGACCTACCCCGCCTCTTTCGCGCTTTGTCGCGCAATCCGGCCCGTCTGCTGGACCTTGATGCTGGCCGTCTGCAGGAAGGCACACCCGCCGACCTTGTCCTGTTTGATCCGGACGCGCCGTTTCAACTGGACCGCAGCAAACTGTTGTCGAAATCCAAAAATACACCCTTTGACGGCGCAAGGATGCAGGGCAAAGTGCTGGGCACCTGGGTGGACGGCCTGCGGATTTGGGGGGAGCCATGATTTTTCTTCCAGAGATTGATCCCAACACCGCCCTGATCTGGGCGCTGGTCGGATATCTGCTGGGGTCGATCCCAAGCGGCGTGTTGATCGCGCGCGTGATGAACCTCGGCAATCTGCGGGATATCGGCTCGGGCAATATCGGCGCCACAAACGTCTTGCGCACCGGCAACAAAAAGGCCGCTGCGCTGACGCTGTTCTTTGATGCGATCAAGGGAACGATAGCCGTGCTCGCCGCGCGCTATTTCGCTGACGATATCGCCGCACAGATCGCAGGCATTGCGGCGATGCTGGGCCATTGCTTTCCAATCTGGCTGCGCTTCAAAGGGGGCAAGGGCGTCGCAACATATTTTGGGATCATCTTTGCGATCGCCTGGCCCATGGGGATCGCCGCTGCCATCATCTGGCTGAGTGTCGCAGCCATCAGTCGTTATTCATCGATGGCAGCGTTGCTTGTCGCCGGTTGGCTGCCGCTTGTGATGATGTTTACGGGGTTCAGCGCCTATTTCCTTTTAGGCATTGTTCTGGGCCTTGTGGTCTATGTCCGTCATCTGGGCAATATCAAGCGACTGCGCGACGGGACCGAGACAAAGATAGGCGCAAAGTCTGGTTAATCCTGCCGACTGGGCCTTGACCATTTCGTATTTCCTATTATTTCTGAATTGACAGAAATTTTGGAAAACACGATGCAACTGACACCGGCCATGCAGGACTTTATTCTCCACTGGGGCGAGATGGGCACCAAATGGGGTGTGAACCGGTCGGTCGCGCAAATACACGCGCTGCTGCACCTGTCCCCTAAACCCATGACTGCGGATGAAATCTGTGAGGCGCTGAACCTCGCGCGGTCGAATGTGTCGACAGGATTGAAAGAACTGCAGGGCTGGAAACTGGTGAGCGCGAGCCGTGATCTGGGCGACAGGCGGGACAAGTTTCATTCGATCCGCGATATGTTTGATCTGGCCCATGTGGTGATCGAAGGGCGGCGGAACCGCGAATTCGCCCCCACAATCGCAGCGCTTGAGCGTGTGGCGAAGGAAGCGCAGGACGATCAGACCCCTGTGCAGATCAAAGCGCGGATGACCGAGACATTGGAAACCATGCAGATGTTCGACAGCTGGTACAGCGATGTCGCCCGCCTGCCACGCGGTGTGCAAATGGCGGCGCTGAAGCTGGGTGGGCGGATCGCGCGTTTCTTGCCGAAATCAAGTTAAAAAATTTTATCACGGATTTTCTGAAATGACAGAAATATCGAAAACTAAGGAAAAGCAGCGTCAGCCGCGATACAGCGTCAACCCAACAGCGTTTGTCGTTGCTTTGGTCACTGCACCTCTGTTGATTACCGTACCGCTTATTTGGACTTTCATCGTTCCGATGGCTCTGTACTTTGGTTTTGTTCCTTACCTCGTCGTTGGAACACCAATTCTGCTATGGGCCGTTGGGCGGATCAAACCAGCATTTGGCACTTATGCGCGGCTTGGCTTTTGGGGAAATGTCGCCATGGGGGTCGTTGG
>JBCBDL010000192.1:2329-4727 GCA_038529695.1 Pseudomonadota bacterium | reverse complement strand
GCGGTTGAAGGTGCCGTCGCTCTCATCCGCCTCCCCGCGACCATTGCGATTGTGACGAACATCGACCCGGAACATATGGAACACTGGGGCACCGAAGAGGCATTGCACCAAGGGTTTTATGACTTCGTGTCGAACATCCCATTCTATGGTCTGGCTGTCTGCTGCACCGACGATCCGGACGTGCAGTCGCTGGTGGGTAAGATCACGGACCGGCGCGTTGTGACCTATGGGTTTAACGCCCAGGCCGATATCCGCGCTGTGAACCTGCGCTATAGTGGCGGTGCCGCGTTTTTCGACGTCGCCCTGCAGAACGAAGATGCGGTGATCGAAGGCTGCGAATTGCCCATGCCGGGGGACCACAATGTCTCAAACGCTTTGTCCGCCGTGGCCGTCGCCCGGCATCTGGGGATGAAAAAGGATGAAATCCGCGCCGCGCTGAAGGGCTTTGGCGGGGTCAATCGCCGCTTCACGAAAGTGGCCGAGGTTGATGGCGTGACCATCATTGACGATTATGGTCACCATCCGGTTGAGATTGCGGCGGTCCTGAAAGCGGCGCGCCAGGCCACCAATGGCCGCGTCATTGCTGTGCATCAGCCGCACCGCTTCACCCGGTTGAGCCACCACTTTGACGAATTCTGCGCCTGCTTCAATGATGCCGATGTTGTGGGTATTTCCGAAGTTTTCGCTGCGGGTGAGGACCCGATTGAAGGTGCCAGCCATAAAGACCTTGTCGCGGGTCTGATCCGGCATGGCCATAGGCATGCGCGCATCGTCGAATCCGAGGATGATCTGGAGCGGATCGTCCGTGAACAGGCCAAGCCGGGCGATATGGTCGTCTGTCTGGGTGCCGGCACGATCAGTGCCTGGGCCAATGGTTTGCCTGCCCGTTTGGCCAAGTGAGCCTATCGCTTTTCCTGCTTTGCCTGTGGGTCGTGATCGCCTTTGTCATGGCGGCGATCCCGTCTGACGATAATCATTGGCGCCGGGCCTATGTGCTGATTGCACTTGGCCTGCCGTTGCTGGCATTTCTGATCTGGGAAGGGGGCATCTGGTTCGGGGTGCTGGGACTGGCTGTCGGTGGTTTGGTCTTGCGTTGGCCGGTGCGCTATCTGTGGCGGTGGATCAAAAGACAGGCGGAGAGAGAATAGATGACCCAGGCCCTGATCTTTGGCGGTATGCTGATTTTCGCGGGTGCCCCGTTTGCCCTTTTGACCTGGCTGATGCGGTCGGGTCAGACCGGTCTTGCCCTGACGATTATATCGGTGGTGGGCGCGACCTTGGCAGTGTTTGTCTATGCCAGCGGACGCCCGTTTGGCATTGATCCGGTTCTTGCAATGACAATTGCCATGTTGGCCTGTGTGCCTGCGCTTCTGGGGAGTACAGCAGGCATGTTTCTCGGCTGGCTCTTGCGGCGACAGGACGATCGGTCGACCTGAATTCTTCGAATTTCAGAAAATAATTGAACATCGTTCATACTTTTGGTAAGAAATGAACAATGTTCACAAATGGAGTCGAATCATGGATATCGAAGGACTATTTCTTTTGGGCGTACCGCTGACGGTGCTCGTCCTTTCAGGCTATGTCGCATTTGTTTTCGGACGCGACCGCAATCGCCGGGTTTTGGGAGGCATGTGTGCATTGTGGGTTGTTTTCACAGGGTTTATGTTTGCGGCGTTGGAAGGTGCCAGCGGCTGGGACGGGTTGATCTATATCTTTGGTCTTCTCGGCTTTAGCGCACCTGGTGGTCTTGGGTCTTTGGTCGGTGGCATTCTTGGGTGGGTCAAAAAGGACAATGACAAATATGCTTGATCTTCCCAGCGTGCGCGGCACCCTAACCGCGCACAAATCACTGGCGGAACTGACATGGATGCGGGTCGGTGGCCCGGCAGATGTGCTGTTTCAGCCGGCGGATGTGGAGGATTTATCGGCTTTCCTTGGCACGCTTGATCCGACAATCCCCGTTTTTCCGATGGGCGTCGGAAGTAACCTTATCGTGCGGGATGGTGGCATTGCGGGTGTTGTGATCCGCCTTGGACGCGGGTTCAATGCGATCTCTGTCAGCGAAGAAGAGGTCGTCGCGGGGGCTGCTGCATTGGACGCGCATGTGGCGCGCAAAGCTGCTGATGCCGGGCTGGACCTTACATTCTTGCGCACGATCCCTGGCACAATTGGCGGGGCGGTCTGTATGAATGCGGGCTGTTACGGGTCTTATGTGGCCGATGTTCTGACATCTGTAACTGTCGTTTTGCGCGACGGCCAGATCACCGAAATGGATGCCGATACGCTGCAATTGGCATATCGGCAAAGCACGCTGCCGGAGGGTGCCGTTATCACCAAGGCGCGCTTTGCGCCGCCCAAAGGCGATCCCGAAATGCTGGTGCGGCGCATGGCAGAGCAG
>JBCBDL010000192.1:0-2319 GCA_038529695.1 Pseudomonadota bacterium | reverse complement strand
AATCCCGCCGGTTTCTCGTCAACTGGCCGCGCCGATGACGTCCATGACCTGAAAGCCTGGAAGGTTATTGATGAGGCCGGTATGCGCGGTGCCACACGCGGCGGCGCTGTAATGAATATCAAACATTCTAACTTTCTGACCAATGCGGGCGGTGCGACCGCTGCTGATCTGGAGGATTTGGGCGAAGAGGTGCGGAAAAAGGTTTACGCTTCCCAAGGGATTAAGCTACACTGGGAAATTATGCGGGTCGGTCGCCGGATGGGTGAAAGCACCGCAGAATAACAGGCCAAATGGCCAGAACCCAAGGCAAGGGTTGCAATAAATGACGGGTCGCAAAAGACCCGCGATAAAGGCGGTAGGGTATGTCGAGCAGGGCAAACCCGAAAGTTGTTGTCCTGATGGGCGGTCCATCGGCTGAGCGTGAAGTCTCATTGTCGACGGGTGCCGAATGCGCAGCAGCTTTGCGGGAAGCGGGATGCGAGGTGATCGAGGTCGATGCAGACCGCGATGTCGCCGCGCGGCTGATTGAGATTGCCCCCGACGTTGTTTTCAACGCACTCCACGGTCCTGGCGGTGAGGACGGTACTATTCAGGGGATGCTCGAATGGCTCGGTATTCCTTATACGCATTCCGGTGTCCTGGCTTCCGCGCTTTGCATCGACAAGCTGCGGACCAAAGACATCTATCGCGACAATGGATTGCCTGTCGCTGAAAGTATCCTGACATCTGCCGACGCTGTGCGCGCCGCCCATGTGATGGCGCCGCCCTACGTGGTCAAGCCATACAACGAAGGCTCCAGCGTCGGCATTTATATCGTGCCCGAAGGTGCGAATTGCCCACCCCAACTGGCGCCGGATATGCCTGATCAGGTGATGGTTGAGGCATTTGTGCCCGGGCGGGAACTGACAACCACCGTGGTTGGGGATCGTGCGCTGACGGTGACAGATATCATTACCGACGGTTGGTATGATTACGATGCCAAGTACAAGCCGGGTGGGTCGCACCACCTATTGCCCGCCGATATTCCAGCAGAGGTTTTTGACGCCTGCATGGATTATGCATTGCGCGCGCATCAGGCGCTGGGCTGCCGCGGCGTATCGCGCACCGATTTCCGCTGGGACGAGGCGCGCGGCCTCGACGGGTTGATCTTGCTCGAAACAAATACGCAACCTGGCATGACGCCGACATCGCTGACACCTGAACAGGCCGCACATGTGGGTATGTCTTTCCCTGAGTTGTGTCGCTGGCTGGTGGAGGATGCATCATGCGATCGTTGATCCGCCGCGCCATCACTGACGCCGCCCCGCGTGATCCGGCACCATCGAAGCTGGACTACAAATGGCAGCGCCTGATGCTGACACCCGGCTTTCGGGCGACGGTGCGGATTGGCGTGCCGCTGATCCTGATCGCGGCGATCATCGGGTCTTGGTATTCAAAGCCCGAAAATCGCGCAGCATTGGCGGAAACGATCGCTGCGGCCAAGCAGGATTTTCAAGAGCGCCCGCAATTCATGGTCAATGGCCTGAAGATCACAGGCGCGGATGCGCAGCTGGCCGGTGAGGTGCGTGCTTTGTTGCCAGCAACTTATCCAATGTCGTCATTTGATCTCGACCTGGAAGGCATGCGCGCCACGATTGAAGCGCTTGATCCCGTGAAATCGGCCAGCGTCCGCGTGGGGCAGGGTGGCGCGCTGGAGGTGCGGGTGAACCCGCGCATGCCCGCAGCATTGTGGCGCGACGGGGCCGTCTTGCATCTGATTGATGGCGATGGCGTACAGTCTGGCACGGTTGCAACCCGCGCCGAACGGTTGGATCTGCCATTGATCGCGGGTGACGGGGCAGAGCAGAAAATCGCGGAGGCTTTAGCGCTCTACGCGGGGGCTGGGCCGTTGCGCGAACGGGTGCGCGGTCTCGTGCGCATGGGCGAGCGGCGCTGGGACATCGTGCTGGACCGGGATCAGCGGATTTTGCTGCCGGGTGAGGGGGCTGTGGCGGCGCTCGACCGTGTGATCGCGCTGAACGAAGCACAAGACATGCTGAGCCGGGATGTGGCCGTCGTGGATATGCGCAACGCCGAACGGCCAACACTGCGGATGAATGAAGAGGCGGCCCTCGCGCTACGCCGTGTGAATACAACAACAATAGATAATGAGGCGGAGAACTGATGGGCGACCTTTACGACAGCCAACGTGCCATGCGGCAGATGCGCAAAGCGGCGATGCAGCGTGGCGTTGTGGCCATTCTGGATGTGGGCACGTCCAAGATTGCCTGTCTCGTTCTGCGTTTCGATGGCCCCGAACAGTTCCGCAGTGTCGATGGT
>JBCBDL010000191.1:0-4812 GCA_038529695.1 Pseudomonadota bacterium | reverse complement strand
CCTGCGCGACAATGTCGCGCAGGCCGAGGCGCTTTTTGGGCATCTGCCTGCGGTGGCGCGCGCGCCAGAACTGCTGCAACCGGCTGCCTTCGGCGGAGGAGAACGGCGCGAGATGAAAGCGCTTGAACAGGTTCATTTCGCGCTCGCGCTCGAAGGGCCAACCTACCGCGATCCGGCGATCTATACCGCACAAATCTACGCCACGGCGATGGGCGGGGGCATGTCATCCCGACTATTCCAAGAGGTGCGCGAGAACCGTGGCTTGTGCTACACGATCTTTGCCCAGACAGGCGCCTATGAAGATACAGGTCTGACGACGATCTATGCGGGCACCAGCGCCGCGCAGATCGCAGAACTGGCCCATATCACCATGGACGAGATGAAACGCGCCGCATCCGATATGACGGCTGCAGAGGTGGCGCGCGCACGCGCGCAGATGAAGGCCGGGTTGCTGATGGGCCTGGAAAGCCCATCTAACCGGGCGGAACGTTTGGCGCGGCTGTTGTCGATCTGGGACCGCGTCCCAAGCATCGATGAAACGATCGAACGGATCGACGCGGTGACAACGGGTGATGTGAAAGACTTCGCCGGACAGACGGCTGGACAAGCCGGAGCGGCCATGGCGCTTTATGGTCCGGCAGAGGCCGCGCCAACACTGGATGTGCTCAAGGCCAGATTGGCGGCGTGATGCTGGGCGCCAAGCGGAAAATCCGGATCGAGGCCGAGCGGCTGACCCTGCGCCCCCCGATGCACAGCGATTTCAGGGCCTGGACCGCACTGCGCCAGGAAAGCCGCGATTTTCTGGTCCCTTGGGAACCCACATGGGCCTCGGACCATCTGTCGCGCAAGGCATTTACCAACAGGGTCTATTGGGCGCAGCGGTCAATTGCGAATGGGACGGCGATGCCCCTTTTCATGTTCCGGCGCACCGATGATGCGCTTGTGGGGGCCATCACGCTTGACCACATCAAACGCGGCCCGGCGCAATCGGGGATCACCGGCTACTGGATCGGCCAACCCTTTGCCCGGCAAGGCTACATGCGTGAAGCGATCCAGGCCGTCGTCCATCACGCGTTCACAATCATGGATCTCAGCCGGATCGAGGCTGGGTGCCTGCCGGAAAACACGGCATCGCGCAGATTGTTAGAGAAATGTGGGTATAAATACGAAGGCGTTGCGCAAAGCTATTTGCAGATCAACGGGCGCTGGCGGAACCATGTGCTTTACGCCAACCTGCGCCATGACCGGCGCGGCAAAACCGACGTTGGTTAGAAAAGTCTTCGTTGCGAAGACTTTTCCAGCCGGCAGATTTTTTGCAAAAAATCTGCGTCACTTACCTTTGAGGCGCGCCAGTACATCCAGCCCCTGCATCGCCAGAAAATGCAGGATGTCGATGAAAATCCAATTTTCGGCCAGTTTATCGCCGTCGCGACGATAAAGATCGACCACCCGCATATCCGCGGGATCTCCTGCCGGCATCCCCAGATAACCGCCCGCATTGGTCACGGTCAGATTGGCCCAGCCGAAAAAGCCGCCGAAATTCCCCTCGGCCAGCCGGCAGATATGGCCGTTATAGACGCGATCCTTGATCTGTGTGCGAAATGGGCGCTGGTGTTGTTCCACATACCGATTGATCGTGTAGGTTGCCCCGATCCCCTCGGGTCCCCACCAGATGAAATCATCATGCCATGTCTGGCGCAGTTCCTGTTGCGGTGTGTCGTATTTCTGATGTGTGTTGATGTCCCCGATCATCCGGTTGACCAGCGCCAGCGTCTTTTCACTTTCCGCAGGATCCGCATCTTCAAACAGCAATCCGTCATGCGTTGCCGGTCCCGGTTGCACCAGATGCATGCCCGTCTGCGGGGGCAGAGGATACTGGCCCGCCTGCCGCATCAGATGCAGCAGGTCGCAGAACATCGCAGTCTCAACGATCTTGCCATCGACGACCTTGTTGAATTCAGCATAGCGCAGCATCATGATACGCCGGTTTGGTGTGATCCCCAGGAGTGGCGCATCAAACAGGCCCATCAGATGACCCATTGAGATCACCCAGACCGACTGGAAATCGTCAATCTCGTTACGTCCGGCGATAAAGATGTCCTCGCGCCGCCGTACCGGCGACATGGCCGTAAGGAAGGGTGACCAGAAGCTATCGGCGACGGCCTGCGCCCCACGCTGTTCGTAGAATGGGTGCATGCCCCGCCAGTGCCAGTCCGGGCTGGTATGTTCGGCGAGGGCTGCGGCGGCAGTATCAGGCGTGGCATTGGCCAGTGCAGCGTAATGGGTGCGCACCAGTGCCTTTTCGTTTTGGAAGCTCATATCAGCCCTTCACGGCACCTGCGGTCAGACCGGATACGATCTGGCGTTGGAAGAAAACGATCATCAGGAAAAGTGGCGCTGTGACGGAAACAACGGCAGCCACTGCAAACATCACGTTGCCCTTTGTCTGCGTTGTGCCAAGGAAGCTCGCGATTTTTGGCACCATCGTCTGGTTTTCCTTGGTCAGCAGCATCGAGGTGACGGCAAAGTCGTTATAGGCCAAAAGGAAGCTAAACAATCCCGTGGTAATGACCCCCGGCCACATCACCGGGATGATCACGTGGCGAAACGCCTGAAACCGCGTGCAGCCATCAACCATTGCGCTTTCATCCAGATCCTGCGGGATATTTTTGAAGAACGAATGCAGCATCCAAAGTGTAAAGGGCTGATTGATCGCCACCAGCACGATGATTGTCGTCGACAGATGCCCCCACAGGTTCCATTCGAAGAACGGCAACAAATAGCCTGAGACCAGCGTGATCGGCGGCATTGCCCGAAAGATCAGTGCAAACAACAACAGCCAGAACGCATAGCGATAGGGCGAGCGGGACAGCGCATAACCCGCCAACGTTCCGCAAGTCAGTGAGATCGTGACGACACAAACACACACGATCAACGTATTGAGTGCGGCGCGCCAGAATTCCTCCTGTATCCACGCACCAAAATAGCCGTCACCGGTGACACTCCCGCCGGTTTCAGTGATCGTCAGTGTCCCGCGCAGCGAATTCACCCAATCTGCTTTTGAAAAGAAATCCCCCTCAACCTTGAACGACCCCCAGAGGGTCCAAAGAAACGGGAAGGCGGCCATGATAAGCCAGAGCACCAGAAAGCTGGTTGCGAAGAAGCTGACTGATAGCGGACGGCGGGTAGCAGCAGACATCAGCGCGCTCCTATTTTTGCGTTCCAAAGTCACGCCAGGTGCGGACCAGAACGGGGGAAAGAAGAATGGCGACAAAAATGATCGTCAGGACGGATGTCGCCGCAGCAGAGGAGAGCAATCGCGTCTCGCCGCCAAGATCACTGAAAATCGCAATCGAGAGTGAGCGCGCATGCGCCTGCGCCTCGAACGAGATGATCGGTTCAAACACCCGGAAATTGTCCATCAACTGGATCAACGCGATGAACGTTGTCAGCGGCATCAGATGCGGGATCACGACATAGCGGATCCGCTCCCACCGGCTGGCGCCATCGATCATCGCGGCCTCCAGCGTGTCAGTATTCACCGTCTGCAGCCCTGCGTAATAGACGATGAAGGCAAAGGGGATCGAACTCCACGTGCCATAGACCATCAGCATGATCCACATCAGCGGGGTCGAGGCTTTGACCGACAGGTTCGGGTCATTTGCCAGCCATTGCAGCCCGGCGCCCAGAATCCCGCGCGCATCGACCATCCAGAACAGGATCAGCGCGCCGACCAGCGGTGTCACAATCATTGGCAGTAGCGAGAAAAAGATCGTGGGCCCGCGCAAAGACCGCGCCACCGAATTCACCGCGATAGCCACGCAGAACCCCAGAATAATCGTCATCGGTGTGACGATCGCCGTGTAGGTCAGTGTGAAAGCCATCGCGCTGTAAAACGGCAGATTCATGATCGTGCCCCAAAAGTGAGACCAACTGACCGTGTTCTCCCAAGCACTCGCAACCTCAGCAACGGCGAGGTGATTGCGGTCTTTGTAAATCTCCAGCCCGGCCCACCGGCCCAAAGGCTGCGCCTCGCGCAAGGCGGCGGTGGCTTCCTGATCAACGGTGGTTGATTCCGTGCAGCCAAAGGGGCCGCAATTCTCAACCGTGATCACGACCTGTTCGTGTTCGGCATAAAGCGACTGTGTCACCACCGAAATGATCGGCAGCGCGATAAAGGCCAGCATCAGCACAACAGATGGAAAAACGAACCAAAAGAATGTCTTGTGTTTCATCAGACGCCCGCCCCGGTGCTGTCATCGATGGAAGAGGAGGTCGGGAGGGCGCGAACGCCCTCCCCTTGAAATGGCTTACTGCAGAAAGCCCTTTTCCTTGGCCGCGGCGGTATAGGCCGCCTCAATATCAGCCAGCGTCTGTTCCGCGCTTTCATTGCCTTGCAGGAAGTCGGCAATGTTGTCGCCCAGTGCGGTGTGCAGCAGCCCCTGGAAAGGCACCATCGGATAAGGCGTTGACCCTGCCTGCACCGATGCCAGAACCCCGGTGTTCACAGGCTGCGGCTCAAAGTTTGGCATCAACCAAACGGCCTGTTCCATGGTCGTGTCGTTCAGGATATCAGGCGACACACCAGCGGCCATCGCCTTGAACGTCGTGGCAGCATCCTCATCGCTGATGTTTTTGGCCACGGTCCAGCCATCCCACCACAGCGTATTCGCCGGGCGCCCACTGTCACCCACCGTCAGCGGCCCCGATGTCATCGTGTTTTCATAGACTTCGGGCGCAGACCCTTCGCTATCCATCAGCACGCCTGTCCGGCTGCCCCACATATTCATCAAGGCGACATTGCCCGCTTCC
>JBCBDL010000190.1:0-4837 GCA_038529695.1 Pseudomonadota bacterium | reverse complement strand
GGTCGAAGGGATCGGGGCCGAGGTCAACATGGTCATGCCGCTGGGCGCCCATGTGGCCGAGATGCGCAATCTGGTGAATGCAGATGTGAACATTACCATGTATCGCGAGTTTGGACGCGGCCTGTGTGAGGTGTTGGGTAAGCCCTACCTGCAAGCGCCCTTTGGCATCGACAGTACAACGAAGTTCCTGCGCAAGCTGGGTGAGTTGCTGGGGCTGGACCCGGAGCCATTCATCGAACGCGAAAAGCATTCGACCATCAAGCCGGTTTGGGATTTGTGGCGGTCGGTCACACAGGATTTCTTTGCCACCGCTGAATTCGGGATCGTTGCGAACGAGACCTATGCGCGCGGTGTGCGTCACTTCCTTGAAGGCGATCTTGGCTTTCCTTGCGCCTTCGCTGTCGCGCGGTGTCGCGGCAAGAAGACGAACAATGATGAAGTGCGCAACCTGATCCATACGAAGCGCCCGCTGATCGTGCTCGGGTCGATCAATGAAAAGATGTATATGGCCGAGATGCAGGCGGGCCACGGGCCGCAGCCGGTCTTCATCCCCGCAAGTTTCCCCGGTGCCGCGATCCGGCGGGCCACGGGCACGCCGTTCATGGGCTATGCGGGCGCGACCTATGTGCTGCAAGAAGTCTGCAATGGCCTGTTTGACGCATTGTTCCACATCCTGCCGCTGGCCAGCGACATGGATGCGGGCGACGCCACGCTGACGCCTTTACGCCGGGATTTCCCGTGGGATGCTGATGCGCAAGCTAAGCTGGATGAGATCGTGGCGACCCATCCGATCCTGACCCGTATTTCTGCCGCCAAAACGCTGCGGGACGCAGCCGAGCGCGCGGCCCTCGACGCCGGTAACGACCGGGTGGTCCTTGAGACCGTCGAGACACTGCAATCCACCAACGGAGGACGCACATGACTGATTTCACAACGGATGCACCCATCGCAAGGGTTCGGTCGGCGCCACCAAAACGCGAATACTACGCCTATTTCACGCTGATCTTCCTGGCGACCCTGCCGCTTTGCACCCTCACCTGGGCGCTTGCAGCCGCACGCCAGATGGCGCTGCCTGAAAAGGGACCATTCGCGAAGGCCTGGACTCAGGCGCGCATCATCACGCCGCAGATCTTCAACGCATGATCCGCAGGCATAACCATTTGCCCAGACATGGGCATCCGACGTTCATCATTCCCCCCCGGGATGATGGATTGGGGCAGAGGAAGAGCTTCTGTCGTAACCCGGCCGCGGGGGGTGCGCGGCGTCAGACCCAAATTTTGGAGACAAAACATGGCTGACAAATCTGACCTGTCCTTCACGGGTCTCACTGACGAGCAGGCCCAGGAGCTGCACGCAGTGTATATGAGCGGCTTCGGGCTTTTCACAGTCGTTGCAGTCGTCGCTCATATCCTGACGTACATCAAGCTTCCTTGGTTCAGCTGGTAGGAAAGGGACTAGAGAATGGCACAGTTCTACAAGATCTGGCTGGTTTTCGACCCACGCCGCGTTTTCGTGGCGCAGGGCGTTTTCCTGTTTCTGCTTGCAGCGATGATTCACCTCGTCCTGCTGAGCAATGAGACGACCAACTGGTTCACGCTCGCCTTTGGTGGCGCGCCTTAATCGGTCTGTCTGAATAAATCCGCTGCGGGCGGGCCCGTTTCCGCCCGTAGCAAACACCGACGCAAGATGATGACAGGGCGCGCCCGAACGGGGACGCAGGGCCTGTCAGAAATGGAGTAGGAAGATGGCACAGCTCAGCTTCGAAAGAAAATACCGGGTCCGTGGCGGGACATTGGTAGGCGGTGATCTGTTCGACTTTTGGGTGGGGCCATTTTATGTTGGCTTCTTCGGGGTCACGACGTTCTTTTTCGCCGTCCTTGGGACGATATTGATCTTTTACGGGGCCAGCCAAGGCCCCACATGGAACCCCTGGCTGATCTCTATTGATCCACCGCCACTTGAATATGGCTTGGGTCCTGCACCGCTGATGGAGGGCGGGCTGTGGCAGATCATCACGATCTGTGCCATCGGCGCGTTCGTCAGCTGGATGATGCGCGAGGTTGAGATTTGCCGCAAACTCGGCATCGGCTATCATGTGCCGTTCGCCTTTGGTGTGGCGATCTTTGCCTATGTCACTCTGGTTGTGATCCGTCCGGTTCTGCTGGGCGCCTGGGGACATGGGTTCCCATATGGTATCTTCAGCCATCTCGATTGGGTGAACAATGTGGGCTATGCCTATGGCAATTTCCACTACAATCCCGCCCATATGGTCGCGATCACGTTCTTCTTTACGACGTGTCTTGCGCTTGCCCTGCATGGCTCGCTGGTTCTGTCCGCCGTGAACCCGCCAAAAGGACAAGAGATCAAATCGCCTGACCATGAAGACACCTATTTCCGTGATCTGATCGGTTATTCGATCGGGCCCTTGGGCATCCACCGCTTGGGCCTGTTCCTGGCGCTGAATGCGGGTTTCTGGAGCGCGGTTTGCATCGTGATTTCCGGCACTGTCTGGTTCGAGGAATGGATCGTCTGGTGGGATTGGTACTATGAACTGCCCTGGTGGGTTGACCTTTAAGGAGGGTATGAACAATGGCTGAATATCAAAACATCTTCACCCAGGTTCAGGTGCAAGGCCCTCCGGAAATGGGCGTCGCCGGATACGACGGCAGCGGGATTGATCGTTCCAAGAACGCGCGTTTCTCAAAGCTCTTTGGCTGGTTTGGGAATGCGCAATTGGGACCGATCTATCTGGGCTCATTCGGGGTGATCTCGCTGGCCACTGGTCTGATCTGGTTTGTCATGGTCGGCATGTCCTTCTGGGCGCAGGCCGATTACAACCCGGCGATTTTCATGCGGGATCTGTTCTGGCTGTCGCTTGATCCACCCTCACCGGGTTATGGTCTGGGCATGCCACCGATGGATGATGGCGGTTATTTCATGATCGCATCGTTCTTCCTGCTTGTTTCGGTTCTGACATGGTGGGTGCGCACCTATCTGCGGGCCGAGGCGCTGGGCATGGGCAAACATGTGGCCTGGGCGTTCGCCTCTGCCATCTGGCTGTTCCTTGTACTGGGTCTTTTCCGTCCGATCCTGATGGGCGACTGGTCCGAGATGGTGCCTTATGGCGTCTTCAGTCACCTTGACTGGACGAACCTGTTCTCGATCACATATGGCAACCTGTTCTACAATCCGTTCCACGCGCTCAGCATCGTGTTCCTGTATGGCTCTGCCCTGCTTTTTGCGATGCATGGTGCCACCATCTTGGCGGTCAGCCGCTTTGGCGGCGAGCGTGAGATTGAGCAGATCGTCGACAGGGGTACGGCCACTGAACGGGCAGCACTCTTCTGGCGCTGGACCATGGGCTTTAACGCCACGATGGAAGGTATCCACCGCTGGGCCTGGTGGTTTGCGGTTCTGACGACCCTTACGGGCGGGATCGGGATCCTGCTGACGGGTACCGTCGTGGATAACTGGTTCGTCTGGGCGCAAGAGCACGGCTACGCGCCGCTCAACTAAGGAGAGAGATGATGGAAAACGAAAACATCCTCGACATGAGCGAGAAGTCCCGGCTGACGGCTGACATCACGCTTTTGATGTTGAAAGGGGCGGGATATGCCGCCGCCTTCCTGCTGGCTGTCTGGTTCATCATTGCCGTGATGGCCTGGATCGGACGTGCGTTGCCGGAAGAAAGTCGCGGGACACCGGATCCGATCAACCGGTCATCGCTGACCATCGAAGCTGTTGAGTACGACAGTTTCGCTTGATGAGATTGGGTCAGGCGCTTGCCGCGACGCAGCGCCTGATCCTTCGCCGTCGGACCTCCCTCCCTGGCTGGTCCGTCACTTGGGGCCATGTGCTCCAGTTCCCTTCCTGTTGGCTACAGGAGACTAGCGTCGCAAATGGGGTCACCCGTTTGCGGCGCTTTTTCATTCCAAAGGTGCTGTCATGACCGATCAACCTCACACCCCATTTCTTGACGCTGTGGCTGGTCCGGCGGATGTGCGACGGCTCAATGATACCGCCTTGGCCAATCTGGCTGATGATGTGCGGGCCGAAGTGATTTCTGCCGTGTCGCAGACAGGCGGGCATCTGGGGTCGTCTTTGGGTGTGGTTGAGCTGACGGTGGCGATCCATGCCGTTTTTGACACGCCGCGCGATAAGTTGATCTTTGACGTTGGGCATCAATGCTATCCGCATAAGGTGCTGACCGGACGGCGTGACCGCATCCGCACCTTGCGGCAAGAGGGCGGTTTGTCCGGGTTCACCAAACGCGCGGAAAGCGACTATGATCCATTTGGTGCGGCGCATTCCAGCACCTCGATTTCCGCGGCTCTTGGGTTCACGGTTGGTCGCGACATGGGGATGCCCACGGGGGATGCGATTGCGGTGATCGGCGATGGGTCGATCAGTGCAGGCATGGCCTACGAGGCGTTGAACAATGCGGGTCACGAGGGCCGCCGCATGTTTGTGATCCTGAACGATAATGAGATGTCGATTGCCCCGCCCACCGGCGCGATGTCGAAATACCTCTCCAGCCTTTATGCCTCGCCCATGGGCGAATTGCACAAGATGGCCGAAGGGTTTGAGGCGGCTTTGCCCGGACCCTTACGCGATCACGCCCGACGTGCGCGCAACCTTGTAACAGGGATGCAGACCGGCGGATCGGGCACGCTGTTTGAAGAGCTTGGCTTTTCCTACGTTGGGCCGATTGATGGGCATGATATGTCCCAGCTTTTGCCGGTCTTGCGTGCAGCGCGCACGCGGGCGGCGGGGCCGGTCCTGATCCATGTTTGTACAACAAAAGGCAAAGGGTACGCGCCTGCAGAAGGGGCCGCCG
>JBCBDL010000189.1:0-4914 GCA_038529695.1 Pseudomonadota bacterium | reverse complement strand
GGACCGCGGGATCACCCGCGGTCCTGCAAGCCGTCCCCGTCGTTGAGCCATTTCTTAGCGATAGAAGTGGTCAGGATCGGCCAATCTTTTTTGCTGTCGATCCACGCGGCAAGGGTGTCTTTCATTTCCGATTGCCGCAGATAGAGATGCTTCGTCTCGCGCACTTCCAGATCGGTTGCACCTGAAATGGTTGAATGGGGGTTGATCAGATCGGTCGGGTCGAGGAGCTTGCCGCAATTGTCACATTGATCCCCACGCGCGCTGTCGAAGCCGCAATTGGGGCAGGTGCCTTCAATATACCGATCCGGCAGAAACCGGCCATCGGCGACGGAATAGACCTGTTGCTCGGTCACTTCCTTGATCAGGCCGACCCGGGCCAACCTTTCAGCAAAGGCCTGGGTCAGCGCGTGGTTCTGCGGGCTGGAGGAGCGGCCAAAATGGTCGAATGACAGACGGAACCCATCCGCAATATCGGACTGAACCTGATGCATCTCAGCACAGTATTCGGCGACCGGTTTACCGGCCTTGGCGGCCGCCAGTTCCGCCGGTGTGCCATGCTCATCCGTGGCGCAGAGGAACAGGACCTCATGCCCGCGCTGGCGCAGGTAGCGCGCGTAAAGGTCGGCAGGCAATTGGCTGCCCACAAGATTTCCAAGATGTTTGATCCCGTTGATATAGGGGATCGCAGAGGTGATCAGATGGCGGGCCATGGTCTTCGTCCTGATAGATTTCCGCTTATCTAGCGGGGCCGGACGGCGGTGACTAGCGTTTTGCAGCTTGGATGCCTAAATCATCCCCAAAGCAGGAGAGAGATGATGAAAACGCTGATCCCCGCCCTTCTCGCAGCTGTTCTGGGGAATGCTGCCTACGCGCAGGATGTCTATGTCGGTGGCAGCCTGGATTATCATTTTCCGCATTCGGGTGATGATCAGGTTGTCGGATCGGTCATTGCTGGGTTAGGCATTGATGCGGGTCGCTTCGCTGTGATCGGTGAGGCCGAATATGGCGCGCAAATTGCAGGTGACAATGACTATGACACAGCGCGCATTCGCGTGCTCGGCAGTTATGACTGGGGCGGTTACACGCTGCGCGCAGGAGGTGGTGTGACGGAATACTATTTTGCGGATGACACTGCCGCGGGTCTTAACTTTGGCATCGGGGCAGAACGGGCCGTTTCAGATACGCTGACACTGCGCGGTGAATTGATCCGCGATTTCATGGAAGACACGTTCACGGCTGCGGTGACAACAACGCGTGTCGCCGTCATTTACAACTTCTGATCACCGTTCCCGGCTGCGCCCCAACAGGCGGCCAATGCCGAAACTTGTCCTTGGTGCGTAAACGTAGCGTGTGCGTGCCTCAGGTGCTGCGCGTTTGCGCATCCGCAACAAACCGAAAATCACCAACGCGACATGACCGGCTGAGATGAAGTAAAACAGCGCGGCAGGTCCGTAAGCACCGATCAGCGCCGATGTGGTCAGCGGGGCCGCAATTGCGCCAATGGCGAAGAAAAACATCAACGCGGCAGACAGCTCAACGCGTTGATCGGCGGTCGCAAAATCATGGGCATGCGCTGTGGCGACCGAATAGATCGGAAATGTTGTCAGCCCGAAGAAACCGGCAGCGAACAGGATACTTGCCGTACCATTGCCCGCCATTGCGACCGTCAATGCGCAAGCGGCGATGGCGGCAACCGACAACCAGATCATCACCCAGCGCCGGTCATATTTGTCCGCTAGCCAGCCCACCGGGTATTGCGCCAGTGCGCCACCGGCGACGAAAGCGGCCAGGAATGTTCCAATTTGTGCAGCGTTCAATCCGACCTCTTGCCCATAGATCGGGCCGACCATGCGGAACGATGCGCTTGACAGGGCAGCGACAATCACCGCAGCGACGCCTAAGGGCGAACAAGCCCAGGCGAGCCTTGGCCGCAACCGGGTCGCCTTGGGGGTGGCGGGTTGCGGCACGCGCGTCAGGGCCAACGGAAGCAGTGATGCACAGCAGAAAATGGTCAAGATGTTGTAGGCGATATAGGTTTCAAGGTTGGCGAGGGTCCCGATCATGAATTGTGCGACGAAAGATGCGCTTGTATCGGCAATGCGGTAGCTGGCCACTGCTCGGCCGCGGGTTTCATTGGTGACCTTGGCTTGCAACCACGCCTCGATCACCGTGTAGCAGCCTGCCACACATATTCCGGAACCGATGCGGAAGAATGCCCAGAACCAGGGGTCAATCACGATCACATGTGCGGCCAGCCCAATCGCCCCCATGGCGGTGAAGGTCGCGAAGGCGCGGCTGTGCCCAACGCTGCCCATCAGGCGCGGTGCCCACCAGCAGCCGATAAAGAAGCCCACGAAATGGGCTGAGCCGAGGAAACCGACCTGTGATTGGGTGAACCCGGCCTCTAGCCCCGTCAGCGCATCCAGCGGGCCGACACCACCGGATGACAGCTGCAATAGCGCAACGGACAAAAACAGGGCGGCAAAGGACAGGGTCAAACGCATGGCCGAGCTATGCGCCCCTCTTTTCTGAGTCGCGCGTCACTAATCGACAAAACGCATGTCGCGTTTGCGCTCTTGTTCTCGCCGCAGGGCACATTAGGGTCGCGCCCGATACGCGAATAAAAGGCAACGATATGCAAAAACTCCCCCTTGGCCGTACCGATATCATGGTCAGCGAATGGTGCCTTGGCACGATGACTTTCGGAAATCAGACGCCCGAAGACGATGCGCATAACCAGATCGACATGTCGCTGGATGCGGGCATCAACTTTCTTGATACGGCAGAGATGTATCCGGTGAACCCGATCCGGGCCGAGACAGTAGGCCTGTCCGAACAGATCATCGGCAACTGGATCGCCAAGACCGGGCGGCGTGATGAGATTGTCGTGGCCACCAAAGTATCAGGCAACAACCCCGGCTGGGTGCGCGAAGGGCGCGGCTATGATGGGGCTGTGATCCGCGAGGCGGTTGATACGTCCTTGAAGCGTTTGCAGACGGACGTGATCGACCTTTACCAGATGCATTGGCCGGTCCGTGGGTCGTACATGTTCCGGCAAAACTGGCATTATGATCCGTCAGGGCAGGATCGGCAGCAGACGCTTGATCACATGATGGATGTGCTTGAGGCGCTGGGCGAGGCGGTGAAAGCGGGCAAGATCCGCGCCATCGGCATGTCGAATGAAAGCGCCTGGGGCATGACCAAATGGATCGACCAGGCCGAGGCAGCGGGCCTGCCGCGCATGGCGAGCGTGCAGAACGAATACTCGCTCCTCTGTCGTCTTTACGACACCGACATGGCGGAAATGGCGGTGAATGAGGATGTGACTTTGCTGTCGTTCTCACCGCTTGCTGCCGGGCTTCTGACCGGGAAGTACCAGAACGGCCAAGTGCCAGCGGGCAGCCGCATGGCGATCAACGGTGACCTTGGCGGGCGGCGGTCGCCGCGGGTCTTTGAAGCGACGCAAGCCTATCTCGATATCGCGGCGAAACATGGGCTGGACCCGGTGCATATGTCCATGGCCTGGCAACGCACGCGGCCCTTCGCGGTGTCGGCAATCTTCGGAGCGACGACATCGGCGCAGTTGGAACAAATCCTTGCGGGTAAGGATGTGGTGCTGCCGACAGATGTGATTGCCGAGATCGATGAGGCGCATAAGGCATATCCGATGCCCTATTGAGGCATGCCTGCATCATTTCCTCCCTCCGCCGCAATCCAGAACCGTGGTCCCGCATCCGTAATCTCTTCCAGCCCCATTCCGCGATAGGCGGCATGGGCTGTTTTGTTGTCGGGCGCGGTGCCAATCGTCACTCCCTTCGCACCGGTCTCCGCCGCGTGGGCGGTGACCGCCGCGATCAGGGCACGGCCCACGCCTTGGGCCCGCCAGCGCTCGGCCACATAAAGATGCTGAATGTCAAAGCCGGGCCGGGCCGAGTGGATTTGCAGTTTCTTGAGTACACCCGCGTAGCCCACAATCTCTGCCCCATCCCGCGCGACAAAGGCAAGGGCGGGGGCTGGGTTGCCAAAGAAGAAATCTTGCAATTGTTCCAGCGTCACCTCTGCCTCATCACCGTGAAAGGCCGAGAGGCAGCGGATCAGCTTTTGGATATGCGGCAGGTCGCGCGGCGCTGCCGGGGTGATGGAAAATGTCGTCATGTCCTGTCCTTGCTATTTGTCGCAAGGACACGTCAATCATTAGCACCCTTGCGGGCGGCTGTTGATGTTAGATGTGATGAAAGACCCCAGCCGCCGTTATGTGGCGCTGGTAAAGTAAACGCTAGGAATGTGCAGTCGCTTGGTCATGCCCTTTGACCTGCCAGACGATCACCCGTTCTGTCAAGGATTGGGTTGTACGCCCCGGCAATTTCGCACAGTGTCGCGAAAAAGACCGGGGAGGTGCCCATGCCGCTGCAAATGAACCGCGAGGTTTTTATCACCTGTGCCGTGACGGGCTCTGGGTCTACCCAAGACCGTAGCCCGCATGTGCCGTGTTCCCCCAACCAGATCGCTGACAGCGCGATTGATGCCGCCAAGGCCGGGGCGGCGATTGTGCATTGCCATGTGCGTGACCCAGAGACCGGCGTGCCTTCGCGCGATCTGGCGCTTTACCGCGAGGTGACCGACCGTATTCGGGATGCAGAGGTGGATGTCGTTCTGAACCTCACTGCTGGGATGGGCGGTGATATGGTGTTTGGCGGTGTGGAACAGCCGCTGCCAACGGTCGCAGGCACCGACATGGTTGGCGCGACCGAACGGGTGGCGCATGTGGCCCAGTGCCTGCCAGAGATTTGCACCCTCGATTGCGGCACGATGAATTTTGCCGAAGCCGATTACGTGATGACCAACACCCCCGGCATGCTGCAGGCAATGGGGCGGATGATGACCGATCTGGGCGTGAAGCCGGAAATCGAGGCC
>JBCBDL010000188.1:0-5140 GCA_038529695.1 Pseudomonadota bacterium | reverse complement strand
CCTGGATTTCGGACAGCGCGACCTCTGGGTCGTCATCAATGGGCGAGACGTAGTCTTTTTCACTGGTCGCCCGGACAAGATCCAGGCCGAGGCGATCCTGAACATGCGCCTGCGGTCCTTGCGGCGCTTGGAAGAGCTCGAACTCATCGCCGAACGTGACGCGCTGATGGAAGAACGCGCCGGGATCGAGGATTTGCTGGAAAGCGAAGACCTGCAGTGGGCGAAGATCGCCGAACAACTGCGCGAAACCCGCAAGACCTTTGGCAAGACCAGCGAAGGCGGCGCGCGCCGCACGCAGTTCGCCGAGGCTGAAGAGGTGGTCGAGGTCCCGCTGGAGGCGATGATCGAACGTGAACCGATCACCGTCGTCTGTTCCAAAATGGGCTGGGTTCGCGCCATGACCGGCCATATCGACCTGACCCGCGAGTTGAAATTCAAGGATGGCGACGGCCCGCGCTTCATCTTCCACGCTGAAACCACCGACAAGCTCTTGGTCTTTGGCGCCAATGGACGGTTCTACACCGTCGCCGCGTCCAACCTGCCCGGTGGCCGTGGCATGGGCGAACCGCTGCGCCTGATGGTGGACCTGCCCAATGACGTCGAAATCGTCGACTTCTTGATCCACAAACCCGGCGCGAAGCTGATCGTCGCCTCTGCCGAAGGCAACGGCTTCATTGTCCCTGAAGAAGAGGTTGTCGCCCAAACCCGCGCGGGCAAACAGGTGCTCAACGTCAAGGATACGATCGCCAAGGTTTGCACTCGCGTCACTGGCGACCATATCGCCGTGGTCTCTGAGAACGCCAAATTCCTCGTCTTCCCGGTCGAAGAGTTGCCTGAGATGAACCGTGGCAAGGGCGTGCGCATTCAGAAATACAAGAAAGCCACCGGGCGGCAGGGCATGCTGGAGCTCGATGGTGGGCTATCCGACCTCACGACCTTCAACTGGGCCGATGGCCTCTCCTGGCCCATGGGCGGCGGCAAGACCCGGACAGAATCGGATATGACGGACTGGAGTGGCGCGCGTGCCGGAGTTGGCAAACGGCCCCCTTATGGCTTCCCAAAGAACAACCGCTTTTCTTGATCTCAAAGACAAACCAGCCTGCAATCCGCGAAAATTGTATACAGATTGCTGACCGACCCGGTACAATTTCAACTTGGGTCTGGCAAGCTCGGCCGATCCAGAACCACCACAGTCGCGCGACCAGAAAGGTGCGACGAAATGGTCCGGTAAACAGTTCGAATTGTCACAATCCTGAAAAGTAGCGCACCTAGGGTCGCATCGTTATTCACGTTCAATTGGGGGAAATCCAAATGAAAGATACGACCGATACCTATGACCTTTCCTGGGATGAATGGGACGAACTGCAACGTCCGGCACCGGAAGAAACGGATTTTGACGAGGTTGTGGAAGCCGCTATTTCCCGCCGAGGATTTTTGAGCGGAATTGTCGCCTACGGCTCCGGCGCCGCCGTGATGGGCACAGGCCTTTTGTCCGGCACCTCTGCCGAGGCGCAGACAGCCAGCCGCTTTGGCTTTACGCCAGTTCCAATTGCAACGGATGGCACCATACACGTACCTGACGGCTATACATGGCATCCGGTCGCGAAATGGGGCCAGCCACTCTTTTCCGACGCCGAAGAACTGAGCAACGAAACAGGCGTTAGCGTCGGCAGTTCTGACCGGGTCTTTGGTGAGAATACCGACGGCATGGAAGCCTTTGTGGTTGGTGGTCGTCAGGTCATCGCGGTGAACCATGAATATGTGAACCCGCGAGAAAACCTGCCGCATCAGGACGGCGAAATCCTTAGTGCTGATGACGTGCTGACCTTGCAGAACATGCAAGGGGTCACGGTGATGGAAGTCGCCGAAGGACCGGATGGCTGGGACATCGTTGTGGATAGTGATCTGAACCGCCGGATCACACAGAACACACCGATGACTATCGCAGGTCCTGCTGCCGGGCATCCGTTGCTGCAAACGCCTGCTGACCCCGCCGGAACCACGGTTCTTGGGACCATGAACAATTGTGGCGCGGGCAAGACCCCGTGGGGCACCTACCTGACCTGCGAAGAGAACTTTAACGGCTATTTCGGCTCGACCGACGAAACCTTCGAACGGCCCGAGGATTTTGTGCGGTACGGCATCGGCCTCGAAGGACGTTATGCTTACGAAAAGTTCGACGCGCGTTTCGACGTAAGCCAGAACCCGAACGAACCACATCGCTTTGGCTATATCGTTGAAATCGATCCAACCGATCCGACCTCAACCCCGATCAAGCATACAGCCTTGGGCCGCTTCAAGCACGAAAATGCGGCAACCGTGATCGCACCTGATGGCCGCGTTGTGGTTTACATGGGCGATGATGAAAGGGGTGAGTTCCTTTACAAATACGTCTCAAACGGTGTCTACACACCAGGTGGGCCGACATCTGAACTGCTGGATGACGGTCAGCTTTATGTGGCCAAGTTCGACAATGACCTGACCGGTCAATGGATCGCGCTGACACCCGAAGCGACCGGTATGGACGAAGCCGAAATCGCGATCTTCACCCGCATGGCCGCCTCTAACGTCGGTGCCACCACGATGGATCGTCCCGAATGGGTTGCCGTGAACACGATCGCGGCAGAGGGGTATTGCTGCCTGACCAACAACCGCAACCGCGGGGTGAAGGCAAATGCAGGTGGCGATCCGACCCCTGTGAACGGGCCCAACCCACGTGCCGAAAACAACTATGGCCAGATCGTGCGCTGGTATCCCAGCAATGATGACCACGCCGCCGACACGTTCACTTGGGATTTGTATGTGATGGCGGGCAACCCGACCGTGCATGACGACAAATATGCTGGGTCTTCCAACATCAACGAAGGCAACCTGTTCAACTCACCCGACGGCATGATGTTCGACACCACCGGTCTGGTCTGGATCCAGACAGACGGTGACTATGACAACGAGGGTGACTTTGCGGGCATGGGGAACAACCAGATGCTTGCAGGTGATCCTGTCTCGGGCCAGATCGAACGGTTCATGACCGGGCCATATGGGTGCGAGGTGACGGGCATAACATGGTCGGCAGATTTGCGGACGATGTTTGTCGGCATCCAGCACCCGGCAGCACCATTCCCCGACGGTGAAGGACTGTTGCCGCGGTCTTCGGTTGTCGCGATCAAGCGGGTCGACAACCTGCCCGTTGGTTAAATTGTAATGAAGGCGGGCCGCGATGGCCCGCCTTCGACATCTTGGGCTTCCCAAACAGGCTTAGCCCATATCCATCAGGTCGGCGCAGGACACGGTGGCCATCATCACCATATCCATAAAGAATGTGCTGAATTCTTCGGGGTCATTTATTGTGACGGTGCCATCGGGGGTCGCGATGCTGCCCTCAAATGTCGTGACAACCTGCATGTCATCCGTTGCAGGACCACTCCCAAAATCGAATTCTGCAAAGAACTGATCAAAGAACGTCGCTGCGTCAAAGGGTGGCTGCGCAGGCTCCGGTGCTGGAAGGTCATCGGCAGGCACATCTTCTGCCAGTGACCCATCGCTGTCGGTTTCTGTCACGGTATCTTCGCCATTGGACGCAGTCCCTCCGGCGGTAAAGTTACCGTCACCATCGATCTCAACATCGACGCCGTCCGGGCCGGCTGTCGTTGTCACCGTGCTACTACTGCTATCGGTTGTTGATCCTGTGGTCGTAGTGGTCGTTTGCACCACCTCCGACAGATCATCTTCGGCAGGTGCGGTCACAGCAACGGTTTCGGCGGTATCTGCCACCGGCGCCACAGGCGCAGGATCGCTGGTTTCCGCGTCAGTACGCCCAAAGTTTTGTGTGATCATGACAGAATCAAGCCTTGCGCCGCTGTCGTAGGTGAAATCGCCAAGTTCTACACCGATGCCGATCTCATCAAAGTCGGGGTTCAGAATATTGGCCCGGTGTCCGGGGCTGTTCATCAGGCTGATATGGACATCTTCGACATCATCCGCGATGCCCGGTTCGCCGCGCAGGCTTTGTATGCCGATGTTTTCGCCGGTCCGCCAAATGCCTTCCAGATCGTATCCTGCATCGACCATCCGCTCTGTCGCGCTGGACCCATCAACACCCCGATGCGAAAAGCTGTTGTTATCAAGCATTGATCTGCTGTGGTCTTCGCTGGACGCATTCAGGTTGTTGTTGATCGTCAGCGGCTCCAGCCCGCGCGATGTGCGTTCTTCGTTGATCAGGTCAAGCATCAAAAGTTCGACGTCACTTGCTTGGCTCATGTTTTCGTCCTCTTCATTTGCGCATTGCGCACAAAAAGTGGGCCGGTCAGATGGAATATCTGACCGATCAAAAGCCCTTGTTTTCCAATAGGAAAGGGCGGGTTCGCGGATTGCTCGTCGCCCCAGCGCGCGTCACCGTGGCCGGACCCTAGAAGTGCGTGCAGACGCAGATCAACCGGTGATCAGGACGCCCTTGCCGCACCAGCAGCGATCAGCCGATTATGCGCCGGACGACCGCATGTTTTCGCCGGATGCCGCCTAGCGGTGTTGGTCGATCAGGATTGGATTGCCATCCGGGTCCATCACGACAAAGCTCGCAGGGCCGGTCGTGTTTTCATCTGCCTCGCTGAAGAACTCCACGCCATCCGCCTTGAGCCTTTTTTGGATGTCGCGCACATCGTCAAAATCATCAAGGTTTTGCGCGTTCTGATCCCAGCCGGGATTGAATGTCAGTGTGTTGGCCTGCAGAAAACCTCCGAACAACCCGATGACCGTGTCACCGTTGCGCAGCATGAGCCAACCCTGTTCCTCATCACCACCAAAGGGCGCAAAGCCCAGCTTGCCGTAAAATGCCTTGGACGCTGCAATATCCTTGACGTTCAGGCTGATTGAAAATGCACCCAGTTTCATGATTTTTCTCCAATTGTTTGCCACAACATTTGCCCATCGGACACGATCCGCACCGCAAAATCAAACCAGGCTCCAAAGCCCCTGAGACCCCTTGATTTCCACACCATTTCCAAATACATCGCCCGCGATGTTGGACCGGGCCTGTTTGGCCCCTCAAAATTAAGGGCCCATGTGAAATGGCTAAGGAAAAGTTTGAACGCACGAAACCGCACGTGAACATCGGCACGATTGGTCACGTTGACCACGGCAAGAC
>JBCBDL010000187.1:0-5143 GCA_038529695.1 Pseudomonadota bacterium | reverse complement strand
CCTTGATGGAAAGGCTGATACGCTCTTTCTCAACATCCACTTCGGCAACCTTGGCCTTGACCACGTCACCCTTACGGAAGTCGCCGATCACGTCCTCACCACGGCCTTCCCATGTCAGGTCAGACAGGTGCACCATGCCGTCGATATCGCCTTCAAGGCCGATGAACAGACCAAACTCGGTGATGTTCTTGACCTCGCCTTCGACCTCGGTCCCTTCAGGGAACTGCTCGGCAAAGACTTCCCATGGGTTGCGCTGGGTCTGCTTGAGGCCCAATGACACGCGGCGCTTGGTGCTGTCGATTTCCAGGACCATGACTTCGACTTCCTGAGAGGTCGACACGATCTTGCCGGGATGCACGTTCTTCTTGGTCCAGGACATTTCAGAGACGTGAACCAGACCTTCAACACCGGCTTCCAGCTCAACAAATGCGCCGTAATCGGTGATGTTGGTCACACGGCCTTGATGCACGGAACCAAGGCTGAACTTGGCTTCAACAGCATCCCATGGATCATCCTGCAGCTGCTTCATGCCGAGGGAAATACGGTGGGTTTCCTTGTTGATCTTGATGACCTGCACCTTGATTGTTTCACCAATGGTCAGGATCTCGGATGGGTGGTTGACCCGGCGCCATGCCATGTCAGTCACGTGCAAGAGGCCGTCAACACCGCCCAGATCAACGAATGCACCATATTCGGTGATGTTCTTGACGACGCCGTCCACTTCCTGGCCTTCGGTCAGGTTGCCAATGACTTCGGCGCGCTGTTCGGCACGGGATTCTTCGAGGATCGCACGGCGGGACACAACGATGTTGCCACGGCGACGGTCCATTTTCAGGATCTGGAATGGCTGCTTGAGACCCATCAGCGGGCCCGCGTCACGCACAGGGCGCACATCGACCTGAGAGCCGGGCAAGAACGCCACAGCGCCACCAAGATCGACAGTAAAACCACCCTTCACACGGCCAAAGATAGCGCCATCGACACGCTCTTCGTCGGCATAGGCTTTTTCCAGACGGTCCCAGGCTTCTTCGCGGCGGGCCATCTCACGGCTGATCACAGCCTCGCCCTTGGCGTTTTCAACCTGACGCAAGAACACTTCGACAGTGTCGCCAACAGCCAGTTCAGCCTCTTCCCCGGGATTTGCAAATTCTTTCAGCTCGACGCGGCCTTCCATCTTGTAGCCCACGTCGATGATGGCTTGGCCCGCTTCGATTGCGATGACCTTGCCCTTGACAACTGACCCTTCCGAGGGTGTGTCCATTTCGAAGCTTTCGTTCAGGAGCGCTTCAAACTCTTCCATTGTGTTTGCCATGTGGCGTCGTTTTCCTAACGTTTGGTTTTATACGGGCCGTGCGGTTGTCTCCGCCGGTCTTTGGGTTGCGGTTTGGTCTGGCGTCACTCACGGAACATAAAACAACAGGGCCGGTTCAGAACCGACCCCGCTCAAGTCTCAAGTCCGCGCCTGTCTCGACGCTTCGACACCGCGGCGTATAGGGGGGATTCCCCAATAATGCAAGGCCGCCGCGTTTGCGACGATTACCGGAAAAGCAAACGATCCTGCAGCGCGTCAAGGTCAGCCTGATATGCGTCAACTGCATCACGCCCTGCCACGCCCATGGCGTTCGCCTGGGCCACCCAGCCATCGACACGCACTGCAGCGACATCATCCAGTTCGGCCAACAGGCCCATGTCCGCCTTTACGACATTCAGGCCGGTATCCAGCATGTGCAGACGATGTCCGTTGTCAAAAACGTCCCATGAAGCAGAGCGATGGGCAAGGTACTCACCTGAAATCGCAGTAATGGCCGCCTGATCTTCGGCGGAAATCTGACGCCATGCCTCATGCGACAGGACAACTGAGAATGTCGGCGTATAAAGGCCGTAGTCCACCTCCGTCACGGTACGATCTTCGGTCCAGACACCGGCAGCCCGCGCGGCACCATGTGCCATGAAAAATGTCAGCGTGCCATTTGCTTCTTCATCCTGGGCCATCAGCGCCATTTCGTTTTCGGCGCGAACTGCCGCCGGGCCCCGCGTATCCAACCCTTCGAAATAGGGAACAGCGTAATTGTTCATGTCGGCGATATCGGCGTTCAACGCGACTGGTTGGCTGCTCAGCCGCCAAATATGGGCGGCTGGGGCAGCGACAAACCCCATGACCTGCGCCTCGTCAAAGTAGTCGGTATCGGCCAGATAGTTGGCATGCAGGTTCCAAAGCGAGACTGCCGTCTGCTCGGCCGACCCACCCATCAGGGGTATCATTGGCAATTGCAACAGCGGGTGCGAGTCAGCCAGGTAGCCGTTGAAAACATACGCGCCGTCAACAGCGCCCGACGTCACCAGATCAAGCTGTGCCTTGGGGTCACGGTTCATGACCGGTGGATCGATGAATTGCACACGGCCGTCGGTGACCTCGGCAATCTCGGCCAGGTAAATGTCGATGATCCCATCATTGATGATAAATTTCGGGGCTGACGTTTTGTTGAAAGTAAAGACCAGCGGCTCTTGCACGGAAACCGTGACGTTTTCCGCACTTTCATCCGCGCTTTCGACAGTCGTAGACGGCGCAGTTGTATTCGCGGCGACAACACTGTCACCGCGGCACGGGATACGCAGTTTCTGGCCCACAAGGATAAGATTGGGGTTTCTCCCAATCACGTCGATATTTGCTTGATGCAGGTCAGAGAATGCGCCAGTGCCGTAGGCGCGCATGTTTATCTCACTCAGCGTATCGCCGGATACGACCATGTAATCCTGGCCGCATGTGATTTGCGCGGCGGCTGAAAATGGGAAACCAAATACCAAAAAGGATGCCAGAGTCTTGGCATGTACTGTCTTGCTCACAATCTTCTCCACTCGTAAACAACTTCTATTCACCGGTGACGACACCGAACAGCAGATGGCAGTGAAACACCATCTTACCCAACGTCACTAATTTGTGATCATGGCCGAAATGTGGCTGAAACACACAACGCTTTTTTCACGAATATCGCAGTGTTGATCCTTGCAACCGATGTCGCTTGGGCAGCTTCGCAGCACGGTGGAGCGGGGTGCTAGCCAAACTTGCCCCTTACAAAGTCACGCAGACGATCACTGCGCGGATGATCGAAGATTTGCCCGGTTGGCCCGATCTCCAACACCTTGCCGAGATGGAAGAAGGCAACACGGTCCGCAATCCGGCGCGCTTGCATCATAGAATGCGTGATCACGATCACGCTCAGATATTCACGCAAATGCAGCATCAGATCCTCGATCCGTTCAGTTGCAACAGGGTCAATCGATCCTGTGGGTTCGTCCATCAGGAACACCTCTGGTTGGGTTGCCAAAGCACGGGCCACGCAAAGACGCTGCTGTTGCCCGCCTGACAGATCGGTACCCATCTTGCGATGCAGATCGTCCTTGACCTCGTCCCACAGCATCGCCTTGCGCAGATCGTCTTCAACCTGCCCGTCCAGATCAGCCCTGCATCGCGCCATCCCATGAATGCGCGCGCGGTATGCCACATTGTCATAGATCGTCATCACAAACGGGTTCGGCTTTTGCGCGACCCAGCCAAAGCGGCTGCGATGTTCGGGCGCATCAATATCGGCGGCCATCACATCCTTGCCATCCATCTCGATCGTGCCGGTGATGCGGACATCCCGGGTGTCGTCATGCATCCGGTTCACCGCCTTTAGCGCAGTCGACTTGCCGCAACCTGATGGCCCGATAAAGGCGAGAATTTCGCGGTTACAAAGGTCAAAACTGACATCTTTCTATGCCTGTTTGTGTCCATACCACAGGTTCAGACCGGCGACCGAAATCAGCGGCGCGTTCGATTGCGGATGGTTGGTGACGGGGCTTTCAGGCAGTGTCTGATCAAACATGGCAGCTCTCCTCCGGCGATGAGGTAAGCCTGCCAAGGTACCGAAACGACCCCAGTGATATGGGTCAAGAAACGCAAATTGTCACAAAAGTTTCACAAGAGGGCGTAGCGCGGGACTAAACACTGCCCAGCGCCGTTTGCACAGCGTGAAAATAATCACCCACCTGCGCACCATCGACCAGTGCATGATGCACCTCAAGCGTCATCGCCATATCCCATGGGCCGTCTTGGTCCACGAACTTGCCCCAAGAGACGCGCGGGATGCAATCATCCGGCCCCGGCAGCGCATTGTTGATCGAGGTGTAATCAAGCCATGGCATGCAGGACAAATATGCCAGATCATCGCGCTCCCCGCTATTGGCTGCCAAGGCATCTCCGGCAGCAACCTGATCGATCAAAGCTTTGGCCTGCGCGTCAAAAGCGCTAAAATCCGGCAAAAAGGGCACATAGGCGTAGCCAAATGTTCCGCTATGGGTCGGCACGGTCATCGACAACGTAACCATATCATGCCGCACCACCTGATCACCCCGAAAGCGCATGCACAATTCGGGCACTGCGTGCAGCCCTGACCCGATCGCAAAAAGACACGCCCGATAGGGCGATATGCCATCCGGCTTGCGCGCAATGATATGGCTGACATCCAGCCGGGATGTCACTGCATAATGCGGTTTCTGATAGGTCCGGAAAAAGTGGAACTGCGCCGCCCGCGGCCAGGTCTGAAGATCGACGATATGCTCTGCCATATCGCAGAGAGTGTCAGATATCCTGGCCCTTCTCCAGCAGTTCTTCGATCAATTGACGTTGCAGATCACCACTATCGCCTGCGCCAAACTGACCGGCCCCGCTGGAATACAGCGTGCCATAGGTTTTGGCGACATTGACGGTCTGCGCCAGACCGGAAATTAGCTGATCACGCTCCAACTCTTTGAAAGGATGCAAAAAAATCCCCCAAAGCCGCCCATTGGCGACCGCGTAGCGCGCATCAAGCGCGCTGTCGAAATTGGCTTGCATAACACGCTGCATTTCTTCCAGCGTCATGCCTTCGGCTGACCGGATCGGCACCATCGCCCGCATCCGGTTTGCGCGTACGTCAAAGACAATCAGCACCGGTATGTCATCAATCTGAAATTCAAAACTATTGCTGGCTGTTCGCGCCTCTGGATCAAGGGCCAGCACAATTTCGGCCATGCGCGGCAGTGTCATATGCGGCTCGGCCTCTTGGGCGGTGACTGACAGGGGTGTCAGCAATGCAATCAGGGCAAGAATACGGATCATGGG
>JBCBDL010000186.1:0-5194 GCA_038529695.1 Pseudomonadota bacterium | reverse complement strand
TCCCCCACGGTCGCGGCCTGCAAGGGCATTCCGACGCCGATGTGGGCATGCATGCCGTCACCGATGCGATCTATGGCGCGCTGGGCATGGGCGATATCGGGCAGCATTTCCCGCCCTCTGATCCGCAATGGAAAGGTGCCGCGAGCCACATTTTTCTTGAACATGCCGTGGCTCTGGCCACCCAAAACGGCTTTAGAATCAGCAATATCGACTGCACACTTGTCTGCGAATACCCCAAGGTCGGCCCGCATCAGGCGGCGATGAAGGCCGCTTTGTCAGGCATCATGGGGTTGGGTGCGGATCGGATCAGTGTAAAGGCCACCACGTCGGAACGGCTGGGTTTCACGGGTCGCGAAGAAGGGATTGCCGCCATCGCCACCGCAACCCTGGTCAAAGCATGACCCATCTGATCGCGACGTTCTTCTATGTCGGGCATCTCCGCCCTGCCCCCGGCACCTGGGGGTCACTGGCCGCCCTGCCCGCCGCTTGGGTCATTTACATCGCAACCGGCCCTTGGGGCTTGGTGGCCGGGGTTGTGTTATCCTACGGCCTTGGTGTCTGGGCGACGGGGGTTGAGACAAGGGGCAAAGACAACCATGACCCGTCCGAGATCGTGATTGATGAGGTCGCAGGCCAATGGATCGCATTGCTGCCCGTTGCCTTTGGCGCGCAATTGATGAGTGCAGATATCACCGCACTCTGGCCCGGCTGGGTCGCAGCGTTCGTGTTGTTTCGGCTTTTTGACATTACAAAGTGGGGGCCTGTCGGCTGGGCCGACCGCATGCATGGACCGACAGGTGTTATGCTGGACGATGTCATCGCCGGGATCTTTGCTGCGATTGGGGTGATCGCCTTTGCGGCACTTTTTCATCTGGTGCTGATGTGAACGCCGCCGCGCTGTTAGATGCCGCGAAGGCGAAAGGCATCATGATCGCAACCGCCGAAAGCTGCACAGGCGGTATGGTCAGCGCGGCGATCACCGACATCGCGGGCAGTTCTGCTGTGTTCGACCGGGGTTTTGTGACCTATACCAATGACGCCAAGATGGCGCAGCTTGGCGTACGCGCCGCAACACTCGCAGCACACGGCGCCGTATCAGAACAGGTCGCCGCCGAGATGGCAAAGGGCGCGATTGACCATTCAGAAGCAAGCCTTGCGGTTTCAATCACAGGGATCGCCGGCCCGGGAGGGTCCGATCATAAGCCCGAAGGCCGGGTCTGCTTTGGCATCGCCACGCCTGATTTCTATCAGACTGAAAAGGTTGAGTTCGGGGCGCTGGGGCGCGCAAAGGTCAGGCAAGCGGCGACAGACCACGCACTGACGCTTTTGATTAACGCGCTCAAACAGGCGAAGGGCGGGTAATCAAACCCATCAGCGGTGCAACGTCATCAGCTTGAACCGCAGCCCAGAGATCATCAGCCAGAGCTGCACCGACGACCGCTCGCCCCTTCGATTGCAACCGCGCCTCGCGCGCGGCCAATGTCATCGGCGTCTGCAAGTCGTGGAACAAGACTTCAGAGCCACTGCCCCCCGTCACTTCAATCCGACACTGCATTTCGGACAAGTCCGGATCGCGGACCACCGTGACCCGATCAGCAAGGTCTTTCAAAGTCGGGTCCATTGCATGCACATCGCTGAAAATGCCAATCCGCGCGGTATCAAGGCCCGCCATACGCATCGCAGCGGTCATTTTGTATGAAAACTTCATCTCCAACCCCGTGCGCGGTGCTGCATTGTTGCACACACTCAGCCAGCGTGGATGGGTGTAGACAGTCATCGCATCCACCGGCGCTGAGATATCTTGCAAAGCCTCAAGCATTGCATGCAGACCATGACAACAGGCGTGAAACTTGTGGCTGACATCCTGCATCAGCCACTGCGTGCCCAATGTGTCGAACGCAGCGCTATCACACAGCGCATGATGCGTTGCGGCAAAACCCAAGGCACCGCTAAGCCCTCGTTCGGTAGATGTCAGCCCGGCGCTGGCCCATTGCGCAGCCAGCACGCCCGTCTCTGCCGCCAGCCCCGCATTCAATGGCTTACCCATCGTGCCGAACTGGGATTTCAAACCTGCCGCCTTGGTTGCAGCAAGGCCAAGGGCGGTGACGATCTGATCCTCATCCAACCCAAGCATGCAACCCACGGCCAGTGTTGCCCCAAATGCCCCTGCAGTTGCTGTCTGATGAAACCCAACCTGATAATGATCGCGCCCGAGCCATATCCCAACACGCACCGCCCCCTCGGACCCGATCATCGCCGCGCGCAGAACCGGTTGCATGTCGCGGCTCGCCGCGACGCCCAGAACCGCTGGGATCACGGCGACGCTGGTATGCCCGATATGGGCAAAGTGTGTATCGTCATAATCCAGTGCATGACTGGTCGCGCCGTTGATCAGCGCCGCACGCGACGGCGCGGTCTGCCCCCCACCCACAATACAGGCAGGACCAATGGGACACTCCATCGCGGCATGATTGCGCAAAATCCGCGCAACCGGTTCATCCTGACCGGCAATGGCACAAACCGCCCAGTCAAACAGCGCCAGCCGCATGATCGACATCGCATGGTCACTGGGCATCGCATTGGCAGCAAAGCGCGCCAGTGTGTGTTCAACACTCACCCGTAAAGCTCTGCCGCGCGGCGTTCGAATGCCCGCACAACACGCTGCATGGCATCGTTGAAAAACACGTTGGCAGCCCCCTGCAACAGAACGCTTTTGAACTCAAAGTCAACGGCAAACGAGACTTCACATCCACCGTCAACATCCCTGAACTGCCAACGACTTTCCAGATAGCGCACCGGGCCATCCAGATATTCCGTATCAATGCGCATATCGCCCGGCCACATGGTGACGCGGCTGCCGAACCGTTCGCGGAACACCTTGAATGAAATCACCAGATCCGCAAGCATCACGACCTTGTCGCCATGATCATCGGTACTGCGGATACGTGCGGCAGCCGTCCATGGCAGAAATTTGGGGTAATTGCCAACATCCGCAACCAGATCATACATCTGTTGTGCTGTGTAAGGCAGCACCTTGGTTTCGGAATGGGACGGCATCGTTCAACTTTCACGCAGTATTTCGCGCTAGCGTGTCCTAAACTCAGTCCCAAAAATCAACCCATGAACGCGCGACCGGTCCAGATGCCGCAGTATCGTCGTATCAGGCGCCGGCCCCTCCGCCACCACCGCCGCCTTCAACCTTGGTGATTTCATCCTGAAGATCACCGGCCATTTTGTTGGTCAGGGCTTCCATGTATTTTTGCAATATCAGCGGCGGGTCCGCCGGGGCCAGCTTGACGCGCAACGTGCTGGAACCTTCCTGCGAATACGCGTAGCGCGATGAATAAGACGCGTTGACAGAGGCCGCGAATGGTCCCCAGCCGGCCTTGGCGCTGGCGCTGCCACCGACCTCTTTCGTTTTGGCCATGGTGATTGCCATTTTGACTTCGATCTCGGCCTCTTGCACGGCGTAGAAAGTCGGCAGGAACCCCATCGCAACCAGCGAATATTCTTTCTGTTTGTCCGGCTTTGAAAGATCAGGCAGCTGAATCTTCTGCTGGCCCATATAGCTGGCCACTTCCGTAGAATTCATATCCAGCTTGGTCTGCGACTCTGCCACCGCAATCGCCAGTTTGGACACCATTTCGGGGAATGGTGTGTTCAGCAACTCTTGTCCAACGCTCATCAGTATCTCCTTGTTACCAATACCTTACTTCACAATTGTCGTGCGTGTTCTGCGGCGCAGATTGAACTTGATCCGCGTTGCGGTGTCGCCGGTTACTGCGCGGCGCGGATTTGTGCCCAATACGACACCGTCCTCGCCATGCCCGACAGCCCCTGCCAGATCGATCTCGACACCATCCAGGCTGAACGGGCTGTCTTCGGGATGCGCATTGACGATGTCATCGGCGAGTTTGCTGGCCAATTCGCCCGCATCCGTCACCTGCACATCCGGGTCATTTTGTGATGTGGGTGGCAATACCGGTCCGCCTGCGCCAAATGGTCCACCGCGCGGCTGCGCCTGCTGTTTTGCTTCCAAAGCGGCGATCTTTTCGCGCAACTCCGTGTCGCGGGCTTCCAATGCGGCAATTCTGTCCTGTAACCCGGTCAAAGTCGCCAATATATCATCGGACAGACCAACGATCCGAACGTCCACCGGATCAGCGTCCTTCTTTGTCGCGCGTTTGGCCATCTATTGGCCCCCATCGATCTGCGGGGGCACGTCGCTCTCTGTCGGCACTTCGTCAATTTCCGGGGGCGGACCGGGCGCAAACCGCATGCGCAGACTTGATGCACCGCTGACATCAAATTCCGGCCCATTCTGGTAATCTGCATTCACCGGCGTAGCCCCAATGATAAAATCCCAACCACGCCGAAGGATGCCCCGATCATCTTTCACAGGCTCGCCGGAACCGGGCGTCATATGCAGGGCCAGTTTCAGTTCGACCTCCACCTCTTGCATATGAAAGATAGTGGGCATTAGACCCATTTCGCGCAATTGCGGTGGGTATTGCTCAAGCGCTTCCAATTGCTGGGTATTCAATTGCACAGAGGCTTCGGCGACGCTTGCTCCAATTTGTTCAATCATCGACGCAATCGGCGCGACCAGGATTCCTCCCGGATCAGGATCAGCCATAAACACCTCCCACTCAGCAATTTTTTCACATTAACACGGCATTTTACATTTACCTAGGGTCAACTTCTTGATTCAATTGGACTGTTGCAGGTTCATTTGTTTTGGTTTCAATTCATGCAGCAACACCCCGAACGGAGCCGTCAATGTCAGCCCCCGATCACACGGCCTATCTGATTGACGAATTGATCAGCGCCAAAGCCATCGCCGCCCGGATCGAATCCCTCGCCCGCGAGATCAGCGACGAATTCGCCGATACCGACAAACTGGTCGTGGTTGGCCTTTTGCGCGGTTCATTCGTGTTTATCGCAGATCTCGTGCGCGAACTCGATCTGCCGGTTGAGGTCGATTTTCTTGAGGCATCATCTTATGGCGACGGCATGGAAAGCACCCGCGAGGTGCGGATTCTCAAAGACCTGCGCGGCCAGATCGAAGGGCGCGATGTTCTGATTGTTGAGGATATCGTCGATACCGGCCACACATTGAACCACGTCACCAAATTGCTGCAATCACGCAAACCGGCGCGGATGAAGACTATCGCGCTGCTGGATAAACCATCAC
>JBCBDL010000185.1:0-5280 GCA_038529695.1 Pseudomonadota bacterium | reverse complement strand
AGCTCATAGCACCCCCGACGCTGCGCCCACCAGAGCGTAGGCGCACGGGCAAAAGCGGATCTTCCTCAGCGCGGCCAAGGTCTGACCCGGCAAGGCGCGGGCCTGCAAACCGCAAAAGCATGCCGCCGTTATTCACCCAATCTTCGACGCCTTGCGCTTCGATATCGGTCAGGATCGCAACGTCAGCCAGTACGATCACGTCAGGGTTCGCCAGCAGAATATCCGCAAGCGCGCCATCGATGATATCTGCGGTCGGTTCCAGTGCCTCGCGCAAGTAGTAAAGCGGCGATAGCAATTCCAACCCTTCGCGGTCATCTCGGCCCGCGATCAGCGCAACTTCCCGTCGTTTTAGCGCATCATCGGTCAGGCTGACGGCCCCAGCCGACCGTGCGGTTGAGATCTCAAACCGGGTAATCCGATTGCGTAACTCGGGTGGCAAGACCATCGCAGTCTCTGCCACCGCCTCGCCTGGTTCGAATGTCAGTGGAACAGCCGCCAATTGCCTTTCAACGCCTGCGGGATCGAGGCCAACGGCAGTAATGGTCGTTTCAGTCAGGTTTCCGATCGGGGTACGTGTGGCAGAGACGAGGACCTGTCCGTCTTCGAACCGCGCTGGGCGCAGGCCAATCGTCTGGCGTGGTGATTGAAAAGCGGTGACGGTACCAAAGGTTTCAAGTGTCGTTAGTAAATCATCACGGCCTGCATAGTCGAGGCCATCAGAGATCCAATAGGTCTCAAAACGACCGTCCTGTTCGGCGAAATAGGTCTCTGGATCAATAGGTTGCCAGGGATTAGGTTCCAGATTGGGTAACCTGTTCTGCCAATCTGTTGCGGCGGCGAAGGGCAAGGCTTCGTTCGGCGTGTCGGTCAGATTGATCACCGCGACGCGTCGGTTCGCCACTGCGGCTTCGGTCAACAATGTCTCAACCCGGTCCATCTTGGCGTCCCATGTGGCGGCGCCTGCCCATGACCCATCAAGAACGATCACCAGATCGCCGTCGCCATCACGGGCCTCTTGCGGGTTTAGCACAGGTCCAGCAAAGCCGATGATGATGCCCGCGACCGCGAGAAGCCGCAAAAGTAAAAGCCACCATGGCGTGCGGTCCGACTGGGTTTCGTCATCCGTCAGGCCCAACAGCAACGCCACACCGGGAAAGCGGCGCCGGATCGGAGCTGGTGGCACGGCCCGCAGCAAGATCCACAGAATAGGCAGGGCGATAAGGCCCAAAAGCAGCCATGGCGCCGCAAAACCTATGGGGCCGACGGACCACATCAGGCGTGCCGCTCCATCGCGCCATAAAGCCAAAGGAGCGCGTTAGTGGCACTTTCGCCTGTATGATGCGTGCTGAACTGCCAGCCGGTGGTACGCGCAAGATGGGCAAGCCGGTCTTTGCGCTGGGCCAGGCGGCCAAGATAGCGCTGTTTCAGGTCCCCGGCTTTGAGCGTTTCATGTTCCAGCGCACCTGTCATGGATTGAAAGATCGTGCGCCCATCGAAAGGAAACGCCTCTTCCTGTGGATCGAGAACCTGTAGCAGCGTACCGCGCACATCCCGGTCTGCGGCACGCAGCAGCGCGTCTTCGACAGGTTGGATATCGCCCAGAAAATCACTGATGAAAAGCGCGCGGGAATGGGGCAGCATGCCTTGTGCCTCCGGCGCTCCGTAGTCGATAGTGTCGTCTTCGCTGAGCAGCTGCGCCATCTGCATTAATTGCGCTTCACCCCGACGTGGGGGCAATCGCAGGCCGGTCAGGCCCACGCGTTCGCCACCACGGATCAGCAGGATCGCCATTGCGAGTGCCAAGGTACGGGCACGCTGGCCTTTGGTTTGGTGATTGTCAGAAGCGAAGGACATCGACGCTGCCTGATCCACCCAGAGGATAATGGATTGGGCAATCTGCCATTCCTTATCCTGTACGAAATTGCTGTCTGACCTTGCAGAGCGGCGCCAGTCAATTGTCCGCGCCTCATCATGCGGTTGGGCGGGCCGGTATTGCCAGAATGTATCGCCCACACCGGCGCGTCGGCGCCCGTGATCACCCAAAAGAACGGCAGATGCCAAATGCTCCGCCTCTGCAAGGAGTGCGGGCAGGGGCGCGGCAAGCGTCTCTGCCTGAGACCTGAGGGCGAGCGGTTCGGTCATGCGGCGGCGGGCACTTCCGTGATCTGTTCAGCGACCTGATGGATGATGCTTTGTATGCTTTCGCCGCGCGCACGGGCGGCAAAGGACAGCGCCATACGGTGTTCCAGCACTGGCACCGCCATGGTGCGGATGTCCTCCGCTGAAGGGGCGAGGCGCCCGTCAAGCAGGGCTGCGGCGCGCACGGTCAACATCAGTGCCTGTGCAGCGCGCGGGCCGGGGCCCCAAGAAATGCTTTGTTTGATCATGTCAGGTGCTGTGGCGTCATCGGGGCGACAGGCGCGGACAAGATCAAGGATCATTTCCACGATATTTTCGCCCACCGGCATCCGGCGCAGTACGGTTTGTGCGTCAAGCAGTTCCTGAGCGGTGAAAACTGCCGTTGATTGCGCCTCTTCCACGCCGGTTGTGGCAATCAGGATATCTTTTTCTGTGTCACGGTCGGGATAAGGCACGTCGATCTGGACAAGGAAGCGGTCAAGCTGCGCTTCGGGCAAGGGGTACGTGCCTTCCTGCTCAATCGGGTTTTGTGTTGCAAGCACGTGGAAAGGGACGCCAAGCGGGCGATGTTGGCCAGCAATCGTCACCTCTTTCTCTTGCATGGCTTGCAGCAGAGCCGATTGGGTCCGGGGCGACGCGCGGTTGATCTCGTCGGCCATTAGAAGCTGGCAGAAGATTGGCCCTTCGATGAACCGGAAAGAGCGTGAGCCATCGTCGGTCGTTTCCAGAACTTCCGATCCAAGGATATCGGCGGGCATCAGGTCGGGCGTGAACTGGATGCGGTTACCATCAAGGCCCATCACGGTTGACAGCGTATCGACAAGGCGGGTCTTGCCGAGGCCCGGCAATCCGATCAGGACAGCATGACCTCCGCAGATCAGCGCAGTAAGCGTCAGGTCGACAACCCTTTGCTGGCCAATGAAACGGGCCGAGATGCTGGTGCGGGCTTCGCCCAGCTTTGCGCCCAGCGTTTCGATTTGGGCGACAAGGTCGGCGTCGTTGGCCATGACAATCCTCCGGTTGAGCTATATTGCTATTGGTACAGATAATCCCATCAACCCCAATGGCAAAAACAATGACCACACAAAAGATTGTGACACCGTCGGCAGAAAGCCTCGCGCAGAGCGCACGTGCTGTCCAAAAGAGCGGTTTACCGCCGGTTCACCTGTGGAATCCGCCCCATTGTGGACAGATCGATATGCGCATCACGCGAGACGGGACGTGGTTTTACATGGGCACGCCCATTGGTCGGCCGGAACTCGTGCGGCTGTTTTCAACGATTCTGCGCAAGGATGCGGACGAATACGTGCTCGTCACGCCGGTGGAGAAGGTTGGGATTACAGTCGATGACGCGCCGTTTGTCGCGGTGGATTTCAACCGCAAAGGTGATGGGTTGGAGTTTGAAACCAATGTCGGTGATCGGATGATCGCTGGCCCAGATCATCCCATTCGTGTTGAACGCGATGCCGCGACTGGTGAGCCTTCGCCTTACGTGCTGGTACGCGCCAATTTGGAGGCGCTGATTGACCGCAAGTCGTTCTACCGCCTTGTTGAAATCGGTGAACACGCGACGCATGAAGACGTGCAATGGTTCGGTGTGCGGTCTTTGGGTCAGTTCTTCCCGATCATCCCGTCAGCAGAGCTAGACTGACCGCGCGGTTTTGGCGTTGCGTGGCATCTGGGTCACCCCATAGGCCTTGCGGGCCGTCACAAGGCGTAGATCTTCTGGGTCCATACCCATCGACAGGATCGTATCCCGATCATAACGGGCGCGCGCCAGGTCTTTGTCATGTGGCGTGCCAAACAACCGATCAATCCACCCCATGCCAAAGCTGACGTGGAATGTGGCATGATGGTCCTGAAAGTGGTGCGCAAGATGTGAGCGCGTGATTTTCTGACCAAACCAGCCCTTGTTCACGTTCAGATGCGCCAGTGTGTGACAATATTCGTAGAAGGCAAATGCACTGACCGACCCCAAGAAGAGAATGATGTAACCAAAAAGCGCCGCTGTCGGCAGGCCGAGGAACGGCCACAGGATAACCGTATGTAGTGTCGCGGATATCAGGCCGAAGCGGACCGGGTACCAATGATCATCGCCGGTAAAGAATTCTGCGTCCGACGGGAATTCATGGTGCCCGATATGACTGCGATAAAGTTGGTTGAAGATGCCCTGGTCAGTGGGTGGTTCACGGTGCAACAGGAACCGGTGCATCGCATATTCAACAAAGAATTGCAAAATGATGCCGTAAAGCACTGCAGCAAGCAGCCAGCCGGAAAAGAACGTGATGAAGAGACCAAGCGCCAGCAACCAGAGCGGGAACAGTCTTTGCAAGCTGCCCATATGTATAAGGATGCGTAATGTGGGAACCATGCGTTCGCTCCTCCAACTCTCGGTTTGAAATTGCGATGGGTCTTGTTTTCACTCAAGCATGACGCAGCGTCAGTTGATGCTCTTGCTAAAGCCCGCCATCGCTGGCCCATAACCACAGCAACAGCCCCCAGATCAAACCCGCTCCGATCATCGCAAAGCCGCCATAGATCAGGAGATCCCAATTATTGTTCACACCCAGCCCAACGACCATGCCTCCCGCGCCGATCAGGATTACTGGCATCAATAAACCCACAATAAATCGAATAAGTGACCGCATATCCTGTCCAATCGTTACCCACTGTTACGTCAAGATGTGGTCACTAGACGCCGGATTTACAACGTTCTGCCCTGTATGCTGTGCCTATCGATTTGCGCAGCGCGCATAGCGGATATGCGGGTTCTGGCAGAATTTGCGGCTTATTTGCATCACCAATGCGCGGCTTGCGGGACATGCGTTGTGTTGCCAGGGTCAGCACATATCTCAGCGCCGAAACAAGCAACGGAGATTGTCATGAAACAACTTTTAGCAACTTCTGCCCTGGCCGCATTGCTGGCGAGTCCCGCCTTTGCGGAGGGGGTGAATTATACACGTTTGAGCTATGATTTTACCCGCTACACCAATGATGACATCGATTTCGATCTCGACAGCAATCTGCTGCAAGGTGGCGTGGAATACACGCTGGGCCAGGTTCTGTTGTCGGCAGATATTGCCAATCAGGATTTTGCATTGGGCGAGGATGCTTTCGGCGATGAATTTGACAGTTCGCTTC
>JBCBDL010000184.1:0-5328 GCA_038529695.1 Pseudomonadota bacterium | reverse complement strand
CGCTCATCTCGCTTGCCGTAGGCATGGTGGGCGTGCTGGCGGCCAAGCAATTTGACCGGCTGGTGGCCTTTTCGATCATCGGGTCGATGGGGATGGTGCTCGTCTCTATCGCGCTGTTCACGCCCGAAGGGATCGCCGCCGCGCTTTATTACATTGTGCATTCAACACTGGCGGGCGCTGCGCTGTTTTTGATCGTGGATCTGGTGCGCTGTAGTCGCGCCAACCTGAACCTGACGCCGCAACCGCCTGTGGAAAGTGCGGTTATCACCGCGGCACTCTTCTTTGTCGGTGCAATTGCGATGGCGGGTTTGCCGCCGCTGTCAGGGTTCCTGGGCAAGTTGCTTGTTTTGGACGCGGCCTTTGACACCAGATTGATGACATGGGTTTGGGCCATCGTGCTTGGCTCTAGCCTGATCAGTATCGTGGGTTTTGCGCGCGCGGGCAGTATGTTGTTCTGGAAGGCGCATAGTGTAGAGGCCGGGGAAGGCACCGCCAAATGCGAGGCGCCTGCGACAATGGCCTATGTGGCCGTGGGCGGGTTGGTCACGTTACTGGTCGCTAACACGGTCTTTGCCGGTCAGGTGCATGGCTACACCACGCAAGTTGCAACCCAGCTTTTTGCGCCGGAACCCTATATCGCGACGGTGGTGGAGACACCCGGCAAGCTCAGCAAACCAACAACGGAGGATCATTGATATGCTGTCACGCGCTTTCAATTGGCTGATCCCGCATCCGCTGCTGACGCTGATCCTGGCGATCACCTGGATGTTCCTGCAAAACGAAATCTCGGCCGGGATGATCGTGTTTGGTTTCATTCTTGGCATCATCATCCCCTGGAGCACGTCGATCTGGTGGCCAGATACGCCGCAAGGCTTCAGGCCCGGCAAGATGATCAGCTATAGCCTGATGGTCATCTGGGACATTATCGTCGCCAATATTGAGGTTGCGTGGATCGTTTTGACCGTTCCGGCCAACAAGCTCAAACCAGCCTGGATTGTCGTACCCCTGCGCCTGCGCGAACCAGAGGCGATGACTTTGCTGGCAGGCACCATCACGCTGACACCTGGCACGGTATCGGCAGATTTGTCGGACAAGGGACATAGCTTGCTTGTGCATGTGCTGCATACCGATGATCCTGACAGCATCCGCGAGGACATCATCAACCGGTATGAGGCGCGGCTTTTGGAGATTTTCACATGACGCTCGCATTGCAGTTTCTCAATGTCGCCCTGGCGATCACCTTTATCGCGCTGGCGATTGGGCAGATCATGGCGATGGTCCGGCTGGTGATGGGGCCAACATCAGGGGACCGTGTGCTTGCGCTGGATACGATGGTCATCAACGCGCTGGGGCTGGTGATCGTCCTGGGCATTCACCAAGGCGTGCAAATTTATTTTGAGGTCGCACTGCTGATCGCGATGCTGGGCTTTGTGTCTACCGTGGCGATGGCGCGATTCATCTTGCGGGGGGACATCATCGAATGACGGCGCAAATCATCGGAACCTATTTTGTTTGCCTGTCGCTGATCATCGGGTCAGGTTTTGTGCTGGTAGGTGCGATCGGACTGTTGAAGTTCAACGATCCCATGACACGACTGCACGCGCCGACCAAGGTCGGCACTGTGGGGATTGGCATGCTGCTGGTCGCCTCGATCATCCATTCATTTGATATTGGGGAACCTTCGACACATGAGGTGCTGATCATGGCGTTCCTGTTCGTCACGGCCCCTATTTCGGCGAATTTCATCGCCAAGGTAAACATCCACCGCCGCGCCTGCGAGACACCGCCAAACCCGCCGCGGGACGACACTTGGTCAACACTGAATGTCCCCGACAAAAAGCAGGACATCGATTTCAGCCAATAGATACAATGAAAAACCCCGGCGCCGTTTATGGGCACCGGGATTATTGAGCGCTATGCGTGTTTGGTAACGCTTTTTGTTTAGAGGCCCATCATGTCTTCGGGCGGCAACAGCATGTCGTTCATGATGTTGTCCATATCCGGTGTCTGGATCGCGTGACCCGATGCCATTGTGGGTGTTTCGGCGTTTTCACCCAGAAAATACGTAAACGCCTCTTTCCGTGGGGTTTCCCAATCGCCCTGAACAAAGCCGCACGTGTCACCTGAATTCGGGCCTAGGACCACATCGCCCGGTCGATATCTGCGGTATCTACCCGGATCAGCGATTGATTTGCCGCCGCTCCGTAGAACCAAACAACGCCGCCAATTTGATCAACCGACGCCGAAATGGCCGAATGATTGAGCGAATGGGGACACATCTGGCACCCCGGCACGCCGTTGCTTGATCGTTAAGTCATCCTCAGTTTCGCTGAAATTGCAGGATATCTAGGGTTCCGACGTGTGAGACGTGCCTGGTCCGAGAGATATCGCTGTTCGGTGGCTTCCGGACAGTACACGGCGGGGCAAAATCCCGGGAGGCTACTGCGCTGGTTTGACCCGCGCTCCGACGACGCCCTCCACGCGGTCAACCATTGGTGAAATTGGAATGGGGACCGAAGATGAAAAAACTTGCCACAACAATTGCGATCGCACTTTGCCTGGCGTCCGGCCTGTCGGCGCAGGAAAAGACGGAATTCCGGGTCGCGTGGTCGATCTATGTGGGCTGGATGCCATGGGGCTATCTGGAAGATAGCGGGATCATGGACAAATGGGCAGAGCTCTATGGAATCGACGTCGAGATTGTACAGATCAACGACTATGTGGAATCGATCAATCAATATACTGCTGGCCAGTTTGACGGGGTGTCGGCCACGAACATGGATACATTGTCGATCCCTGCAGGGGGCGGTGTGGATACCACCGCGCTGATCGTGGGCGATTATTCGAACGGCAATGATGCGGTGATCATCAAAGGCGAAGGCGACCTGACCAGTCTAGCGGGCAAGCCGGTGAACCTGGTGGAGTTATCGGTGTCGCATTACCTGCTCGCGCGTGGCCTTGATAGCGTTGGTCTTTCAGAGGCCGATCTGGATGGTGTGATAAACACGTCCGACGCAGACATGATCGCGGCTTTCGCCACCGATGAGGTTGAGGCGGTCGTCACCTGGAACCCGCTTGTGTCGACCATTCTTGAGGACCCCGCCGCCACGAAGCTATTTGATAGCTCCGACATCCCTGGCGAAATCATCGACCTGATGGTGGTCAACACCGAAACGTTGCAAGCAAATCCGGATTTCGGCAAGGCGCTGGTGGGTGCCTGGTACGAGGTCATGGGCCTGATGGCGGCGGGCGACGAAGAGGTGCTCACTGCAATGGCCGAGGCATCGGGCACTGATCTGGCCGGGTATCAGGCGCAATTGGCCTCGACCGAGATGTTCTATGAACCAGCAGAGGCAGTGGCCTTCACCGCGAGCCCCGAATTGCCTGCGACCATGGTTAGTGTTTCTGAATTCCTGTTCGATAAGGGGATTCTGGGTGAAGGCGCGCCATCAGCGGATTTCGTTGGCGTGGCGTATCCAGACGGGTCGGTGACCGGTGATCCGAACAACGTGATGTTCCGGTATGACACGACTTACATGCAAATGGCCGCCGACGGCAGCCTGTAGCAGAGCAACGCGGCCCCGGACCTGATCCGGGGCCTCTCGCCCCATGCGCCTGATCAATATCAAACCGGGCCGTCCACTGGCCGTTTTTCTTGCTCTGCTGCCCTTCGCCGCCGTGTTCATTGCTTATACAATTGGCTCGGAAATCCGGCTGGCTGCGAACCCGTCGGACAAGCTCTTGCCTGCGCCCTCGACCATTGGGGAGACAGCAATGCGGCTGATGACAGAACCAGACCGGCGCAGCGGGCGGGTTCTGTTCTGGCACGATACATGGGCGAGCCTGCAACGTTTGGGCTTGGGGATCGGGATATCCGCATTTATCGGGCTGATCGTGGGGTTGCTCATCGGGCTCTTGCCGCTGGTGCGCAGCTTTCTGGCGCAATTCGTGGCGGTCTTGTCGATGATTCCACCGCTGGCTTTGTTGCCGATCCTGTTCATCATTTTCGGGCTGGGAGAGCTTTCCAAGGTCGTCCTGATCGTCGTCGGCACGCTTCCGTTCATCATCCGCGACCTCAGCCAGCGGGTGCTGGAGGTGCCGCAGGAACTGCTGGTCAAGGCGCAAACGCTTGGCGCTTCAACGTGGGTGATCGCGATCCGGGTCGCGCTCCCACAGGTTATGCCGCGCCTGATACAGGCGGTGCGTCTGTCGCTTGGCCCCGCATGGCTGTTCCTGATCGCGGCAGAGGCGATCGCGTCCGATCTTGGCCTTGGCTATCGGATCTTCCTTGTCCGCCGCTTCCTCGCGATGGATGTCATTCTGACCTACGTCATTTGGATCACGCTCTTGGCCGTTGTCATAGATTGGCTGCTGCGCTGGACCTCGCGCCGGTTCTTCCCCTGGGCGGAGGACGGGTTATGAGCTTTGTCACTGTTCAGGACGTCTTCCAAAGTTACGGCCATCGTCCGATCATTGAACGGATCAATGTGACGGTGGACGAGGGCGAGTTTATCTCTATCGTGGGTGCCTCCGGCTGCGGCAAATCCACCTTTCTAAGGCTCCTGCTGGCACAGGAGCGGCCATTGCGTGGCGAAATCCGCATCGCCGGTGCGCACCCCGCGCAAGAGCCGGGTCTGGAGCGTGGCATCGTGTTCCAGCGCTATTCCGTCTTCCCGCATCTGACGGTGCGCGAAAACGTCGTAGCAGGGGAATGCTTTCGCAAACCGTGGGGCCGGTTCTTCGGCGCTGACCGCAAAGCCGCGCGCGACCGCGCCAATGAAGCCCTCGCTCGATGCGGGTTGGATCATGTGGCCGATCAGTACCCTGCGACGCTTTCGGGTGGGATGCAGCAGCGCCTTGCCATCGGACAAGCACTGGCCGCAAAGCCGCGCGTGCTGCTGCTGGATGAACCTTTTGGCGCGCTCGACCCCGGCACACGTTTGTCCATGCATGATTTCCTGCAAGATTTACGGGCCGAAACCGGCATGACCGTCTTCATGGTCACCCATGATCTGGAAGAGGCGTTCAAGCTGGGCGACCGCGTGCTTGTCTTCGACAAACCCCGCTGGGACCCGCATGACCCGAACGCCTATGGCGCGACCATCACTTATGACTTTGATGCCCGCGATGGGGGCATCCCATTTCAAACCCTTCAGGAGGATACCCATGTTCTGCAACCTGCGTGACCGGTCCCGGTCGCACCACCCTGTTGATTACCGTCACGAGGAAAAGCGTTTTCATCACCCGGATCTGACCAAGCTACGTGGCTGGAAGGCGATGCAGGATGAGGCTGATATTCCTGGCGGCGGTTGGGCGCAGGAAAAAAAG
>JBCBDL010000183.1:0-5331 GCA_038529695.1 Pseudomonadota bacterium | reverse complement strand
GTAGTGTTGGGTATGTTCCCACGCGTTACTAACCCGTCCGCCGCTCCCACCGAAGTGAGCGCTCGACTTGCATGTGTTAGGCGTGCCGCCAGCGTTCGTTCTGAGCCAGGATCAAACTCTCAAGTTGAAAGCCTCTTACGAAGCTAACCTTGACGTTCGAACCTCTGCACATCGTTCCATGATGTTCCGGCTAGGAAACATCACAAAACAGTCTTTCTGCTTGTTGTGCTTTGGTTATCAAAGATAACCGAAAGCCGTACAAACAGTGAAGCTGACACTAGATCATCGGGTTGCCCCTACTAGCGCGATATACAGACGTTGATCCATCGAATGAACCAAACCGCCCACATATCTCTTCAGATATATCAATTTCAAACAGCGTAGAGACAAAAGAGACTAGATGCGCCCTAACTTTCTGGCGCGCCCCGCCTCGAATACCTCTGAATTCTTTTGTTCCGCGTCGTTGCCGTTTGGCTCGTTTCGCGTCCCGTTAGCGCCTCAGCGCCGCCGGTGAGGGGGGTTCTACGGTTAGTGGCCGGTACCCGCAACCCCTTTTTTCAAGAAAAATGCATTTTTTGTGACAAACCCGATTTTTCTCATGTTTTGAGGGGTTTGGGGCAATTTCGATACTCTGACGCGGGGTGAAATCGCAATTTTATTAGGCGGAATGGAAACAGAACATACAACATTTTGGGTTATCCACAGACTAACCCACAAGACTCTCACAGACTCGGAAGGACTCACCGCCTGATTTTGTCTTGAATCGGCCCGATTCATCCTTTGTTAACCAAACAGCTTTCGAAAACAGGTGTGATTCACGGCTAATTCCTGAGGCGGGGCCCGAAACACGCGATAAAACGACTCCGCGGCAGGGTTGCGCATTGCCAGACCTGTATAGGGTGCCATCGAAGCGTCGTGACCACCTCGTTGGCCAGAGCTGCCTGACATATTCATCTTCAACATCAAATCGCCGGCTGGACGATGCATACTGAGGTCCGCCCCCGTCGGTTCGTGCAAAAGTGTCTGACCGAGTGTCATATGAGACAGCCGTTGCATGTCGCGCGTTGCATGATTGGCGCAGCCTCAACGCGAACAAAGGACTTCAACAGATGGCAGACCCAAAAAACAACACTCCTGGAATCACGATACCTTTGGTTCCGATTGAGCGCGGGCCGGCGATCACGGTCGCGGACGGTGATAGCCCCGTCACGCATATCGCAGGCCAGCCTGCAGAGGCTAACGAAAAAAGCCCTCCTCCACTGGCAAAGAAACCAAACAAGTTAGCGCTCTTTCTCAGCGCAAACAAAAATCACGAAGGTGAAGAAAAAAAGAGCAGCCTTCGCCAATCGAAAGAGGCGTCTCACCCAGCCGGTTTAGATGATCGAGACGATACCATGAAGACGGACAAACAAACCGCCACGGGCCTCAGCAAACTGCGCGCGTTTATGGCCACTACGCCGACATCAGTGAAATCCGACGCCGACAGTGTTCATGGCGACGGGTCGGTTATTGATGAGGATGTCGAAACCGTGGCAGATCATGATGCGACCGACACGGGCGTTCGGCCAGAACCACTCGGCACTCTTGGTCGACCCGCGCCGTTCCACGCCGCCCTTCAAAGGAAAGTTGACGATCTCGCGGCCAAGCAAATCAGAGACGAAGCGCTCAACGGCCCGCCGACATTTACCTTGGGCAATGGTATGAAAGTCGGTGGTGACATGGCACGCCACTTGCAGGCGTTCGAAGATAGCAGACCGGAAAACATGTTCAAAAAAATGGGTGGTATATCAGCAACGCCGAGTGTGAAAGAGCGCGTTGATGGCATCAACGCGACACCCGATAGGCCAGTCAGACTGCCCCCCAAACCTGTCATGACGATCCCAGAACGCGACAACGCGTTCGATCTGGCCAAGGGCAAGTTCGACGGTAGCGCGCCAGCCACCTCCACCGTCGACAGGTGGCGCCTTAACAATCCAGTTGACGTGGTTCGGCCACAGACGAGCGTCCAAGACATGATCGCCAACCTGCAACCAAAAAAGCAGACCTAGACAAGTCTAAAAAACACGGGTCGCGTCACGCGGCCCTTATTCTACGCTTGAGGGAAAAAGGGCATAGGATCGCATACGCGACGCCAGTCATCTGCGATCAGGCCATTGCGCGCACACGGTCCCATTTCATCCGCGCGGCGAGCAATCCCAGGATGATGCCCAGATAGATAATCGGCTCCCACTGAAAGCCCCGCGCGAGCCATAGGTAGTGCACAGCGCCCAGCACCGCGATGGGATAGGTCAGTTTATGCAGCTTGCGCCAGCTCGCCGCCCCCAACTTGCGGACGGACAGATTATTCGACGTGAGCGCGAGTGGGATCATAAGCACAAAGCCCACCATGCCGACCGTCACATAAGGACGCTTCACGATTTCGGTCCAGACACGTTCGAGTGTCTGCACATCCAAGATCGCCCAGACACTGAAATGCGCGAGTACAAGAAAGAACGCGCTGACCCCGATGGCCCTGCGGAACTTCATCAGGTTCAGCCCCGTCCATTTCCGTAACGGTGTCACCAGCAGACCCAGCACCAGAAGCTGCAATGCCAGTTCGCCATACTCCCGCTCCAACGCGTTGATCGGTTCAACACCAAGGCCGCCGGTCAGGGCCAGATAGAACATCCATCCAGTCCATACAGCGCATACTATATATATAGTCCACGCTGGAACCTTACGCAGTGCACCGTTGATCGCTTGGGACGGGGTCATTGATTGGCCTCCATGCAGCCGCGCATATCAAAGGCCGGTTCAGCGGAGGCTTGATAAAGAGCCGTCACCGCAGCATGGGCCACGCATGTGTCAGGAACCTGCTGACCTTCGATTTCCGAGAGCACCGCGAGAACGTAGACATCTGGATGGTATTCAGATTCGACAAACAGAAGATCCACCAAACGGTCCGATCCTGCATTTGCGTCCAAATGGTCAACAGCGTCTCGGCTGGCGAAAAGCGAAACCCCAACAAAGGAAGCCTGCTTCCAATCTGACGCGACCACGATCAAAACTTCCAACTCGTCGGCAGAGCCAGCCTGCCCCAGCAATCCGCCACCTTTCTCATCGACGTGCAACAAAGCATCAATTGTCTGATCACCAAATGACAGAAAGCCGATATTGACCCCTCCCGGCTCTTTCCAGGCAAGCGGATTTGGCGCAAGCGGTTCTGGCAATGTCCAGTCTTGCGCCATCGCAGCGCCAAACGACGCGAGCCATAGACAAAACGCAGCTCGGATAAGGGTTACCATGTATTTCAGCGCCTAAATGTCGACCGACAGGTCCTGGCCTGCGTAAAGGTCCGCCACCTCGTCCTCATAGCCATTGAACATCAGCGTATCGATGCGCGGGGCAAACAGACCGCCGCCAATGCGGCGCTCGGTCGCTTGGCTCCAGCGTGGATGATCCACATTCGGGTTCACATTACTATAAAACCCGTATTCACGCGCGTTTGCCTTGTTCCAGCTTGTTGGCGGCTCATCCTCTTGCAGGGTAATCCGGACAATCGATTTGATCGATTTGAACCCATACTTCCACGGCACAACCAACCGGATTGGCGCGCCGTTCTGATTATAGATCGGCTCATCATAAATGCCGGTCGCCATGATCGTCAGCGGATGCATGGCCTCGTCCAGACGCAGCCCCTCAACATAAGGAAAGTCGAGCACGCGGCGCTGAACGCCGATCATGTTCTCCGGCTGCACGACCGTTTCGAATGCCACGTATTTCGCGCCTGACTGCACGCCGACCTTGTTCAGGATATCGGCCAGCTCAATCCCGTTCCACGGGATGACCATCGACCACGCCTCAACACAGCGGAAGCGGTAGATACGCTCCTCAACCGTCAGCCCATCTAGCAAATCGGCCAAGGCATAATCACCCGGATTGTCGACCATACCATCCACCTTGATGGACCAAGGCGCGGTGACCAGCTTGTGCGCGTTCTGCGCAGGGTCATTCTTGCCCGTGCCGAACTCATAGAAGTTGTTGTAGGTCGTGATCTCTTCCAGCGTGTTCGGCTCAAGCGTGTTGGCGCTTGCACCACCAGCCAAACCAATTGCGCCCAGCCCCACGGTGCCAGCCAGAATCTGGCGACGGTTCAGATACACAGACTTCGGTGTGACATCCGCGCGCGTCAGGTCGTTGTTCCAGCGATGTGCCATCTATCGGCTCTCCGTTCATTCTTAATCTCGACCTCATATAGGCGAGAATAATTGAAAGGTGTCTCACGATGCCGCCAGAACAATGAAATGTTCGATAATTCCCGCCATTTGATCACGGGGTTTCACACATCTGTGACTGGAAATTCAAAGCCGCCGCAGCTTAGGCGCTGACCGCCTTTCGTCAAGTCAGGGTGGCGGGTTTCCCCGGTGATCCGTGTTGTTGATGACACGTAAACAATCCGATGCTGATGAAAGCATCCTGACAAACTGGGAGACTATCAAATGCTACGCAAAACATTCTTCGCCCTGACCGCCGCCGCCGCTGTCGCAACATCCGCTTTCGCCATGGGCGAAAAGGATATCGTCGACACGGCTGCTGAGGCAGGCACGTTCACAACCCTGCTGACAGCTGCTGAGGCGGCTGGTCTGGTTGACACGCTGAAAGGCGAAGGACCGTTCACAATCTTCGCCCCAACAGATGAGGCATTTGCCGCACTGCCCGAAGGCACAGTCGAGGGCCTTCTGGAGGATCCAGAGGCGCTGGCCTCCATCCTGACCTACCACGTTGTGCCAGGAAAGGTGATGTCCACCGATTTGACCAATGAAATGGAAGCCACAACAGTTAACGGTGCTGACGTGACAATCATGACCGAAGGTGGCGTGACTGTTGAAGATGCCAATGTTGTCACAGCAGACATCGAAGCGTCAAACGGTGTGATCCACGTGATCGACAGCGTGATCCTGCCAGCAAGCTAAGGCGCGTTGATCAACTGATAAGTAAGCCCCGGCTGACCGCCGGGGCTTTTTCTTCAGACAAGCTCTGCATCGGTCATGATTTCAACCAAAGCGGGGCCATCAACGGCCAAGGCTTCGGCCAAAGCGGCCTCGACCTGATCACCTTTGGTAACTTTGGTGCCGTGGGCGCCACAAAGCCGCGCAAAGGCAGAGAATGACGGGTTGACCAGCGACGTTTCCCAAACCGGCCATTCGCCTGATCGCTGTTCCTTGGAAATCTTGCCCAGCTCATCGTTGTGCAAAAGAATATGAGTGATATCCATGCCGTATTTGACGGCTGTCGTCAGTTCCATGGCATATTGACCAAAACCGCCGTCGCCTGAGATCGAGATCACCTTGC
>JBCBDL010000182.1:0-5420 GCA_038529695.1 Pseudomonadota bacterium | reverse complement strand
TTGGGGGCTGACACTGGCGCTGGCTGCAGCATGGTTTGTGCTGGCAGGCTAGTTGCTGTTGTCGCCAGGCACCCGTTCGATCTGTGACAATCCGCGCGGACCGGCATAAAGATCAGGCGCGGCATAAAGCGGATCGGACGGGTGCCTGGCGACAACAGCAACTAGCCTGCCAGCACAAACCATGCTGCAGCCAGCGCCAGTGTCAGCCCCCAAACTCGCCACAGCACGCTAACTGCGCGATCGACATCATCGGGCGTCAGGTCCCGCGCGCCATCTGCGTTGACGAACGGATAGTCCCGCATCTGGCCATCATAACTGCGTGGCCCACTCAGTGCGATGTCCAACCCATGGGCCATCGCGGCCTCTGGCCAACCGGCATTGGGGGAGCGGTGAAGGGGTGCCTCGTGGATGATCGGCCGTGGGTCGGCGCGCGATGTCACCGCCCAGATCAAAAGCGCCGTCAGCCGCGCTGGGATCAGGTTCAGCAGGTCGTCAAAGCGCGCCGCCGCCCAGCCGAACTTTTCGTGGCGCGGCGTGCGGTAGCCGATCATGCTGTCGGCGGTATTGGTGACCTTGTAGATGAACAGCCCTGGCAGCCCCGCAACAGCAAACCAGAAGATCGGCGCGATCACCCCGTCGGACAGGTTCTCAGCCGCGCTTTCGATGGCAGACCGCGCGACCGCTGGTGCGTCCATGTCGTGTGTATCACGCCCGACGATCATCGCCACAGCCCTGCGCCCGTCACCCAGCGACAGCCGCAACGCGGCGCCGACAGCTCCCACATGGTCCACAAGCGATTTCTGCGCGAGCAGGATTGCGAGGATCAGGACATCAACAATCGTTCCCGGAACACGCTCAAGCAACCAACCAAGCGCGCCCGCGACGATGCAGAGCTCAACAATCGTCATAATCCCCATCAGCCGCTGATGGTCGCCCCGGTTGAATCTGTCATCGCACCAACTGATCAGACGTCCGATCAGAACCGCTGGATGTGGTAATCGCGACCACAGCCAGCGCGGCTCACCTAGCGCGGCGTCCAGCAGCATGCCAAGGATCAGCGTCACAGCGCGGCTTCGAGTTGTGCCCACCTGTCGGGGGCAGGCAGGCCAAGCCGCAACCAATCATCGGCATAGGGAAAGACACGCGACCAGACATGCGCACGGGCGAGATGCTCTTGTGCCGCTGTGGCATTCTTGACCTTGTACAGCCGAAACAGTGTCGTCCCACCTAAAAGCTCTGCCCCCGTTGCGGTCAGCGTTCGATCAAGTCTTGCCGCATCAGCGGTCAATCGGTTGCGTGTCTCGTCCGCCCATTGCGGATCTGCCAACGCCTCTGCCCCGATTGCCAGTGCGGGGCCAGATATTTGCCACGGGCCCAGGACTTCGGTCAGTTTGTTGATGATGTCAGGATCGCCAATGGCAAAACCAAGCCGCAGCCCCGCCAAGCCCCAGAATTTGCCAAAGCTCTTCAGGATCACCGTACCCGGACTGGCGGCACGGTGCATCAGGGATTGCCCTGGAATGGTATCGCAAAAGCTCTCGTCGATGATGGTGATGGGCGCCTGAAGGTCGCTGTCGGTCCATATCCTGCCATCCGGGTTGTTGGGATGTACTGCGACCACAACGTGATCCGGGTTCGGATCAAGCGCCCAACCTGCCGCGCGAAACGCAGCGCCGTGTTCGTTATATGTCGGTCCGGGAATGCAAACGCCCCCTTTTGGCAGAACGTGCGGCAAAGCGGCGATAATGGCCGAGGCGCCGGCGGCACCGATGATTGCGGCCCCGTCGGGGATGTTCCAGAAACTGCGCGCGCGCGCGTACAGCCGTGCAAACGCCGCTTTGTCGGGCAAGGCTGTCAACGCGTCGGGGGGCAGTTTTGGCATCGGGTAGGGAACAGGGTTGATCCCCGTTGACAGATCAAGCCATCCCGTCCGTTTCCCGCCATAGATATCAATGGCGGCGTCAATGCCGCCGCCATGGTCGCGCGGCGGGATCATTCATCCTCCGGCAGCGGTGGGTGGCGGGTGACGAAATGGCCCTTAATCGCTTGCGGCCATTCGCGGTACGGCACTTGCCCGGTATCCGAGGCTGCATGCGCCATCGCATAGGCTACGATACCTGATGCGGCCTCCGGATCAGGATCAAAAGCACCCAAAGTGTAGCTGAGTTTACCATGTCCTTGAATCGCCACATTGCAGGCATTCTTGCAGCCCATCAGGCAGGAGACGCGCCGGGTCTTAACATCTGACAGCCCTGTTGCTGCTGCCTCAATCAAATTGGCAAGCGACTCACCATCCGTCTCGGCCATGTCGCCGTCTTCCCACCCGTCGCGTTTGCAGGTGTCACATGTCGTTATCCAAGTCGTCATCAGGTTAATTTCTGCTCATTTTTCGTTTTTTGCAGGCGGATTCTTGCCGTTCACGTCAACTTTAGCTGTTGTGTATGCCTTTTGGTACAGGCTGACGTGCGCGTTAACACTTCGTTAGGGAATTGGACAGATTTGTGTTCGTGTGGGGTGAAATTTACCATTTATTTACTCTGGGTTAATAATTTGTGGTTCAGCGGAGAAGAAATGCGCGTTTTGATCGTCCAAAGCAACAAGAACCTTGGACTGCTCTGGCAGCGCCATTTGGAGCGATTGGATGCAGATGTCTCGTTGGTCCATACAGGCGAAGACGCGCTTAATCAGATTGAGGCGACACTTTTCGATGTCATCGTGCTTGATCTGGTCCTGACCGAAGGCAGCGCATTGACTGTCGCTGATTTCGCACAGTTCCGACAGCCGCAGGCGAATGTTGTATTTGTGACCGACACAACATTCTTTTCCGATGGATCAATCTTTAACCACAGCGCCAATGCGCGCGCTTTCATACAGACCGCGACGCCGCCCAAGGATTTGGCAGAAATCGTGCATTATTACGGTAGCCCTAGCCCCGGTGATGGGGTGCTGACAGATCCTGTAGTGGGTTAATCGGAATGATCCGATGCGGATTGATGCTTTCGTGACTGTAGTGATAGTGCCGCACGATATGGTCCATGTTCACCGTCCCAGCGACACCGGGAATCTGGTATAACTCCCGCATGTAGCCTGACAGGTTGGGGTAGTCGGCGATACGTTTGCGGTTGCACTTGAAATGCAGGTGATAAACCGGATCAAAGCGGACCAATGTCGTCCAAAGCCGCCAGTCAGCCTCCGTGATCCTGTCCCCCATCAAAAATCGGTTGTCATTCAGCCGCTGTTCTATCCAATCCAGTGTCTCAAAAAGCGGATGGACGGCAGCGTCATAGGCGGCTTGCGTGGTTGCGAAACCGGATTTGTAGACCCCGTTGTTCAGCGTGTCGTAAATGCGGTCATTCACTGGCGCGATCGCATCACGCAGCTCTTCTGGCCAGTAGTCGTCTGCATTGCCGGTGATGCCATCAAACGCGCTGTTGAACATACGAATGATCTCTGAGGATTCGTTTGAGACGATCGTCTTGCGCTCTTTGTCCCAAAGGATTGGCACTGTCACGCGCCCCGAAATGCCACTGTCAGCCTTTAGGTAAATGTCGCGTGCAAAGGGCAGATCGTAAAGCGTGTCGCCGGTTGCACCGTGATCGTCTCTTTCAAATGTCCAGCCATCCGAAAGCATATCCGGATGAACCGCTGAGATGCTGATATGGTCTGTCAGACCCTTGAGTTGACGAAAGATCAATGTGCGGTGCGCCCACGGACAGGCGTAGGAGACATAAAGATGATAGCGCGCGCTTTCGGCTTTGAAGCCCGCATCGCCCGACGGGCCGGCTGAACCGTCAGGTGTGATCCAGTTGCGAAATTTCGCGGTCGACCGTTTGAATGCTCCACCCGTGGATTTCGTATCGTACCAAACGTCATGCCAGACGCCGTCAGCAAGTTGGCCCATTGCAAATGCTCCTGTGCTTTGTGATCAGCTAGCGCAGGCAGGGCCGCACACCAAGGGCGATCTGGGCGCAGCCATGGTGCATAGACGCACAATAGTGCAAGGTGCCTTTCGCCGAGATTGATCCCCAATCGGTCGTTTATCGATTTGCTGTCGGTCTTATCGCCCCCTATAACGCCTCAAGACGACGCCCAAAGTGGCCAGAACGGTTGATGGTTCGGCGGTTGACCCAAATAGGGGACCAATGTGCTATATCGTCATTTACCCGAACAATTCGGGCCTCTGGTCGTGACATGAAACGGAGGACCCCATGCGTATTTTCCTTTCTTTGCTGCCGATTTTCGCAGGTTCTGCGGCCGTAGCCCATCCCGGTCATTGGGGTGAACTGGCAGGCCACGATCATTGGGTGGCCGGTGCGGCAATTGGCCTGGCTGGCTTGGCGGCTATCTGGGGCGCCTTGCGCGGCAAAAAGAAGGAACAGCCGCAAGAACCTGAAGAAGAGTTGGAAGAGGAAACCGCATGAAAACCGGGGTAATGATCTGCGGCCATGGATCACGCAGCCAGTCGGCCGTGGATGAATTTGCGGTGCTGGCCGAGAAGCTTCCCGGTTATCTGCCCCCCGATTGGATCACCGATTATGGCTACCTCGAATTTGCCAATCCGGTGATCCGGGACGGGTTGGACAATCTACGCAAAGCGGGGTGCGAACGCATTTTGGCGGTGCCGGGCATGCTGTTTGCCGCGATGCACGCCAAGAATGATATCCCCACAGTGTTGAACACCTATGCGGCCAAGCATGGGATGCAGGTTTCTTATGGTCGTGAATTGGGCGTTGATCCCAAGATGATCGCCGCCGCGGCGGGGCGTATTCAGGAAGCGGTGGACCGCGCCAATGCCAAATTGGGCGAAATGCCATTGGTCGAGACCTGTCTGGTCGTGATCGGTCGTGGCGCGTCGGACCCGGATGCCAATGGCAATGTGTCAAAGATTGCCCGGATGCTGCAGGAAGGCATGGGTTTTGGCTGGTGCGAGGTCGGCTATTCTGGGGTGACGTTCCCGCTGGTGGAACCATGCCTGAGCCATGTGGCGCGGCTGCCCTACAAACGGGTCATTCTGTTCCCCTATTTCCTGTTTTCGGGCATTTTGATTGACCGCATCTACGGTTTTGCCGATCAGGTGGCTGCAGAGCATCCTGGCATTCAGTTCGTTAAGGCGGGCTATCTGGGTGATCATCCGAAGGTGCTGGAAACCTTTGCCGAGCGGATCATGGAACAGGATAGTGACACGCCGCCGCCCAATTGCGGGATTTGCGGCTACCGCGAACAGGTTTTGGCGATGGAGGATGGCGGGCATCATCACATCAGTGTGGAAGATCGTAAGCATCCGGCCTTTGGTGCCGTGCCGCCATCGACTTGTGTGTTGTGTAAGTACCGGGTGCAGGTGTTGGGCTTTGAGGCAGAGGTGGGTGCTGTGCAGGAAAGCCACCACCACCACGTCGAAGGGCAGGGCGCGCATGCGCCGG
>JBCBDL010000181.1:0-5425 GCA_038529695.1 Pseudomonadota bacterium | reverse complement strand
CCTGGGGCCAAAGGCCGTTAAATCGGCAGCGTTCATCGGTGTGAATGCGGCGATGAAGGTAGTATCCGCTCCGCTAGACAAACAGCCCATCGATCAGGTCTGGGGCGATCTGGAAAAGCTGTTTTACAACTGGTTGCAACTTGATCGCGGCTACACCGCGCGGCTCGCACTTTTTTCCAAATCAGACATCAGCCCCTATGATCACCTGTCGCGCTTTGGGGAATGGGACACCAATCAAGACCCTGTTCCGGTTGCGCTGGAATGATCCGCGATCCCGCCTCTCAACGGCAGGTGGATGCCGCCGACCCACGGGTTTCCACCTGGCTGTCGGCCAATGCGGGGTCGGGAAAAACCCGTGTGCTGACCGACCGTGTCGCGCGGCTGTTGCTCCAGGGGGAAGCGCCGCAAAACATTCTGTGCCTAACCTACACCAAAGCTGCGGCGGCAGAGATGCAAAACCGTCTGTTCCAACGTCTGGGCGCCTGGGCCATGATGCCCAATGATGCATTGCGCCAGGACCTGAACACCCTTGGCATTGATCACCACATCGATGACGCTGAACTGCGCACGGCCCGCAAACTGTTTGCCACCGCAATCGAAACGCCCGGCGGGCTGAAGATTCAGACGATCCATTCATTCTGCGCAAGCGTCCTGCGCCGTTTCCCGCTAGAGGCGCAGGTCAGCCCCCAATTCCGCGAGATGGAAGACCGCGATGCCGAATTGCTGCGCAGCGAAGTTGTGGATGACTTGGCCGATGGTCCGCAGGCGCAAAAGGTCCGCAATATGCTGGCCTTCTTCACAGGCGATGACCTGTCGCAACTGACCGCCGAAATCGCAACCAAACGCGATCACTTTCAGACGCCGACAAATGATGCCGATCTGAAGGCCGCCCTCAATTTGCCCCCAACAGCCCAGCGCGACGACGCGTTGAAAATCGCCTTTCTCGGACATGAACCTGACATTATCGCCGAATTAGTGGAGGCTTTTGCCGATCAATCCGCAACCTACAAAAAGTTCGCAGATCAGCTTGGTGAGCTTGATGTGCAAAACCCGACTTGGGACAGCTTCAACACCCTGTGCTCACTGTTCCTTTACAAAGGCACCGGTCAGTCAAAATCGTCGAATTTCCCGCAAAGCAACCACACCAAGGCTGTCGCGGCCATGGCGCCCATCGCACCACAGGTTCATGATTGGATGGACCGCGTGGCGCAGGCGCAGCAATTCCTTTGGGCCATGGACGCCTTTGACCGCACGCGCGCGATGTACGATTTCGCTGATGCGTTTCTTCCCGCTTACGAGGCACGCAAACTCGCCATGGGCGCACTGGATTTCGATGATCTGATCGGCAAGGCCAAGGCATTGTTGGAAGACCCCGCTGTTGCGCAATGGGTCCTCTTTCGTCTGGATGGCGGCATCGACCACATCCTGGTTGATGAGGCACAGGATACCAGCCCAACCCAATGGGCCGTGATCAAACAGCTGGCCCAAGAATTTGCCGCCGGGCAGGGGGCGCGATCGGATCAAGACCGCACCATCTTTGTCGTAGGCGACAAAAAACAATCGATCTATTCATTCCAGGGCGCTGACCCCGCCGCGTTCGATCAGATGAAAGACCACTTTCGCGATGCGCACCATGCGATCAGCAAGCCTTTTACCACGACATCGCTCGACTATTCCTTCCGCTCTGCCCAAACAATCTTGTCAGTGGTTGACGCCACCTTTACCGGTGATCTCACCGCAGGGATGGATGATCACCTCAGCCACATCGCGTTCAAGGAAAACATGCCGGGCCGCGTGGATCTATGGCCTGTGATTGAGAAATCCAGCACGGAAGATGATCGCCCGTGGTACACGCCAGTTGATCAGCCCAGCGCAACAGACCACACAATATTGATGGCAAGACGTGTCGCTGAGCAAATCCGACACATAATCGCGAGTGAAACGATCCCTGCAGAAATTGAAAACACCGGTCAGTATAACGCCCGACCCATTACCGAAGGTGACTTTCTTATTCTGGTCCAGCGCCGCTCGGATCTATTTGCCGAGATTATCCGCGCATGCAAAAACGCTGGTCTGCAAATCGCGGGTGCTGACAGGCTACGCGTTGGCGCCGAACTCGCGGTCAAGGATATCGCAGCACTCCTCAGCTTCCTTGCCTTGCCCGAGGATGACCTGTCTCTCGCTGCAGCCCTCCGATCACCTCTCTTCGGCTGGACGGAGCAAGAACTCTTCACGCTGGCCCATCATCGCCCGGCCAAAAGCTATCTTTGGACAGCGCTTCGCGATGCCGATCACCCCGACACGCTTGCCATCCTGAACGACCTGCGCCGCCAAGCCGATTTCCTGCGCCCCTATGATCTGATCGAACGTATTCTGATCCGCCATGACGGACGCCGCAAACTGCTCGCCCGTTTGGGCGCAGAGGCCGAGGATGGGATTGACGCGCTCCTGTCACAGGCGCTCGCCTATGAAAGCACCGGCGTGCCTAGCCTCACAGGCTTTCTGACATGGATGGAAACCGACGATCTGGAGGTCAAACGCCAGATGGACAATCAGGGCGACCGGATCCGCGTGATGACCGTACATGGCGCAAAGGGGTTGGAAGCGCCAATCGTCATCCTGCCTGATACCGCCAAACGCGAAATCAGGGTGAACGCGGAATTGCTGCAATCCGGTGATCACCTGATCTGGAAAACACCAACGAAAGAATCCGCCCCCATCGTCACGGGCCTGCGCAATGACGTGATCGCCGCCCAGGCGCGCGAGCGGGCCCGCCTGCTCTACGTCGCGATGACCCGCGCCGAAAAATGGTTGATCGTTGGGGCTGCCGGAGATGTCGGGCAAGACAACGAAAGCTGGTACAATATCATCGCGGCAGGGATGGCCCAGCGCGGTGAATTTCAAGCGCAATCCGGCGATCTGGATATCAAACGCGTGGCGGACCTGAACTGGGACGGGTTAGATCGCACAACAAGCGACCCACCCAAACCCAAACACATCGAGATTCCGGAATTGGCTCCTCTACCGTCGGTGAGCCGAGCGACCACTATCGCACCGTCTGACCTGCCGGGACCAAAGGCACTGCCTGGGGCGATCGATCTCGACACAACCGAAGCGGCGATGGCGCGCGGTACCATCATCCACCGCCTGCTGGAACATCTGCCTGCCGCCACACCTGCTGACCGACGCGCTGTGGCGCTGCAACTGACCGAAGACAATCACCTGATTGATCACACGCTTAGCCTGATCGACCATCCAGAACTGCACCACCTCTGGTCTGAAACAACACTGGCCGAGGTCAGCATCACCGCCGATATTCCCGAACTCGGCCGCATCCACGGCACTATCGACCGTCTGATCGTAACGCCGGACAGGATCATAGCCGTTGATTACAAATCCAACCGTCACGTCCCTGCGACACCGCAGAAGACACCTGGCGGCATTATCAACCAGCTTGCCGTCTATGACGCTGCACTGGCGCAAATCTATCCTGACCATTCCATAGAAACCGCCATCTTATGGACCGAGACCGCCCATCTGATGACCATCCCCCGAAATCAACTTCACGAAGCGCTGAACAGGCTGACCTCGTCTTGACCAACCGGACGGGGGTGCCTACCTTCGCACTCCATTGATTTCGCCAAGGAGTAACCTGATGGCCACCGTCGCCGTAACTGATGCAACATTTGACGCCGAAGTGCGCCAATCCGACATTCCCGTTGTCGTGGACTTCTGGGCAGAATGGTGTGGCCCCTGCAAACAAATCGGCCCCGCTTTGGAAGAGCTGTCGTCCGAGATGGAAGGCAAGGTAAAAATCGTCAAAGTGAACGTTGACGAAAACCCCAACTCGCCCGCGCAAATGGGTGTGCGCGGAATCCCTGCACTCTTCGTGTTCAAGAATGGTGAAGTTGTATCGAACAAGGCCGGTGCTGCGCCCAAGGCTGCGATCCAGGGCTGGATTGAAGAGTCGATCTAAACACGACCGAAAGTGATACTGTTCCGGGCATGGCCCGGAACATTACCAAACCCATCCATTCAAACCGGCCAGCCATGCGTACGCAACACCGTGCGAATGCTTACCCGCGCCTCTGGCCGCCCTGCATTGATCGCGCGGCGTTGCAAGAACCAGTGGAGATAGCCAGCGTAATCGGGTGCATGTTTCGATACTTGGGTAAAGGCCGCATCTACGCCAATACGCTCTACATTTAGCGCAATATGATGGAAGTCCGCTTTTCCAAACAAGATCAGCGGTTTACCAAAAAAATACCCCATAAACCCGACGCTGGAATTCTGCGTCACCACGTAATCACAGGTTTGCAGATAAACATCCGAAGTTTCCGTCCCAATCGACAATCCCCCATGCCGCGCCAGCAAACCTTCCAGCGCTTTCTGCTCCTGCACAGAATAAGTCTCAGCCGGATGTAGCGTCGCGATCACATCCCGGTTGGGGTCATGCGTCAAGACAGCATCCAACATGTCGACCGGACTGCAGAACTGAAACGACCGATGCGTGACCAAACGACCCTGTAACGGCACATACACGAAACCTTCGCGTCGCGCGGTTTGGGTTGCGCCGTCAAACAACCGATCCTGCCAAAACCGATAGAAATTGCGCGCCTTGTGTTGGTCCTGTGCGGCAGGCGCGAACTCCTCTTGCGCAACGGGCCATTCCCACCGTTTCGCGCTCTTTTCGATGTGCCAGAATGGGTAGATATAGGTTTTGCGAAACACCAGATCGCGCTGCCCCACAGGCTCATCCATCAAAAACAGCCCCCGCCCAGGCCGGGCCATCGCACGCAACCGGGCCAGCCGGTCATCCCCATCATAGGCGACGGTCAAACCGCTGCTTTCCAGCACCGCCGCCACATGGCCCAAGAAATTGTGATTGCCGCGTTCTGCCTGTTTGCGCAGTTTCGGATGAAGATAAAATGTCACCGTGTTCTCAGCATTCATAGGCAAAGGCTAAGGCGGGGGTTGCGCCATCACAACCCGCGCGGGGTTGTTTGCAGCCCCCGCGCCCGCCATATAGGCACCACTGCGTGAAGGAGTTAACGATGGCCAATGAAGACTTCCCCGGCTGGCACGGCACAACGATCATCGGTGTACGCAAAGACGGCGAGGTTGTGATCGCCGGCGACGGACAGGTCAGCCTTGGCCAGACCGTGATCAAAGGCACTGCACGCAAGGTCCGCAGGCTGTCGCCCGGTGGGCAAGATGTGATTGCCGGGTTTGCGGGGTCAACCGCCGATGCCTTTACCCTGCTTGAACGGCTTGAGAAAAAGCTGGAGGCGACGCCCGGCCAACTTGCCCGCGCCTCTGTCGAATTGGCCAAGGATTGGCGCACCGACAAATACCTGCAAAAGCTGGAAGCGATGCTGATTGTCAGCGATGGGACCGACCTATTTGTCATCACTGGCGCCGGTGA
>JBCBDL010000180.1:0-5445 GCA_038529695.1 Pseudomonadota bacterium | reverse complement strand
TCAACAGCGACAATGCATGCTGCAAATCCAGCCAGTTCTTGCCTGCCGCGACAAACCCGATCTTCGCGCCCGGCTTGCCCCACTTGCGTTGGTCCATTTTATTGGCGCGGGAAAACGCCTCTGCCGCGAAACGCTTGTAATCAATCATCCGCGCCTCTTGCAGCTGCGGGGTATCGACCAGCCGGATATTCAACCCGCCTTCTGGCAGCTCCATATCCGGCGTCACGAATGACAAGCGATGCGGGTCACCGTCCACGACGGATGTAACCTCAATCGTGTCCTTCATCGTCTTCAGCCCCACCCAGACACCGGCATAGCGGGAAAGCGCCCAGGCATAGAGGCCGTAATCAAGAATTTCCTGCACCCCGGCAGGCGAAACGATGGGCATATAGGCATCCAGCATCGCCCAGTCAGATTGATGCAGCGTGGTAGAACTCTCGCCCGTATGATCATCGCCCATCGCCATGATCACACCGCCATGGGGGCTGGTGCCTGCCATATTTGCATGGCGCATCACATCACCTGACCGATCAACCCCCGGCCCTTTGCCATACCAAAGGCCAAAGACGCCGTCATACTTGCCTTCGCCGCGCAGTTCGGCCTGTTGCGACCCCCATAGGGCCGTCGCGGCCAGATCCTCATTCAATCCCAGCTGAAATTTCACCTGCGCAGGTTCCAGGAGGTCTTTCGCCCGCATCATCTGCATGTCGACCGCCCCCAAAGGCGAGCCGCGATAACCGGTTACGTAGCCTGCCGTGTCTAATCCAGCCCTTTCATCGCGGGCACGCTGCATCAGCATCAGGCGCACCAATGCCTGTGTGCCGTTCAGCAAAATCGGCGACTTTCCGAGATCATATCGGTCGTTCAAAGACACATCTTGATGGCTCATACCGCACCTCCCCAGGCCTCAGTTCACTGGGCAAAACTATAGGTCAAAAACACTGACCTACAAAGCGGAATTTTTCGGCACACAGGGTTTGCATCAAAATGCAGACATCGCGTAATGATCTGATAATGTGAGCGATAACAAAGATGACGGCAGGGCAGTATGGACTGGGACAAACTAAGAATATTTCACGCCGTCGCTGATGCCGGATCACTGACCCATGCGGGTGACACCCTGCATCTGTCACAATCGGCTGTATCCCGCCAGATCCGCGCATTGGAAGAATCACTCAATACCACCCTTTTTCACCGGCATGCACGCGGCCTAATCCTGACCGAACAGGGCGAGCTGCTGTTTGATGCAACGAAAAGCATGAACAAGCGGCTTGAAGCTGCATCTGCCCGCATCCGCGACAGCGAAGAGGAAGTGTTTGGCGAACTTCGCGTGACCACGACGACCGGCTTTGGCACCCTTTGGCTTGCCCCGCGCCTGCCTAAGCTCTACGAACTTTACCCGGACCTGAAAATCGATCTGATGCTGGAAGAGCGCGTGCTCGATCTACCCATGCGCGAGGCGGACGTGGCCATTCGCATGAAAGAGCCCAGCCAAGCCGACCTGATCCGCAAGCGCCTGATGTCAGTGCGCATGCGCCTTTATGCATCACGCGAATACCTTGCCAAACATGGGGCAATCAACGATATCGAAGAAATCAGCAACCATCGCCTGATCTGTCAAAGCCTGAATTCGATCCAGGTCGCAGCTGGTGCCACGCTGGTACAACACCTGATGACTTACGAGATCCCGAACCTGTTCACAGTAAACAACTACTTTGGCGTCCTCCAAGGGATCCTGAACAATATCGGCGTTGGCGTCCTGCCCGATTACGTGACCGAAGACTTCCCAGACCTCGTTCGCGTTCTACCCAATCTGGAAAGCGGCGAGGTCCCCGTCTTCCTTGCCTATCCCGAAGAACTGCGCCAATCCAAAAGGATCAGCGCCTTTCGTGATTTTGTCCAGGACGAGATTTTCGCTCATCGAAAGAAGATGCGGGAAACGGCAGCACTGTAAAAGCAAGCAGCCGCAATACCTTACCCAAAATACACGCTTAAGATGTGCAGACACGCATCGCTCACCCAGGTGAGCCATGCGCGCAACACATACCGGCTTTGCGCAGCTTTCATCAGATTTTTTCTTGAATGGTCAAAAAACGCACCCTATCTGATCAATCGAAGGCGATGATGCTAGGACGCTCATCATCTTCACCTCCCTGTTGGACTTCGCCGGGCCTCGTGCCCGGCTTTTTTCTTTTCGAGGTGGGCGCTTTGATGGTTCGCGCCACGCTGCTAGACTTCGCAGCACGGGAGGTTTGGCCAACATGATGATCACTGATGTGGCGGAATACTTTGCCAAAGGATGCGGGCGCTGTGACCGCTTCAATACCCCTGACTGTTCCACCAAAACCTGGAACGAAGGGCTACAGCATCTGCGACAGATCTGTATTGACGTCGGATTGACCGAAACCGCCAAATGGGGGCACCCCTGCTACATGCATGCAGACCGCAACATCGCCATCATCGGCGCCTTACGCAAAGACTTCCGGCTTAGCTTTTTCAACGCCAGCCTGATGAAAGACCCCGAAGGTGTGCTGGAACGACAGGGTGAAAACACCGCCCATCCCGATATGCTGCGCTTTACCGATAACGCGCAGGTCGCATCGAAGCGCGCCATCATCACCTCCTACCTGCAAGAGGCGATGGACTACGCCGAAAAAGGCATCAAACCCGCGCCAACGGAACGCAACATCGACATGCCTGACGAACTCGTCGAAGCGCTTGACGCCGATCCCATGCTCGCCGAAGCCTTCGCCGCCCTGACACCCGGCCGCCAACGCGGCTATTACCTCCATATCGGCAGCGCCAAGCAGTCCAGCACCCGGCACGCCCGGATCGACAAATACCGAGACCGCATTTTCGCAGGCAAAGGCTTCAACGAACGCTAAACCGTTGCCCCTTCCCGCCCCTTCGCATAAAGGACCTGCAACTGCCTAAGGGGACATCATGCAAGAGCCTGCTATCACCGAAGATCTGATCGCTGCCCATGGGCTGAGCCCGAATGAATACAAGCAAATCCTCCAGATCATCGGGCGCGAACCAACCTTCACAGAACTCGGCATCTTTTCGGCAATGTGGAACGAACATTGTTCCTATAAATCCTCCAAGAAATGGCTACGCACCCTGCCCACCGAAGGCCCACAGGTCATCTGCGGCCCTGGCGAAAACGCAGGCGTCGTCGATATTGGCGATGGCCAAGCCGTTGTTTTCAAGATGGAAAGCCATAACCACCCCAGCTACATCGAACCTTATCAGGGTGCCGCGACCGGCGTGGGCGGCATCTTGCGGGACGTCTTCACCATGGGTGCGCGCCCCATCGCGGCGATGAACTCCCTCAGCTTCGGCGAACCTGAACATCCGAAGACCAAACAACTCGTCAGTGGCGTCGTGGCTGGCATCGGCGGCTACGGCAACTGCTTCGGCGTCCCTACAATCGGCGGCGAAGTCCGCTTTGACCCCGCCTATAACGGCAATTGCTTGGTCAACGCCTTCGCGGCAGGCCTCGCCGATGCCGACAAAATCTTCTACTCCGCCGCCTCCGGCATCGGCATGCCCGTCGTCTATCTTGGCGCCAAAACGGGCCGCGACGGTGTCGGCGGTGCCACCATGGCCAGCGCGGAATTCGACGACACGATCGAAGAAAAACGCCCGACCGTCCAAGTCGGCGACCCCTTCACCGAAAAACGCCTGATGGAAGCGACGCTGGAACTCATGGCGACCGGCGCCGTGATCAGCATCCAGGATATGGGCGCTGCTGGCCTCACCTGTTCTGCCGTCGAAATGGGCGATAAGGGCGGTCTGGGCGTGAAACTGAACCTCAATGCCGTCCCCCAGCGCGAAGACAACATGAGTGCCTATGAAATGATGCTATCCGAGTCACAGGAACGCATGCTCATGGTCCTCAAGCCGGAACTTGAAGCAGAGGCGCGCGGCGTTTTTGAAAAATGGGACCTCGACTTTGCCATCGTAGGTGAGACCATCGCCGAGGACCGGTTCATCGTGGAACATAATGGCGAGATCAAAGCCGATCTGCCGCTGGCCACGCTTTCAGGCTCCGCCCCCGAATATGATCGGCCATGGCAACCAACGCCTGCTGCCAAGCCCCTCGGCGATGTTCCTGGCGTGCATCCCATCGACGGGCTGAAGGCGCTGATCAGCAGCCCCAATTACGCCGGCAAACAGTGGGTCTATGAACAGTACGACAGCCAGGTCATGGCCGACACCGCCCGCACGCCGGGCCATGGCGCGGGTATCGTCCGGGTCCATGGCACCGACAAGGCGCTGGCTTTCACCAGTGACGTCACCCCCCGCTATGTCAAGGCAAACCCTGTGATGGGCGGCAAACAAGCCGTGGCAGAGGCCTATCGTAACCTCACCGCCGTCGGCGCGAAACCACTCGCCACAACCGACAACATGAATTTCGGCAACCCCGAAAAGCCTGAAATCATGGGCCAATTCGTGGGCGCCATCCAAGGGATCGGCGAAGCGGTCAAAGCACTGGACATGCCCATCGTCTCCGGCAATGTCTCACTTTATAATGAAACCGATGGCAAAGGCATTCTGCCGACACCGACAATCGGCGCCGTTGGGCTTATCGAAAACCCCGACCACATGATCACTGGCCAAATCCGTGACGGCCACGTGTTGCTCCTGCTTGGCGAAACCACGGGCCATCTGGGGCAATCCGCACTGCTGGCCGAAATCTTTGACCGGGCCGAAGGCGACGCGCCCCCGGTGGACCTCGCCGCAGAAAAAGCCAATGGCAATTTCATCCGCAAATACTTCGCCTTCATCCAAGCCTGCACCGACCTCAGCGATGGCGGGCTCGCATTGGCAGCGTTTGAACTGGCCGAAGAGGCCGGTACCGGCGTCACGCTCGACTTCGAAGACACGCCAACGCTCTTTGGCGAAGATCAGGCACGCTACCTGATCGCCTGCAATTTCGACCAGGCCGAAGCACTGATGGTGGCTGCCAACCACGAAGGCGTGACGCTGACAATGGTGGGCAAAGTCGGCGGCGATACCGTCACTTTTGGCAGTGCCAACGCACCATTGGCCGAACTCAGCACCCTCTACCGCACGACCTTTGCCAACGCTATCGCGTGAAGCTGTTATTATTGGCCCATAAATATCCCCGCCGGAGGCATCCCACTTGTCCAACCGGCGCAGCCTCCCTAATTTGAGCGCAAGACGTCAAAGGATACCTCATGCCCATCACCGCCCATGAAATCGAAACTCTCCTGCGCGCCAGCTTTCCTCAAGCAACAATCAACGTGCAGGGCGATGATGGCGCACATTTTGCAGCCGAAGTGATTGACGAAAGTTTTCGTGGTAAAAACCGCGTCCAACAACAACGTGCCGTCTATGCCGCGCTCAAAGGCAAAATGGATGGCAACAATGGCGAACTTCATGCGCTCGCCCTGACCACCAAAGCACCGGATTAACACC
>JBCBDL010000179.1:0-5459 GCA_038529695.1 Pseudomonadota bacterium | reverse complement strand
GTTGAAATGCGGACAGCATTGGCGCAGGCCGAAGATATTGCAGGTGTGCGAGGTGTTGACGGCGTCTTTTTCGGACCTGCAGATATCGCGGCCGATATGGGCCTGATCGGGCAGCCGATGCATGCCGATGTCTGGGCGGCGATAAGGCCTGTGGCCCGCCGATTGATGGCGATGGGCATGCCGGTTGGCACGTTGGTGACGGACCCGGATTTTGCCACACAATTGCTGGGCGAAGGGTTCACATTTGTCGCCTGCGGCACCGATACTGGCTTGCTGACCAAAGCGGTGGATGGCGTATTGGCGCATATGCGCCAGGGAATAAAGGAATAGTGATGAAAAAAATGGTGCTGACAGGGGCTGCGGGCATTCTGGGGTCTTACTTACGCGAACCGCTGACAAAGATGTGCGATACGCTGGTCTCCACGGATTTGGTCGATGACCTCGGCCCACTTTACCCAGGTGAAAGCTACGTCAAGGCCAACCTTTCCGATCTGACAGCGATTGAGGAGATCTTGGAAGGCGCGGACATGGTCGTTCATTTCGGGGCAATTGCGGATGAAGCACCCTGGGCCGATATTCTACAATCGAACATCATCGGGTCATACAATGTATGGGAGGCCGCCTATCGCAACGGGGTCAAACGGGTGGTCTATGCCAGTTCGGTGCATGCCGTTGGCATGCATAAAAAGACCGACACAATTGGTTTGGACGCCCCCCATCGGCCTGACACCTATTATGGGCTTGCGAAATGCTTTTGTGAGGATCTTGGTAGTCTTTACTGGGACAAACGCGGGATTGAGGCTGTGTGTTTGCGCATATTTTCCTGCGCGCCCGCCACAAATGCGCGCAGTATCGGCACGTGGCTGTCCTATGATGATCTGATCCACTTGGTGGAACGGTCGGTTGACAGCCCGGTTGTCGGCTTTTCGATTGTTTATGGGCTGTCGAATAATGACAGGGCCGTCGTTGATAACAGCAAAGCGGGGCATCTGGGATATCGGCCCAAGGACAATGCCGAAGTCTTTGCCAAAGCGGTTTTTGCGAAAACACCACCGCTCGATAACCGTGATCTGGGTAATCTGTGCATTGGCGGGCCGTTCGCAACGGTTGAACTGGGCAATTCGGGTGTCGCGGGGCTGAACATCGTGCCGGAGCGTAAAGACGTTTAATCGGCGGGGCGGGCGGTGGTTTTTTGTTGTCCGACCCACATGCCGGCCAGGATCAGTGCCACGCCAACGATACGCGCCCATGGATTGCCTGCCGTGCCCATCGCGATGTCGAGCACCACGCCCGATATCATCTGACCTGCGATGATTAGCATGGCCGTTTGTGCTGCGCCAATACGCGCGATCAGCCAACTGCCTGCGGCGATGAAGATCACGCCGATTGGTCCGCCAAGATAGGCCCACCAGGGCGACGCTTGCGGTTCTCCGGCGAACAAGCCGCCAAAAAGAAGTGCCGCAAGCGTCAGAAAGCCAAGTCCGACGATATGGTTCCAGAATGAGGACTCCATGGCAGACGTTGACAGCGCCAAGCGTCCATTGATCTGACGGCTGAGCGAGACAAGCGCCCCGGCAAGGACAGCCAATGCGGCAAACAGGATCATGCGCTGCCTCCGAAGAAAATCAGGATCAGGCTGCCCAGCAGGATCAAACCCAGCGCGGCATAGTCACGCCCGATGGGCATGCGTTTTGGCAAACCAAATAGCCCGCGCATATCGGCAAAAAGGCTAAACAGAACCTGGCCCGCAAGACCAAGGGCGATGGTTCCCGACAGCGCAAGCGCCGTGTTCATCGTGGCAGATGTCAGCATCACGGTCAGCGCGCCTGACACGCCACCAAGATAGGTCCAAAGCGGTGGGCGTGTCCTCGCAGCGCGTGCAGGGCGCAGGATGAGTAGAAGCAGCAGAGCTGCGAAGGTGCCCGTCAGGTGCGGCACCCAAGAGGAGAATAGAAGCGATCCGTAGGCGGCCAGCGTGCCGTTAAACAGCACCATCAGCGTCAGTAAACCGCCTGCGCCGAAAGCGGCAGCGAAGTGATAGGGGCGCGGGTGTAGGGTGGACGGGCTCATACCCCGCTTTGTCACGTGTCGGGGTGGTGGCGCAATTGTCTTTCAGGCAATTCTTTTGAAATTTGTCAGGCCCCGCGCCAGCCCGCAGCGCTCTGCCAGAAATACTGGTTTAGGATCGCAACGCAGCATTGGTACGGCGCAGGGCCTGCTCTTTCCGCACGGCACCAAAATGTTGAACGGGTTTTTCGGGACGCGACATTTTGATGTGGTGTAATTGTTGCATGAGCGCCCGTTCGCTCGGGCGCAGCCACATGCGTGCATACCAGTTCACCCAATGCGGCTGTGTTTCGATTGCGTAGGCATGCAAGGCCAAACGCCGCTCGGCCAGTGTCAATGCATCCAGTGCGACATTGCAATGCCTTTTGCGCATCAGATCGATGCTGAGTGCGATCAGACGCGGCGCATCATCATCAAGAGGTGGAGCAGTGATCGCCCGCTGATATGCAACGGGCAGACCTTTTTCCAGCCCGCGAAACCGACGTTTCACGACCACGTGCAAGAAAGTGCAAACGACCGCCACACTGATTAACAAACTACTAACAACGACAGTCAAAATGAGTCCTTATCACTGCTCCTAATGTGCTGATATCGTTCGGATACGGTGATAATTAGACGAAATATGTTCATTCCAGGTACTTTTAGAAGATGCCGCCGCGTCATTTCGCAACCTTAGATTTTTTGAAGCGTTGACACGCGGAAAAACCTATCTATAAGCCGCGCATTCATTGGTGTTGGTGGCCCGCGCAAGCGGATCCCTGTCGTCCCGGCCAAATCCGGGGAGAGGACAACGCCCTTCGAAACCTGAACGAAGGAGATCAGCCGTGACCAAACGCACTGCTGCCAAGTACAAAATTGATCGCCGCATGGGCGAAAACATCTGGGGTCGCCCCAAATCACCTGTCAATCGCCGCGAATATGGCCCCGGCCAGCACGGTCAGCGCCGCAAGGGCAAGCTGTCCGATTTCGGCATTCAGCTGCGCGCCAAGCAGAAGCTGAAAGGTTATTATGGCGACCTGACCGAAAAACAGTTCCGCCGCATCTATGCCGAGGCCGAGCGGGTCAAAGGTGATACCGGTGAAAACCTGATCGGTCTTCTGGAGCGTCGGTTGGACGCTGTTGTTTATCGCGCGAAGTTCGTTCCAACAATCTTTGCCGCGCGCCAGTTCGTGAACCACGGTCATGTCACCGTGAACGGCAAAAAGGTGAACATCCCGTCATACCGTGTGAAAGAGGGTGATGTTGTTGAGGTACGCCAGAAATCCAAGCAATTGGAGCTGGTGCTGGTCGCATCTCAACTGCCAGAGCGTGATGTGCCCGACTACATGGAAGTCGACCACAACAAAATGACAGCGCAATTCACGCGGACCCCTGGATTGGGCGATGTACCTTATCCGGTTGCGATGGAGCCTAATTTGGTCGTCGAATTCTACGCGAAGAACTAAGCGTCGATGTGTTTCAGAGAAAGGTCGCATGCCTAGCATGCGGCCTTTTTCTTTTGTTGCATGGGCATTTTCGCGCCTCGTCGAATAGCCTATGAGAACGCGCAACACATCATCTGCGGAGGTGGGACATGACCTATCCAAACTACGGCCAGATTGACGGGCACATCGTCATGATCGGCTTTGGCTCGATCGGAAAGGGCACGTTGCCCTTGATTCAGCGTCACTTCACGTATGATCCGCACAAGTTCAGCGTGATCGACCCTCATCCCGACAGTGCACCGTTTCTGACGGAACAAGGGATAATCCATCATCAGGTGGCACTGACGCCGGAGAATTACCGAGAAGTGCTAGGTAATCTGTTCCCGGACGGCAAAGGCTTCTGCGTGAACCTGTCGGTCGATACGTCCTCGCTTGATCTGATGAAGTTCTGTCGCGAGATCGGCGTGCTTTACATCGACACGGTGGTGGAGCCGTGGGCCGGGTTTTACTTTGACACAACCGAGAACGCGGAACGCACCAATTATGCGTTGCGACAGGGTGTGCGCGATGAAAAGGCGGCAAATCCGGGCGGGACAACCGCCGTCAGCTGCTGCGGCGCAAATCCCGGTATGGTCAGTTGGTTTGTCAAGGAAGGGTTGATGACCCTCGTCCGTGATCTGGGCCGCGATGACCCTATCCCGATGGATCGCGCTGGATGGGGGGCGCTGATGCAATCCCTAGGCGTGAAGGGCGTGCATATTGCCGAACGTGACACGCAAGCCCGTGCGAAACCACGCCCCCGTGATGTATTTGTGAACACATGGTCGGTGGAAGGATTCATCGCCGAAGGGTTTCAGCCCGCCGAACTCGGCTGGGGGACGCATGAAACCTGGATGCCAGAGACGGCGCATACCTATGACACCGGGTGTCAGGCGGCGATCTGGTTTGAACGCCCCGGTGCAATCACCCGCGTACACACATGGTGCCCCACTCCGGGGCCGCAATTCGGATTTTTGGTAACGCATAACGAATCCATCAGCATTGCCGATTATTTCACCGTGGGTGATCCGGCCAATCCCGATTTCCGCCCGACCTGCCATTATGCCTATCACCCTTGTGATGATGCGGTGCTGTCTTTGCACGAAATGTTCGGGGCAGGTGTCCAGCAAAATGTGCATGAGATCCTGGATGTGGACGAGATCGTCACCGGGATAGATGAGTTGGGCGTGCTGATTTACGGCCATGAAAAGAATGCACTCTGGTTCGGCTCCCGCCTGTCGAATGAAGAGACCAAGGCACTGGCCCCCTACCAGAATGCGACCGGGTTGCAGGTAACATCTGCCGTACTCGCGGGGATGGTCTGGGCGTTGGAGAACCCGGAGGCCGGGATCGTCGAGACCGACGAGATGGACCATGTGCGCTGCCTTGAAGTGCAAAAACCCTATCTGGGCCCGGTCGAGGCGCATTACACTGACTGGACGCCTCTGCAGGACCGATGGGAACATTTCCCCGAAGATATTGACGAGAGCGATCCGTGGCAGTTTCGGAATGTGCTGGCGACGTAAGGTGGTGGTGTCCGTTTTGGCGGACGGAGCCGACCTTGGGAGCCAAACTATGAAGGTCCGCTCTCTGGTGTTACCTCTGCCAAGAATCCATGTAAGAACTCTTCGACTACACAGTGCCTTGCGTTTGCCAACTTCTGCCCCGCCTTGGTCTGAAAACAGCCAGATAGTCTCAGAAGTTTTGTGGTGAAATGATCAATGGCGAAATCGAGATCATTCAGTTCGCGATGTTCGGCCTCTGGATCTTCGGTGTCATATAGTGATCTTCCTAGTCGCCCGGACACGTAGAAGCATCTTGCCACTCCTGTGTATCCGATAGCATCGAGGCGGTCGGCGTCTTGAAGTATTTTTGCCTCGATGGAAATTGGCTCGATTTGAGCAGAAAAACTATGCGCTTCAATCGCAT
>JBCBDL010000178.1:0-5504 GCA_038529695.1 Pseudomonadota bacterium | reverse complement strand
GGCCACGGCACCGGCTATCAGGATCAGATCATCATCGAAGCGCGCGATTTCCTGCGCGCGATTGAGACCGGCAAAAACATCTGGCCCACCTTCCACGACGGGATGATGGTCAACCAGATCATCGCCGCCGCCCATGCGTCATCGGATGCGAAAGCGTGGCGCAGTATCAGCGATTTCTAAGGAAAACCCATGACCATCCGCATCGGCAACGCGCCTTGTTCCTGGGGCATCGAATTCGCCTCTGACCCGGCCTATCCCACCTGGCAATCTGTGCTGCAGCAATGCGCGCAGGCAGGCTATAAGGGGATTGAGCTTGGCCCCATCGGCTACATGCCCGAAGATCCCGCGATCTTGCGCGATGAACTGCAAAAGAACGGTTTGGAGATCATTGGCGGCGTCGTCTTCCGCCCGTTTCACGACCCTGGCAAATGGGACGAGGTGCTGGATGCCAGCATCCGCACCTGCAAGGCGCTTGTGGCCCATGGCGCTGAACATCTGGTCCTGATTGACAGCATTTCCCCCCGCCGCGCACCGACTGCGGGCCGCGCGGATGAAGCTGAACAAATGGACCAAGTCGAATGGACCGCTTATCGGAACCGCATCACGGCAATCGCCAAAATGGGGGCCGAAGACTACGGCCTGACCGTGGGCATGCATGCCCATGCAGCAGGCTTCATCGACTTTGAGCCAGAGCTCGAACGTCTTCTGAGCGAGGTTGACGACAAAATCTTAAAGATCTGTTTCGACACCGGCCACCACTCTTACGCAGGTTTTGATCCTGTCGCGTTTATGAAACGCTATATCGACCGGATCAGCTATATGCATTTCAAGGATATCGACCCGGTCGTAAAGGCAGATGTGGTCGCCAACCGCACCGATTTCTACAAAGCCTGCGGGCAGGGGATATTTTGCAACCTCGGTCAGGGCGATGTGGATTTTCCCGCTGTCCGGCAGGTCCTGCTGGATGCCGGTTTCACCGGTTGGTGCACGGTCGAGCAGGATTGCGACCCGTCACTGCCCGGCACCCCGCTTGAAGACGCGCGCGCCAATCGGCAGTACCTCGAAAGCATCGGGTTCTAAATACAAACTGTACGTACAGGATCTGTACAGGTTCTGTACGCGAAACATACGGGGGGCAAACGCCATGGCAAAACTCAAATGGGGCATGATTGGCGGTGGCGAGGGCAGCCAGATCGGACCAGCGCACAGGCTAGGCGCGGGGCTGGACGGGCTCTTTGAATTCACTGCTGGCGCGCTGGATCACCGGCCAGAATACGGGATCGAATATGGTCAGCGGCTTGGCCTTGGCGACCGCGCCTATGGCGGCTGGGAAGAGATGCTGGAGGCCGAGAAAAAGCGCGATGACAAGGTCGATCTGGTCACCGTGGCGACGCCGAATTCCACGCATTATGAGATTACTAAGTCCTTCTTGCAAAACGGTTTTCACGTGCTGTGCGAGAAGCCGATGACCATGACGGTCGAGGAGGGCGAAGAGATCGTCGAGATCGCTAAAAAGACTGGCAATATCTGTGCCGTGAACTACGGCTATACCGGTTATTCACTGGTGCGCCATATGAAGGCGATGATCGCGCGCGGTGACATCGGCAAGGTGCGCCTGGTTAATGCCGAGTTCGCTCATGGTCACCACGCCGATGCCACCGACGCGGACAACCCGCGCGTCCGCTGGCGCTACGATCCCGCGCAGGCCGGGGTCTCTGCCCAGTTCGCTGATTGCGGCATCCACGCGATGCATATGGCGAGCTTCGTGACCGGGCAGGAGGTCGTGAAATTATCAGCGGATACAGTGTCTTGCATTGATGTGCGGACACTGGAAGACGATGCGATGGTCAACTTCCGCATGGATGGCGGCGCGGTCGGGCGACTGTGGACATCCTCCATCGCGATCGGGCGTCAGCACGGTTTAACGATCCAGGTTTTTGGCGAAACAGGCGGGTTGCGTTGGGCGCAAGAACATCCCAACCAGCTGTACTACATGCCCTTGGGTGAACGGCTACAGGTCATCGAACGGGGCGAGGCGAACCTGTCCCCCGAAGCCGACCGGACCAGCCGCGTGACTATTGGCCATGCCGAGGGCATGCCGCTGGCTTTTGCTAATATCTACAGTGACTTGGCTGAAGCCATCAGCGCCCGTAAGGAGGGCCGGACCATGGATCCGGCCGCCAACCTCTACCCTCGGGCCGAGGACGGTTTGCGCTCCATGGCCGCTGTCTACGCCGTGGCGGAGTCCGGCAAAGCAAACGGCACATGGCTGGATGCGCGTCCACCGATGTTTAGGTAGGAACCGGGCGCAACGTTCCACGTTCCACGATCTTGCAGGGGAACAACCGCGCTTCTGGATAGCGGTCCGGCTCATCCAGCATGGCCACCATCAATTCGACCGATGAGTTAACGATTTGTGCAATCGGTTGTCGGATGGTTGTCAGATTGATGTTTTCCCACCCGGCCATTTCCATGTCGTTCAACCCAATGATCCCGATACTGCCCGGTACATGCAGCCCAGCATCTGCAATCGCACTCAACACACCAATAGACAGCACGTCATCACCACAGAAATACGCTTCGGCCCGAATATCGACCTGCAAGAGCCGTTGCATTTCCTTGCGGCCCGCCTCGAACGAATACGCATCGGCAAAGGAATGCGACATGGTGATCTGCGGACACCTTTCCAGTTCCTCGGTGAAGCCTGCCAAGCGATCTTGCGTCGACGTCGCCGATTCGGGACCACCCAGGAATGCGACATTTTGATAGCCGCGGCTGATCAACTCTCGCGCGGCCATCCGGCCACATTCTGCATTGTCGATGCCCACCACATGGACTTCTGGCGCAGTGGAATAGCGGCCAAAACTGTTCACCACGGGCATGCCTGCGTCACGGAACGCTTTGGAAAAGTCGGGCGGCAGGGTTGAGGAGGCGACGACAACGCCGTCGACAGAGTATTGTCGCAACATTCTTACAGAGTTTTTGGGGTCGATTTCATCCGATAAATTGACCAGCAGCGGGCGTAACCCGCTATCCTGCAACTTGCGCGTGAATAGATCAAAAACCTCAAGAAAAATGGGGTTGTGAAAGTTGTTGGAGATCAGGCCGATTAGCTTGGTCCGGCGCGTTGTCAGGCTGCGGGCCAGGAAATTCGGACTGTAGCCCAGCTCGGCTGCGGCCTTTTCGACCTTGCGCCGCATCTTGCCCGACACCGACGCACCATCGGTGAATGTGCGCGACACAGCCGAGCGTGAAACGCCGGCGCGCTCAGCAACATCTTTCAGCGTGGCGGCCATATTGTCCTGTGTTCCTTCCGACAATTTCCTGCACGGTGATAACGCAAGATCGTGATGAGAACAGTATTTGTTGAATTCGACATTTTTGCAACCGGTTGCAAAATGGATCACTTCATGGTTTGCTGAACGCGGGAGGCGATTTCTGTCCGCCTTATCCAATAATGAACAGGAATTCTTTGGGAGGAACTCATGTCATCAATGATGAAAAACCTGGTTGTCGCTGCGGCGGTGATCACCGCGCCGATTTTGACAGCGACAAGCGCTGCAGCTGAAGGCGAGACATATATACTTGTCAGTCATGCACCGGACTCTGACAGTTGGTGGAACACGATCAAGAATGGTATCGCGCTCGCCGGTGATCAGGTTGGCGCAAATGTCGAATACCGCAATCCGCCGACGGGTGACATTGCAGACATGGCGCGCATCATCGAACAGGCAGCGGCGTCCAACCCTGATGGGATTATCACAACATTGGCTGATTTCGATGTGCTCAAAGGCCCGATTACCGCGGCAGTCGATCAGGGGATCGACGTCATTATCATGAATACGGGCACGCCCGAACAGGCGCGTGAGGTTGGTGCGCTGATGTATGTGGGACAGCCTGAATATGACGCAGGGCTGGCTGCAGGTATCCGTGCAAAATCCGAGGGTGTGACCAGTTTTCTTTGCGTGAACCACGCGATCCAGCAGCCCACCGTGGGGGAACGCTGCCGTGGCTATGCGGACGGTCTGGGCGTGGAGCTGGGCGACAGCATGATGGACAGCGGCACCGACCCCGCTGAGATCAAGAACAAGGTTCTGGCCTATTTGTCCGCCAACCCCGAAACAGACGGTATCCTAACGCTGGGTCCGGTTTCAGCGGATCCGACCATTGCAGCACTTGAAGAAAACGGGATGGCCGGTGACATCCACTTTGGCACCTTCGATCTGGGCGAAGAGATCGTGCGCGGTATCAAAGGCGACATCATCAACTGGGGCATCGACCAGCAGCCATTCCTGCAGGCCTATATGCCAGTTGTGATTCTGGCGAACTGGGACCGCTACGGCGTGCTGCCGGGCAACAACATCAACTCTGGCCCTGGCTTTGTGACCAAAGACGCGCTGGCCAAGGTTGAGGAATTCGCGGGCGAATATCGCTAAGCCTAAGATCAAAAAGGGCGGTCCTTGGGGCCGCCCTATTTCCATTATTTCCAGGAGTCATTTGATGGTTGAGACCTCGCAAGTTGACGAGCGGATTAAGGATATCTCGCCTCTCCGCAGCGCCCTGATCCGCCCCGAACTGGGTGGCATCGTCGGCACTGTCGCCGTCTTTACCCTGTTTCTGCTTTTCGCTTTCGACAGCGGCATGTTCAACACGCAGGGGATCATGAACTGGTCGACCGTGTCGGCGCAATTCATGATCATTGCAGTCGGCGCGTGTCTGTTGATGATCGCCGGTGAGTTTGACCTGTCTGTCGGGTCGATGATCGGCTTTGCGGGCATGATGATCGCCGTTTTTGGCGTCGTGCTCGCCTGGCCGATGTGGATGGCAATCATCATCACCTTTGTCATCTGTGTGGCGCTGGGGGCGCTAAACGGCTGGATCGTCGTGCGGACCGGCCTGCCAAGTTTCATTGTCACACTTGCATTCCTATTCATTCTGCGCGGCTTCACGATCTACATCCCGCAAACGGTGGAAAACAAAACTATCATCGGCGGGATTCGCGACGCCGCAGAGGGTGACTGGCTGGCATGGGCCTTCGGCGGCAAGATCGCGCAGCCTGTCTTTCAATGGCTGGGCGATATGGGCGTGATTGCAGTGTTTGAGCGCGGGTCTCGCGCGGGTGAACCTGTCGTTGATGGCATTCCAATGCTCATCGTTTGGGCGATCGCGCTGGTGATCTTTGGGCACATCCTGTTGACAAGAACCCGGTTTGGGAATTGGATTTTCGCCGCCGGTGGTGACGCTGATGCGGCCCGCAATTCCGGCGTGCCGGTTAACCGCGTGAAGATCTTGATGTTCATGTTCACCGCCTTCTGTGCCACGGTCCTGGCTGTCTGTCAGGTGATGGAGTTTGGCTCTGCCGGGGCGGACCGGGGCCTGCTGAAAGAGTTTGAGGCGATCATCGCCGTTGTGATTGGTGGTGCCCTGCTGGACCACCCCAAAGATCAGCGCGCCTAAAGCGGCCCCGATGACCGATCCATAACCGCCCGTCAGCAGCGCACCAC
>JBCBDL010000177.1:0-5576 GCA_038529695.1 Pseudomonadota bacterium | reverse complement strand
AAGCCGTAGCGACATCATCGCGCGCATCCCGAATGGGGTCAGCCCCATGGGTTGTCCTGCCGCCCACAGGGTGGTCCAGAGTTGACGCTGATCGGTCGGGTCACAGTAGATTTCATAGCCCAGATCGCCTGTGAAGCTGACCCGTTGCACGATGCATTGGACCTGCCCGACCGTCATGCGGCGCACATCGAGGAACTTGATGCGATCCACGTCATCGCGGCTGCAGGCCTTCAGCAAATTGCGCGCCTTGGGACCTGCAATCTGAAATCCGGTCCGCTTGTCCGAGATGTTTGCGACATGCGCATCATCGGCAGCGTTCTGCAGGAACCAGCGATGATGGATGTCCTGTGCGCCGTAGCTGGCGGTGAGCTGGAATTCCGTCTCTGACAGGCATGATACGGTGAAATCACCCCAGAGCCGCCCCTTGGGTGACAGCATTGGGGTCAGCGACATGCGCCCCGGTTGAGGGATGCGGCCCGCCATGATCCGGTCAAGCCAGGCGCGGGCGCCGGGGCCGGTCACGCTGAACTTGCCGAAATTCTGCACCTCGTTGATGCCGACGCTGCTGCGCACTGCCTGCACTTCACGTTTCGTCGCGTTCCAGGCGTCGGATCGCCGGAATGTCGGGGTCTCGTATGTCGGATCGCCGTCCTTGGCGAAGTAATTGACGACCTCTAGCCCAAATTGATGGCCCCAGACCGCGCCTAGATCGCTGAAGATATCGTACATCATCGTTGTGCGATGGGGGCGGGCCGCGGGCAGTTCCTCGTTGGGATAGCTGACGGAAAAGCGGGTTTGGTAGTTTTCGACCACTTTTGGCCGTGTGTAGCCGGGCGTGATCCAAGAGCCATAGCGCGCGACGTCCAAAGCGGTCACGTCGCGTTCGCATTCGCCCTCGATCATCCATTGCGCCAGCATCAGGCCAACGCCGCCGCCCTGGCTGAACCCGGCCATCACACCGCAGGCGGACCAGTAGTTACGCACACCCGGAACAGGCCCAACCAACGGGTTGCCATCGGGTGCAAAGGTAAAGGGGCCATGAATCACGGATTTGACGCCCGCCCGTTCCAGCACAGGAAAGCGTTTATAGGCGAAGGCGATGGAATCTTCGATCTTGTCGTAATCGTCTGGCAGCAGTTCATGCCCGAAATCCCATGGTGTACCGTCGACCGCCCAGGGGCGGCAGGGCTTTTCATAGAAACCGATGCAGAGGCCGCGCCCTTCCTGACGCAGATAGCTTTCGCCACCGGGATCGATCACATGAGGGTGTTCGCTGTTGCGTTCATAGATTTCGGGGATGTCGTCGGTGACGAGGTATTGATGCTCCATCGGGTGCAATGGTGCGTAGATCCCCGCCATCGCGGCCACTTCGCGAGCCCAGAGCCCACCGGCATTGACCACATGTTCGGCGTGGATCGTCCCTTTTTCGGTCACGACATCCCATGTGCCGTCGGGCCGTTGATTGGTTTCGGTCACCTTGCAATGGGTTTCGATCGTGGCCCCACCCATGCGTGCGGCCTTGGCATAGGCGTGGGTTGTGCCGGACGGGTCCAGATGCCCATCAAGCGGGTCGTAAAGCGCACCGACAATGCCATCGAGATTGGTGATCGGGGCCAGTTTGCCGATTTCATCCGGGCCGAGGATTTCGGTGTCCAGACCCATATACCGATGCTTGGCCCGTTCGGCGACCAGCATGTCGAAGCGGTCCTGATTGTCGGCCAACGTCACGCCGCCGGAATGGTGCAGGCCACAGGACATGCCCGTGATCTCTTCCAACTCTTTATAGAGCTTGATCGTATAGCCCTGCAAAGCGGCCATGTTCGTGTCGCCGTTCAGCGTATGGAAACCACCTGCAGCATGCCATGTGGACCCTGACGTGAGGTCCGACCGTTCGATCAGCATCACGTCCGACCAGCCCAGTTTGGTCAGGTGGTAAAGGACGGATGCGCCAACAACGCCTCCGCCAATGACTGCTACGCGGGTGGTGGTTTGCATGCGGGGTCTCCAGTTTCCTGGGGCCTACCATGGCGCTGGCAAACCAAGCTGCCGAGCCACCGCGCGACATTTGATGTCGCAAATGCGCGTGGTGGACCAGGTCTTTACGGAATGATCCGCGTATATTTTGTGCCTTCCAGCGTCGCGCCCAAGCGCAGGCCGGTTTGGCCAAAAACGACTGCGATCACAGGGGACAGCGATGTTGTCGTCTCCGCGCGCAACATCTCACTTTGGCTGTTGACCGCATATTCGATATCCGCACCCGCGGCCCAACCGGGCGACTGGCGGAATTCCAGCAATGCCTCTGGCGTCATGAAAAACAGCACATGGCTGAATTGCTGCGCACCGACCTGCAGACCCGCACTGCCAGAGGCTGCGGAATAATAGTCGACCGTTGATTGACCAACGCGCAGCGCGCCACGTCCGTATGAGCCGCCAAAGCCTAACCCCACTTCGGTGATCAGTGGCATCACCAGCGTTCCCGCCGCGCGGTTCGACAGGTCGCGTGTGCCGGGATAGGTTCTGAACATCTCGTCCAATGTGCTGTCGACACGGGCATCAATGGTCGCAGCACCCCCGCTGCCGATACCGTTGCCGCACGCTGCCAATGTGGACGCCGCAAGCGCCCCAAGCGCAAAGCCGCGCCGTGAGAAGTAATCCATGATTTACCGCCTTATATGCCTGTGATGGAGACGTTTGCCGCCTCTTATGCGCGCAAGTATAGGCAATAAGATAAGGGCTGTCACGCGGAAGGTTGCGGGTTTGAACGGCTTGTTATCCCTGCAGCACCTTGGCTGCCTCGGGCGCGAAATAGGTCAGAATGCCATCGCAGCCGGCACGTTTGAAGGCCATCAGGCTTTCCATCATGACTTTCGGCCCGTCGAGCCAGCCATTGGCCACAGCCGCCTGGATCATCGCGTATTCGCCGCTGACCTGATAGGCATAGGTGGGCACACCAAAGGTGTCTTTGACCCGGCGACAGATATCCAAGTAAGGCATGCCGGGTTTGACCATGATCATATCCGCACCTTCCTGCAGGTCGCGTTCGACAAGGCGCAGCGCCTCATCCGAATTGCCGGGATCCATCTGATAGGTCTTTTTGTCGCCTATCAGCGCCGATGATGCGCCCACTGCATCCCGGAATGGCCCGTAAAAGGCTGATGCATATTTCGCTGTGTAGCTGAGGATGGTGACGTTTTGATGCCCCTCGGCCTCAAGCGCCTGTCGCATCGCGCCAATCCGCCCATCCATCATGTCAGACGGGCCAAGGATGTCGGCACCGGCCTCTGCCTGTGCAAGTGCCATTTTCACCAAAGCCGCGACCGTGCGGTCATTGACGATTTCGCCATTTTCGACAAAGCCGTCATGGCCGTTGATGTTGTAGGGGTCGAGCGCGATATCAGTCATCACGGCGATATCTGGGGCGGCGTCCTTGATCGCGCGGATCGCCTGGTTGGACAGGTTATCCGGATCCCAAGCCATGGCGCAGTCTTCGGTGCGTGCGTCCATGCCTGTGTAAGGAAAGACGCAGATTGCCGGGATGCCGAGCGATTGCGCCTCTTTCGCGGCGTGCGCCACACGGTCGACGGTGCGCCGCACGACGCCAGGCATCGAGGCGACAGACGTCTCATCATCCTTGCCGTCCATCACGAAGATCGGCCAGATCAAGTCATCGACCGTCAGCGTGTTCTGACGCGACAGGGCGCGCAAGGCAGGCGTCGCGCGCATCCGGCGCAGGCGGGTTGCGGGAAAAGGGGCGACGGTCGGTTTCATGGGCTGGCCTGTGGTTTGCTTGAAAACGTGGTCGCATGGATTTTGCCGCATCACAAGTCTGGGCATTGGCGCATTCGGCGGCTAGGTTCCTCCAAATTGCTGCAATGACAAGAGAGCCGCCTTGCCCGTCACCGAAACGATCCTTGCGATCCTGCAACTCGATACGTTTTCGAATATCTGGTACTGGCTTGCTGTGGCCGTTACCTGGGCTGTGGTCAGCCATTGGGTGCTGGGCGTGCCGTTCGACATGATCATTCGCGCGCGGCGGAGGTCGTCCGAGGCCCTTGATGATCTGGAAGCGATTGTCGATTTGCATGTAAGACGGTTCATCATGATTGATGATATGGCGGGGACACCGATCGTCGGGCTTTTTGCGTTTGTTCTCACCGTGCTCGCCATCGCCGGGTTCTATTACGAGGTCGAGTTTGCGCAAGGTGTGTTCTTGATTGGTTTCCCGCTTTGCATTGTCGGTGCGGTTTGCCAACATGCCTGCCGCAAATACCAGCGCGACCCGCCGGGCCGCGAGAACCTGGTGGCGGAATTGATGCGCTTGCGGATCATCATTCAGGTCATTGCGATGATCGCCATCTTTGTGACGGCGTTTTATGGGATGTATTACACCTTGTCGGTGCCCGAAGGTTTTTGACCGGTTGACACTGCCGGGTTGCGCGGTAGGTCAGCGCCCATGTCTGCATCACATCACATCACTGTCAGCGGTGCGCCCGAAGGCTATGACGCGCAACTGATCCTGCGCGAATTGGACAGGGGAAAGCCCGTCGTCCAGGTCGCACGCGATGACAAACGCCTGGCAGCGATGCAAGCCGCATTGCGGTTCTTTGCGCCGGATATGCCGGTCTTTGTTTTTCCGGCCTGGGATTGCCTGCCCTATGACCGTGTATCGCCGAACGCGGATGTGTCCGCGGCGCGCATGGCGACATTGGCCGCCTTGGTCCATGGCATGCCAGAGCGGTATATTTTGCTAACGACCTTATCTGCTGCGACCCAGCGCGTTCCGGCCCGCAGCCTTTTGCGCGAGGCTGCATTTTCTGCCAAGGTTGGCAATCGGATCGATGAAGAGGCGTTGCGTCACTTTCTGATCCGTATGGGTTTCACGCAAAGCCCCACCGTGATGGAGCCGGGTGATTACGCCGTGCGCGGGGGGATCATCGATATTTTTCCACCAGGGCAAACCGGGCCGGTGCGTCTTGATCTATTTGGCGATGTGTTGGACGGCGCACGCCGATTTGATCCTGCAAGCCAGCGCACGACGGAGAAACTGACAGATATTGAACTGGCCCCGGTGTCAGAGGTGATCCTGGATGAGGCGGCGATCACGCGGTTCCGGCAGAATTATCGGATCGAATTCGGGGCGGCAGGGACCGATGATCCGCTTTATGAGGCTGTCAGCGCAGGGCGCAAACATGCCGGGGTTGAACACTGGCTGGGGTTTTTTCAGGACGATCTGGAAACGCTGTTCGACTATCTGCCATCTGCCACCGTGGCGCTGGACGATCAGATCGGCCCGTCCCGTGTGGCCCGTTGGGAGAGCATCACCGATCAGTACGAAACGCGCATGCACGCCCTGTCGCAAAAGGGGCGGATGGACAGTGTGTACAAACCAGCACCACCGCAATTGTTGTATCTGGATGATGCGGCGTGGGATGCGGCGGTGGCGGATCACCGTGTTCTGCAATTCTCGGCCCTCAAACAAGCGACAGGACCGGGTGTGACAGATGCCGGTGGGCGGATCGGGCGGGATTTTGCGCCGGAACGCCAGCAAGAACAGATCAGCCTTTTCAAGAGCTTGG
>JBCBDL010000176.1:0-5665 GCA_038529695.1 Pseudomonadota bacterium | reverse complement strand
CCCCGCACCCGGCTCAAAGCGGCCATCGACCATATGAACACGCATCATGCGGATGCGGATTTCATGGTCCTGACTGGCGATCTTGTCGGTGATGATATCGAAGGGGACTATACACAGCTTGCGACCTACCTCGCGCAGTCCAAAATCCCCGTCTACCCCCTGGTCGGCAACAACGACGACCGCGCTGGGTTTCGTGCGCATCTATCATTGCCAGACGGGATCATGGATGACTTTGTCCAATACGCGATCAAAACGGCGGGTGCGCAAATCCTGTGCCTTGATACGCATATGATAGGCTCTCATGCCGGGCAATTCTGCGCAGCGCGCCGGGCATGGCTGAAAGATGCGTTGCGCGATACACCAACCTACATCTTTATGCATCACCCACCCATGGACCTGCATCTGCCGTCGCAGGACACGATCAAACTGCAAGACGATGCTGCATTCCTGGACCTCATCACCGAACACGGCAACGTCAGGCATCTGTTTATCGGCCACGTTCACCGGCCCACATGCGGCACAATCCAAGGCATTCCCTTCGCCACGCTGGGCGCTTTGTCCTTCCAGGCCCCTGCACCCAAACCCGCCTGGGATTGGGACAGTTTCGTCCCAGCAGCAGAGGCGCCGCATTACGGCGTTCTTTATATCGAGGATGGGAACGTGACGCTGCAACACACTCAATTTTGCGCCTATGAGGTGGGCATCGCAGGCTGACGGCTTTTCATCCATTAGCTGCACAGCTACCAAGCGGTCATGCAACGCGTCATGATCTGTGGTGGGCCGGGCTCCGGCAAAAGCACGCTTGCCCGGATCATGGGCGAACGGCTGGCCCTGCCCGTTCATCATATGGATCACATTCATTGGAAACCGGGCTGGATTGAACGGACGCCGGATGAAAAGTCGGCACTTTGCCATGCGGTACATATCCAAAATCAATGGATCTTCGAAGGTAATCATTCGCGCACCTACCCCGAGCGTGTCGCGCGCGCTGATACACTGATCTGGCTTGATCTCCCCGTTCTGTTGCGCCAGTGGCGGGTCTTCGCGCGCACCATCCGCAGCTATGGGCGCAGCCGACCTGATTTGCCGGATGGCTGCCCCGAACGCTTTGACAAAGGAACACTGGAATTCTGGCATTTCATCTGGCGCACGCGTCACACAGCGCGGGCCAAACTTGCCGCCATCGCGGCCGATCCAGGTGATTTGACGGTTCACCACCTGCAATCCCGCTCGCAGGTGGCCGCATTCATTGCTAACCTCCCCGCAAATCAGGAGACCCGCCATGACCCACGCGCTACTCGTCATTGATGTGCAAAACGATTTCTGCCCGGGTGGCGCGCTCGCCGTGGCAGGCGGAGACGAGATTGTCCCCGGTATCAACGCCGCCATGGCCGATTTCGACGCGGTGATCCTGACCCAAGACTGGCATCCGGCGGGCCATTCCTCCTTCGCCTCGACCCATAATGCCGAACCGATGAGCATGACCGAAATGCCCTATGGCCCGCAGGTACTCTGGCCCGACCATTGCATTCAGGGCACATCCGGTGCGGCATTGCACGCCGACCTGCAAACCGACCGGGCCGATCTGATCATACGCAAAGGCTACAACCCGGCCATCGACAGCTATTCCGCCTTCTTTGAGAACGACAAAACCACGCCCACAGGGTTAGAAGGGTATCTACGAACGCGCGGCATCGACACGCTGACACTTGTCGGCCTCGCCACAGACTTCTGCGTGAACTATTCGGCAGTGGATGCCGCCAAACTTGGCTTCGACGTCACGGTCAAAACAGCACTCTGCCGGGCGATTGATTTCGACGGGTCGCTGGCAGCGGCGAAGGCGGGCATGCAAGAGACGGGCGTCACACTCGCCTAACGCCCGCGCCCCGCAAACCAGACTGACGACACGCCAGCAGTCATGATGATCAAAAGCCCAACCAGGCTCAGCCCATCGGGCCATTGCCCGAACACCGCCCAGCCAATCACCATCGCTGCGAGCAGTTGACTATAGATCAAAGGCGCCACAACGCCCGCCGGGGTCGTGCGATTGACCAACACCAGCAACAAGTTCCCCGCAGCAGACCCCAACGCCGATATGGTGATCAGCCCTATCACAGGAAGCGTGAATTCCGGCACCGGCACAACGGCAAAAGGGGCCAGCATGATCGCCCCGATCACCAGTTGCGACAACAGCAAAAATCGCGGACGATACCCGCCCGCCAGCCAGCGCGTCGCCACCAAATAGGACCCGTGAAAGCACCCTGCCAGAATGGCAAAACCCATGCCCGTTGTCATGCCAAAACCCGGACGGACCACCAACATGACCCCCGCAAAACTGACCAGCAACAACACCGTCCGCAGCGGTGTAATCCGTTCGCGCAAAAGCAGCGCCGATAGGAAATACGACACGACAGGCCCCACAAAGAACCCGCCAAACACATTCGCCATCGGCTCGGTCTTCAGCGCCGTCAGAATGCACACGATCCCGCCGACAATCAGCGCGGCGCGCAATGCTAACCGCCAGTCGATGAACCGGCGCAACTCGGTCCATTGCAATCCGCAAAACGGGGCCAGCAGCACCGCCGCCAATGCAAACCGTGTCCACGCCACAAAGACCTGCGGAAAACCAGCCCCCGTCAGGACCGTCGCCGCCGCATCTCCGCCGACGATTAGAAACATCGCCAAAACAACCGCGCCAACAACGCGCGGGGAATAGGCCGATGTCACTGAATGAATTCCAACGCTGTATAAAGGATCAGGATTACCCCCAGCGCCAAACCCGCCATGGCAAGCCCCTTGCGCTTTTGATTTCGGGTACTTTGTGTTGATGGTGTTGAGGTTCGTTGCGGGCGAATGGGCGGCGCCAGCAATGTCTCATCTTCCAAGGGTTCGGCATGTTCCATCACTTCCAAAAATGCCTGGAAATCGAACCCACCCCAATTGGCCCCGCTCAGATCGTGGGCGGTAAAATTCGTCGTCAGTTTCTCGATAACTTGCACCCGCGCCGCTTCGTCGCTGATCGGGTACCGCCCAGGCGGCGCGCCACTATCATAGGATTGCAACGCAAATCCGCTATCGACAAAGAATGTCCGCACCGCCGGATCAGCTTTTTCCAGCATCGCCACCACCTGGCGGTCGCGAAACATCGCCATCTTCTCGGCCGCCACACCCGTCATCGCAAGATCACCGAACTGGTCCGGCAACCCCTCTGGCGTGACCGACACCATGTCGAAATCATAACGCAATGCCATCCCCAACGGCCCCCTTGCCACCCCTGCGCCTTGTCGATTTACCACGGAACAACGATGATGGGGAGCCATGAACCTCGCCAATCCCGCCACCTTCTCAAAAACAGCTTGCTGCACCTCGGCAGAGCGACGAAAAGGATGCGTGATCACGCCAGCGAAAGCCTTCTTATGCGCCGTCTGAACTGCTTCATCGCCGCAATGCTGATTGCCGCACCCGGTGCTATTCTCGCGTCGCCGCAGCAAATACTATCGCTGGATGACTTCACGTCTGAGATCGGCGAAAACACGGTCACCTTCATCGCCACCGATCTGGAAACGGACGCGACCTGCCAGCTGGAAGGCAGCGACCCGCAGAGCCGTCACGCCCCATGGTCGACCTTCAAAATCCCGAACTTCCTGATCGCGCTTGAAACGGGGGTTGTTGCCGGACCTGACATCATGACTGCCTGGGACCCTAACCAAAGACCTGCCGCGCATTTCTGGCCCAATGCATGGCGGCAGGAACAAACGCTGCGCACCGCGTTTCAAGCCTCTGCTGTCTGGTACTTTCAGGACATCGCCCTAGATGTGGGGACCGCCCGCTATCGAACGATCCTGCAGGGCTGGCAATACGGAAACGTCGACATCCCCGACGGCTCCGACGATTTCTGGCTGAACAATGACCTGCAAATCTCGGCGCAAGAACAGGTCGATTTCCTCGCCATGCTTCTGACCGACCAGCTCAGCGTCAACGACACAAGCCTCGCTCACCTGTCCGAGGCCAGCCGCGCATGGACCGGCGGTACCACCACGCTCCACGGCAAAACGGGATCAGGTCCAACGCCAAGCGGGTTCGAAGGCTGGTATGTCGGCTGGATCATAAGGCCGGGCAGCCCTCCCACAATCTTCGCGCTTTACACCACCGCCCCACGCTACCGCGACCTGCGCGATTTCCGCCAATCCTTCGCCATGACCCTGCTGCGCCGCTGCGGCTTTCTGCCCGACGCCTAGGCGGAAACAGGGCGCGCGCACTTGCCACCCCCGGCAACCCTTGCTCTAACATCCCAAAGCCGGGGGGAACCGATATGGTCGACATTGCCACACGCGTCTGGAACCACAAATGGAAAATTGACCCGATCGTCCGCTCGCTCATCGACACCGATTTCTACAAACTCCTGATGTGCCAATCGGTGTTCCGCAACAAACGCGACACACAGGTCACATTCTCGCTGATCAACCGCACCAAATCCATCCGCCTCGCTGAACTCGTCGACGAAGGCGAACTGCGCGAACAACTCGACCACATCCGCTCCCTCCGCCTCACCCGTGGCGAAAGCACATGGCTCCGCGGCAACACCTTCTACGGCAAACGCCAGATGTTCACGCCTGCCTTCATGCACTGGTTCGAGAACCTGCAACTGCCCCCCTACCATCTGGAAAAAAAAGAGGGCCAATACGAACTCACGTTTGAGGGCACCTGGCCCGAGGTCATGCTCTGGGAAATCCCCGCCCTCGCCGTCATCATGGAACTGCGCAGCCGGGCCGTGCTCAAGGACATGGGCAAATTCGAACTGCAGGTCCTCTATGCCCGCGCGATGACCAAACTCTGGGGCAAGATCGAACAACTCCAACCCATCGACAACTTGCGCGTCGCCGATTTCGGCACCCGCCGCCGTCATTCATACCTGTGGCAGGACTGGTGCGTGCAGGCGATGATGGAGGGGCTGGGGGGCAACTTCACCGGCACCTCCAACTGCCGCATCGCCATGATGCGCGAGATTGAGGCGATCGGCACCAACGCCCACGAACTCCCCATGGTCTACGCAGCGCTCGCCGAAAGCGACGACGCCCTGCGGCAATCGCCTTATGACGTGCTTGCCGACTGGCACGAGGAACACGACGGCAACCTGCGCATCATCCTGCCCGACACCTACGGGACCAAAGGGTTTCTGGAGGGCGCCCCCGACTGGCTGGCAGGCTGGACCGGCATCCGCGTCCAGCGGCCCGCGACCGGGGCCGAAATCGCGATCAACTGGTGGAAATCAAGGGGTGAAGACCCCCGCGAAAAGCTGGTGATCTTTTCTGACGGTCTGGACGCCGACAAAATCATCGAACTGAATGCCCAATTCGCGGGTCGCTGCCGCGTCAGCTTCGGCTGGGGGACGATGCTGACGAATGACTTCAAAGGGCTGGTGGCCGACGACGGCCTCGCGCCATTCAGCTTGGTCTGCAAAGCCGTCGCCGCCAACGGCAAACCCACCGTCAAACTGAGCGACAACCCCAATAAAGCCATGGGTCCAGAGGAAGAGATCGCCCGGTACAAACGGGTGTTCGGGGTCGGCGAGCAGGTGGAGATGGAGGTGGTGGTTTAGAAGACGTTAAGCTAAACTCGTCAATAACAACTAACCATCAAAGGTTGGAGCAGTGATTTGATTAAC
>JBCBDL010000175.1:0-5683 GCA_038529695.1 Pseudomonadota bacterium | reverse complement strand
CGACACGCAAGGCCCGCTCAGCTGGGGCCGCTTCCGCATCCGCGATTTCAAGGATTACGGACCGGAACTCAGTGTGACAGACGTGATCGTTGAGTCCTCCAATATCGGTACCGCCCGGATCGCGATGCAGATCGGCGCGCAACGCCAGCGCGATTTCCTCGGCGCGCTCGGCTTCTTGCAGGCCACCCCTGTTGAAATGGTCGAGGCACCGACCGGTGCGCCGCTTTTGCCCCGCAACTGGTCCGAAATCTCAACGATGACAATCTCTTACGGGCACGGGTTGTCAACCTCGCCACTCCATCTTGCAACCGGCTATGCATCCCTCCTGAACGGCGGCACCGAAGTCACACCCACGCTCCTACGCCGCGAAAACCCCGAACCAGGCCCGCGCATCGTGAGCGAGGCCGTCAGCCGCCGTTCCGCCGCGATGCTCCGCCAGGTTGTCACCCGGGGCACCGCTTCATTCGGTGAGGTGCCGGGTTACGCCGTCGGCGGCAAAACCGGCACAGCCGACAAGCCGCGCACGCGCGGCGGCGGCTATTACGATGACAAGGTGATTTCCACCTTCGCCTCCATTTTTCCGGCCAACGATCCGCAATATGTCTTGATCGTCACGCTTGATGAACCATCCGAGAATTCGGGCGACGAACCGCGTCGCACGGCGGGCTGGACGGCTGTCCCGGTAGCCGGTGAAATGATCCGCCGTGTCGCACCTTTGCTGGGGCTCCGACCGCAAGTGGACTCCCCACAATCCATCGGTATAACACTCACCTCAAACTAGACGGGGGCGCTGATGAAATCACTGGCCGAACTGGGGTTGAGGGCGCAAGGCGGGGCAGAGGTCCAAGTCACGGGCCTTGCTGTCGATAGCCGCGACGTGAAGTCAGGTTTTTTGTTTGCAGCGCTTCCAGGTGCGCGCGTCCATGGCGGTGAATTCATTCAATATGCTTTGCGCATGCAGGCCGCTGCGATTTTGACGGACGCCAAGGGTGCCAAAATCGCGGCCGATGAGCTGGCCGGCTCTGACGCAGCCCTGATCATCGCAGAGGACCCGCGCCAGACCCTCGCGCAAACGGCATCGCTGTGGTTCGGCCCACATCCAGCCACAATTGTCGCGGTCACTGGCACCAATGGCAAAACCTCCGTCTCCACTTTCTGCCGCCAGATCTGGGAAGAGATGGGCATTGCTGGCATCAACCTTGGCACAACGGGTGTTGAAGGCGCATGGACACATCCGCTCAATCACACAACGCCGGAACCGATCACACTGCACCGGGTGCTGGCCGAAGCACGCGGAAACAATATCACCCACGCGGCGATGGAGGCATCGTCCCACGGCCTTGATCAACGGCGCCTTGATGGCGTGGTCCTGGCCGCAGCCGGCTTTTCGAACTTCAGCCAAGATCATCTCGACTATCACGAAACGTTCGAAGCCTATTTTGATGCAAAAATGGGCCTCTTCAAACGCGTCCTTTCCGAAGACGGCGTTGCGGTCGTCAATCTCGACGATCCCAAAGGCGCAGAGGTTGCAGATATCTGTACCGCGCGCGGGCAAGAGGTGATCACTGTCGGCCATTACAAGGACGCGCGGTTGCGCTTGAATGCGCAACGTTTCGATGCGACGGGACAGGATCTGCTGTTTACCTGGCAAGGCAAATCCTATCAGGCGCGTCTGAACCTGATCGGGGGTTTTCAGGCCGAGAACGTTCTGCTGGCTGCAGGGTTGGTCATCGCAGCAGGCGCAGATCCTGATGATGTGTTCGAAACGCTGCCGCATCTGCGCACGGTCAGGGGGCGGATGGAACTTGCAGCGACACGTCAAAGTGGCGCTGCCGTTTTCGTGGATTACTCGCATACGCCAGCGTCGGTTGAAACCGCCCTCAAGGCGATGCGCCCCCATGTCATGGGCCGGATCATCTGCATTGTCGGCGCAGGGGGTGACCGGGATACCGGCAAACGCCCACTTATGGGCGCGGCTGCTGCAAAAAATGCCGATATTGTCATTATCACCGATGACAATCCCCGGTCGGAAGATCCCGCCAGCATCCGTGCGGCCGTGATGGCTGGCGCAGTTCAGGCTGGGGGCACTGACAGCATTAGCGAAGTTGGTGACCGGGCCGAGGCCATTCTGCGCGGGATCGATCAACTTGCCGCCGGCGACGCCCTTTTGATTGCAGGCAAAGGGCACGAGACGGGTCAGGTCGTTGGTGATACCGTGCTGCCATTTGACGATGTGGAACAGGCCAGCGTCGCCGTCGCAGCACTTGAGGGGCGGATATGAGCCTTTGGACCTCTGGTGACGCCGAGGCTGCCACGGGCGGCAAAAGCACCACGGTGTGGAACGCGCAAGGTGTGTCGATCGATACGCGCACGCTGCAACCTGGTGATCTGTTTATTGCGCTCAAAGATATCCGGGACGGCCACGACTTTGTCGCACAAGCACTGGAAAAGGGCGCTGCTGCCGCCGTGGTCAGCCACCGGCCGATGGGGGTTGACGAAAATGCGCCACTCCTGATCGTTCCGGATGTGCTCGAAGCTTTGGGCGCGCTCGGCCGGACCGCGCGCAGCCGCACCAGTGCCCGCATTGCCGCCATTACTGGCTCCGTTGGCAAGACCTCTGTCAAGGAGATGCTGCGCACGGTGCTCTCCAAGCAGGGCAAATGCCATGCGGCCGAGGCATCTTACAACAATCACTGGGGTGTGCCGCTCACATTGGCGCGGATGCCAGCGGACGCGGATTATGCCGTCGTCGAAATCGGCATGAGCAATCCGGGCGAGATCACGCCGTTGTCGCAAATGGCCCAGCCGCACGTGGCGATGGTCACGACCGTCGCCGCCGCGCATCTCGCCTCGTTCGACAACCTCGCAGGCATCGCGGTTGAGAAAGCCTGCATCATGGACGGGTTGCAGCCGCGTGGGATGGCCGTTCTGAACGCGGATATCGAGACCAGCCAGATATTACAGGACCATGCCGCAGAAATGGGTGTCAAAACGATCCTCTTCGGCGAAAAGGGGCGCCATTGGATGGTCAAGGATGTCCGGTTGAGCGGTAATGTCACGATCATCAATGCCTGCCACGGTGATCAGCATTATTTGTTCAAATTGTCGGTCCCCGGCAGGCATTTCGCCATAAATGCGGTCGGGGTCTTGGCGGTGACAGATGCGCTTGGCGCCGATCCGGTTGCGGCCTCTCTTGATATCGCCCATTGGGTCCCGCCGGCTGGGCGAGGCACCCGCGAAGTGATCGTGACCGATGAAGCCAACGAAGAAAGCATCGAACTGCTGGACGATGCGTTCAACGCAAATCCCACGTCGCTTGCCGCATCGCTTGAAGTGCTTGCCGCGTCAAAGCCCATCAACAACGTGGGCCGGATCATCAAAGGGCGCAAGATCGCGATCTTAGGTGATATGCTGGAACTTGGCGAAAACGAGGTGCAAATGCATCGCGACATGGCCGCAAATACACATCTTGGACAGGCGGACCTGATCCATTGCGCGGGTCCTTTGATGCACAACCTCTGGCAGGCATTGCCAGAGGAAAAACGTGGGCAGTGGGCCGCGAACGCGCAAGAGCTTGTCAGCCAAACCTCACGTCTGGTCGATGCCGGCGACGTGGTGTTGGTCAAGGGGTCCAAGGGCAGCAAGATCAGTCTTGTCGTTGACGCCATCCGCAAACTGGGGCATCGGCGCCCCCAAGAAGACTAAAGGGACAATATGCTCTACTGGCTAACGGCACTTTCAGACGGCGGTGATTTCTTCAACCTGTTTCGGTACATCACCTTCCGGGCCGGCGGGGCCTTTATGACAGCCTTGTTCTTCGGGTTCATCTTCGGACCGCCGCTGATCAACGTGTTGCGCCGCAAACAGGGCAAAGGCCAGCCGATCCGCAGCGACGGACCAGAGGGGCATTTCGAAAAAGCGGGCACACCGACAATGGGCGGGCTGTTGATTGTCGGTGCGCTCACCACATCTACGCTGCTTTGGGCGCGGCTCGACAATCCGTTCGTCTGGATGGTCCTGTTCGTGACACTCTCTTTTGCAGCGATCGGTTTTGCAGATGACTATGCCAAGGTCTCCAAACAGAACACCGCTGGAGTTTCGGGCAAAATCCGCATTCTTCTGGGCATTCTGATTGCGGCCATTGCGGGCTATTGGGCCGCCGCCTTTCACCCTGAAGACTTGGCAAACCAGCTCGCCATGCCGGTGTTCAAAGACACGCTGATCAATCTGGGCGTGTTGTTCATTCCCTTCGCGATGATCGTGATCGTGGGTTCGGCGAATGCCGTGAACCTGACCGATGGGCTGGATGGTCTGGCGATCATGCCCGTGATGATTGCCGCAGGTACGTTCGGCATCATCGCCTATGCGGTGGGCCGGGTCGATTTCACCGAATATCTGGACGTGCATTATGTACCGGATACCGGCGAAATCCTGATCTTCAGCGCCGGGCTGATCGGCGGCGGCCTGGGGTTCCTGTGGTACAATGCGCCACCTGCCGCGGTCTTTATGGGCGACACCGGATCATTGGCTTTAGGCGGCGCGCTGGGCGCCATCGCGGTCGCGACCAAGCATGAAATCGTACTGGCCATCGTCGGCGGCCTTTTCGTGGTCGAGGCGCTTTCGGTCATTATCCAGGTTCTTTATTTCAAACGCACCGGGAAACGCGTCTTCCTGATGGCCCCCATCCACCATCACTACGAGAAAAAGGGTTGGGCAGAGCCGCAAATTGTCATCCGCTTCTGGATCATCTCGCTTATTCTGGCGATGATTGGACTTGCGACGTTGAAAGTGCGGTAGGGTGGGTGAAACCCACGCGATTGGAGACATGAAGCGGGCGCTCCACCGGTCGCTTTCCCAGACAGAACACTTGCCCTAGCATGTGATCCAAAGACAGGAGGGACCCATGCACAAAGCACTTGTCACCGGCGGAAATCGCGGCATCGGCAAGCGATCGCTGCCGGGCTTGTTCGCGAAGGGCTGGAGGTCCTGATCGGCGTGCGTGACCTCACTGCAGGCAATGCCGCCGCGGCCCAGATTGGGGCAAAAGCCATCCATCTCGACCTCAGTGATGCGCAAGCCTGCGATCAAGCCATCGAAGGCGTCACCGTTGTGGTCAACAATGCAGGTCTGCTCTGGGACGGGAACGTTTTTGACAATGTGGACCGGTTCGAAGCGACCATGGATGTCAGCCTGCACGGGCCCTTTTCGCTGATCCGCGCGGCGCTGCCTGCAATGAAGGCGGCCGGCTATGGCCGGGTCGTGAATGTCTCTTCCGGATGGGGCAGCTTTGCCGAAGGGTTGGGCGGCGGCGGATCATACGGTATCGGCAAGGCGGCGATGAACGCGCTGACGGTGATCGGTGACCGCGACACGCCCGACTTTATCAAGATCAACGCGATGTGCCCCGGCTGGGTCAAGACACGGATGGGCGGGGCAGGCGCGCCGCGCAGTCCAGAGGAGGCGGCAGACACCGCGATCTGGCTCGCGACCTTGCCGGAAAACGGCCCCTCAGGCGACTTTTTCCGGGACCGCAAGCCAATCGCATGGTGAAACGGGTCGTCATTTCCGGCTGCTCCGGCGGCGGAAAGTCATCCATCATTGGTGCCTTGGCCGCCAAAGGCTACACCACATTCACGGAACCGGGGCGCCAGGTCGTCCAAACCGAGAGCGCAAGCGGTGGCAC
>JBCBDL010000174.1:0-5844 GCA_038529695.1 Pseudomonadota bacterium | reverse complement strand
ATCTGCCAAAACGCGTGAAAGCGCGAAACCAGTCGGACCGGATTCATAGACGACATGTTCAATGATGATGCAAAGTTCCGCCAACTGATGCGCAAGCGCGGCCTCGCCTGCCGGACAGGTGTAGCTCTCCACCAATCCGTCCTCTCTTGAGAACAGCGCAACCGAATAGGTCTTCTTGTGAACGTCAAGGCCAACGACGACAGGCTGGTCTTCAACCGCCGCCACAAACCGCGAAATGCGTGTTGCTTTCTTTACCATGCTGGAAACTCCTATCTTTGGAATGTTCCGGCATCGCAGCAGTCAGCCGCGCCACCGTCCAGCATGGTATTTTTTTGCTCCGCATCGGAAGATGCAAGCTGTCCGCTGCTGAAGTTCGGTGAAACCGAATGGTTGCCATCACAACGCGCGCAATCCGGTCACATCTGCTGCTGCGCTTGACCAGCATCGACACAATCTGGCTCGTGTGCACCAATCCTGATTGACTTTGGCAAAGCAAACGGTGTCACTGGACCCACAGTTGATTTATTTGTTTACCTTTTGAAAACGCCGGGTTGATGGCTGTCCTATCAGAAAACATTCGCGGTGCGCTTTTGATGATGGGCGCCATGGGCGCATATACGGTCAATGATGCCTTTATGAAGGCCGTTGGTGTGGACCTCCCGCTGTTTCAGGCAATCATGATACGCGGGATCGGGGCCGTCATTTGCCTGACAATCATGTGTCGGGTGATGGGGCAGTTGCGCTTTGATTTGTCGGGGCGCGATTGGGGGTTAGTTGCGTTGCGCAGCGCCTGCGAGGTGGCGGGGACCTATTTCTTTCTCACCGCTCTGCTTAACATGCCCATCGCCAATATCAGCGCGATCATGCAGGTCCTGCCGTTGTCGGTGGCGCTGGGGGCCGCACTATTCCTGCGTGAACCATTGGGCTGGCGGCGGCTGACCGCAATTGCAATCGGGTTTGCGGGTGTGCTGTTGATCATCCAGCCCGGTGGCGCGGCGTTCAACAGCTTTAGCATTTATGCGCTGATCACCGTGCTTTGCATCACCTGTCGCGATCTGACTGTGCGGCGTATGTCATCAGATGTACCACCTATTCTGGTGGCCTTGATGGCGGCAATCGGTGTGGCGTTGCTGGGTCTACTCGGTGCGCTTTTCTCGCCTTGGTATCCGCTGACCGGTGCCTCCGCGCTAAAGCTTGGCGGCGCGACGATTTTTCTGATCTTTGGCTACATCTTTTCGGTCATGGCGATGCGCGTCGGCGAGATCGGCTTTGTCGCACCGTTCCGATATACCAGCCTGATCGTCGCGCTGATCCTTGGCGTTGTGTTTTTTGCCGAATGGCCAAATGCCCTGACAATGCTCGGAGCGCTTATCGTTGTTGCGACGGGTTTGTTTACGCTCTATCGCGAAACGAGATTGCGGGTCCGGCATCCCGTCGTGCCGGACCATCTGCGCGACTGATCAGCGCTGAGCGCCAAAAAACACACCGTCGATATTCATGTCAAAGTCGCCGCGCGCAGTGCCTTCGGCGTCGCCAAAGACTGTGTCACCGTTTATGACGTCGTCGCGCACGGTGCCGTCAAGGTTGAGCTCCATTCGGCTGTCCACGACAAAGCCGTCCACATCGACGCCAGTGATCTCGCCTTCCGCGTCTGCGTTTATTTCGCCATTTCTGACATTACCGTCGATGTCCAGATCCCCGTCGAAACGTTGGTTTGGTGTCCCATCGGGATCGATCAGGTTGATGTTATCGACAGTACCGTCGACATCGCCACTCCCAAAACCAACGATCATGGTCATGTCTGCAAGGATATCGCCATTGGCATCCCCGCTGACATTCGCACCAATCTGGCCATCATAGGTGACTGTTCCTGTCGGAAGCTCGATGAGGCTTGTTTCCGGCAGACGTTCAATCCGTTGCGCCTCGGCATAGGCGCGGTCAACGTCGCTGCGACTGACTGTGGGTGGGTTTGGGTCGGCAGCGCAGGCGGATAGGGTCGTTAGGGCGACGGCGTATAGCACGATAGGTTTGGTCATTTTCAGGTCCAATCTGTTCGTTGATCTCAGCTTTGTCCCTTTTGTCGAACCCCCGCCGGCGCTATACAATAAAGCCCAATTGTTATGGGATAGCAGTCCGCTTTGGTGCGCGAGAACACGCGTAACCCCATGCTTTTCGGGCGGCTGTTGACAGCCTACCCGACTCCTCCTATACGCCGCTCATCCGGGTTGGGGCCTGCCCCCTTTGTCCCGATATCAGACCTGATGTGGCCAAGAACCGAGCACCTAACCGCTTTGTTCCTCTGGAAACTCACCGCACCGAACCTCCGGTAAGGGTTCGACTGCGGAATTTTTGTGCTTTTCAAAGCGCAGTTTATGAAACCCGCGTTTGCCGGACGCATATATGTGAATAGATGGGAACATCACACGATGCCAACGATTCAGCAGCTGATCCGCAAGCCGCGCCAGCCGAAAGTCAACAAATCCAAGTCCATGCACTTGGAATCCTGCCCCCAGAAGCGTGGCGTTTGTACGCGCGTCTACACCACCACACCAAAGAAGCCGAACTCGGCCATGCGGAAGGTTGCCAAGGTGCGCCTGACCAATGGTTTTGAGGTCATCAGCTACATCCCCGGTGAAAGCCACAACCTGCAAGAACACTCTGTTGTTCTGATCCGTGGCGGCCGTGTGAAGGACCTTCCCGGTGTGCGTTACCACATTCTGCGCGGTGTGCTTGATACCCAAGGTGTCAAAGACCGTAAGCAACGTCGTTCGAAATACGGCGCGAAGCGTCCTAAGTAAGGGAAATCATAGATGTCACGTCGTCACGCCGCTGAAAAACGCGAAGTTCTGCCAGACGCAAAGTTTGGCGATATCGTTCTGACCAAGTTCATGAACAACCTGATGATCGATGGTAAGAAATCGGTCGCTGAACGCATCGTCTACAACGCATTCGACCGCGTTGAAGACAAGCTGAAGAAATCCCCCGTGGAAGTCTTCCATGAAAGCCTGGACAACATCAAACCATCCGTCGAAGTGCGCTCGCGCCGCGTCGGTGGTGCGACATACCAGGTGCCTGTTGAGGTCCGCCCAGAGCGTCGCGAAGCATTGGCCATCCGCTGGCTGATCGCTGCTGCGAAAAAGCGCAACGAAAACACCATGGAAGAGCGTCTTGCAGGCGAATTGATGGATGCGGTCAACGGCCGCGGCACAGCCGTCAAGAAACGCGAAGACACCCATAAAATGGCCGACGCGAACAAAGCGTTCAGCCACTACCGCTGGTAATAGGGAAACATCCAGATGGCACGCGAGTATCCTCTCGAACTCTACCGCAACTTTGGGATCATGGCGCATATCGACGCCGGTAAGACCACATGTTCCGAACGGATCCTGTACTACACAGGCAAGTCGCACAATATCGGCGAAGTGCATGATGGTGCGGCCACCATGGACTGGATGGAGCAGGAACAAGAGCGTGGCATCACGATCACGTCCGCTGCGACAACCACGTTCTGGGAACGCACAGAGGATGGCGCAACCGCTGACAGCCCCAAGCACCGTTTGAACATCATCGACACACCCGGCCACGTTGACTTCACAATTGAGGTTGAGCGTTCTTTGGCCGTGCTTGATGGTGCGGTTTGCGTGCTTGACGCCAATGCTGGCGTTGAACCACAGACCGAAACCGTTTGGCGCCAAGCCGACCGCTACAAGGTCCCGCGCATGGTGTTCGTCAACAAGATGGACAAGATCGGTGCTGACTTTTTCAACTGCGTCCGCATGATCGAAGATCGCACCGGTGCCAAGGCCGTGCCCGTCGGCATTCCAATCGGTGCCGAGACTGAGCTGGAAGGCCTGATCGACCTTGTGACCATGGAAGAATGGTTGTGGCAGGGCGAAGATCTGGGTGCATCCTGGGTTAAAGCCCCGATCCGCGATGGTCTGAAAGATATGGCTGACGAATGGCGCGGTAAGATGGTCGAAGCGGCTGTTGAGCTCGATGACGACGCCATGATGGAGTACCTTGAAGGCAATGAGCCTGACGTACCAACGCTGCGCAAATTGCTGCGCAAGGGCACGTTGGACATGGCATTCGTGCCTGTTCTGGGGGGCTCTGCCTTCAAGAACAAAGGTGTCCAGCCACTTCTGAACGCCGTGATCGACTATCTGCCCAGCCCGCTGGACGTTGTTGACTACATGGGCTTCAAGCCCGGCGACGAAGATGAAGTTCGTGACATCGCCCGTCGTGCCGACGATGCGATGGCCTTCTCTGGTCTTGCTTTCAAAATCATGAACGACCCATTTGTCGGCTCGCTGACCTTCACACGCATCTATTCCGGCGTGCTGAAAAAGGGCGACACCATGCTCAACTCCACCAAGGGTAAGAAAGAGCGTGTGGGCCGCATGATGATGATGCACTCCAACAACCGCGAGGAGATTGATGAAGCCTTTGCCGGTGATATCATTGCGCTCGGCGGTCTGAAGGACACGACGACCGGTGACACGCTGTGTGACCAGCAGGATCCTGTTGTTCTGGAAACGATGACCTTCCCCGATCCGGTGATCGAAATCGCGGTTGAGCCTAAGACCAAAGGCGACCAGGAAAAGATGGGCCTCGCCCTGCAACGTCTGGCAGCCGAAGATCCGTCCTTCCGCGTCGAAACCGATCTGGAATCCGGTCAGACCATCATGAAGGGCATGGGCGAATTGCACCTCGACATCCTCGTCGACCGCATGAAGCGGGAGTTCAAGGTCGAGGCCAATATCGGCGCACCTCAGGTGGCTTACCGTGAAACCATCGGTCACGCGGTTGAGCATACTTACACCCACAAGAAACAGTCCGGCGGCTCCGGTCAGTTTGGTGAGGTGAAGCTGAACATCATGCCCACCGAGCCGGGCGAAGGTTATTCGTTTGAATCGCTCATCGTGGGTGGTGCGGTGCCAAAGGAATACATCCCCGGTGTTGAAAAAGGCATCCAGTCCGTCATGGATAGCGGCCCGCTGGCTGGCTTCCCCGTGATCGACTTCAAGGTGCAACTGCTCGATGGGAAGTTCCACGACGTTGACTCCTCGATCCTGGCGTTCGAGATCGCAGCGCGGATGTGCATGCGCGAAGGTATGCGCAAGGCCGGTGCGAAACTGCTTGAACCGATCATGAAGGTCGAGGTGATCACGCCTGAAGAATACACAGGTGGCATCATCGGTGACCTGACATCACGTCGGGGTCAGGTTTCGGGTCAGGACACGCGCGGCAACGCCATTGCCATCGACGCGATGGTGCCGCTGGCGAACATGTTCGGCTACATCAACACCCTGCGCTCCATGTCTTCGGGCCGCGCGCAGTTCACGATGCAGTTCGACCACTATGAGCCAGTGCCAAACAACATCTCGGAAGAGATTCAGGCCAAATACGCATAACCGGGACGGCGGGGACAACCCCGCCCTACCACCAAACCCGTAGGGTGGGTGCAAACCCACCGCCCCACTCAAAGACAAGGAGGCCAGCATGGCTAAGGAAAAGTTTGAACGCACGAAACCGCACGTGAACATCGGCACGATTGGTCACGTTGACCACGGCAAGACGACGCTGACGGCGGCGATCACGAAGCAGTTCTCGAACGAGTTCAAGGCATATGACGAGATTGACGGCGCGCCTGAGGAAAAGGCCCGCGGCATCACGATCTCGACCGCGCACGTGGAATACGAGACCGACGCGCGTCACTATGCACACGTCGACTGCCCCGGCCACGCCGACTACGTCAAGAACATGATCTCCGGTGGCGGCCAGTTGGACGGCGCGATCCTGGTGGTGAACGCCGCTGACGGCCCGATGCCACAGACGCGCGAG
>JBCBDL010000173.1:0-5870 GCA_038529695.1 Pseudomonadota bacterium | reverse complement strand
TTCTACACCACCGATTTTGATGAGATGGACGCGATTGATGTCTCATCCGTCCGTGAGGAATGGGACAAGCTGATCGCGCAGATGAAATCAGACCCGAACAAAGGGCATTTCCGCAAAAACGAAGACTGGGATGATGTCGATTGGGACGGGATGGAGCCAAAGCTGAAAGCGGAGTTCATCGACTTTCTGATCTCAAGCTGTACCGCCGAATTCTCGGGCTGTGTGCTCTACAAGGAAATGAAGCGCAGGGGGTCGAATGAGGACATCACGACCCTGTTCCAGCTGATGGCGCGCGATGAGGCGCGGCATGCCGGTTTCATCAATGATGCGCTGCGCGAGGCGGGGATTGCGGTGAACCTTGGTTTCCTGACGCAGGCCAAGAAATACACGTATTTCCGGCCCAAGTTTATCTATTACGCCACCTATCTGTCGGAAAAGATCGGTTATGCGCGGTACATCACGATCTATCGCCATCTGGAACAAAACCCCGACAAACGGTTCCACCCGATTTTCAAATGGTTCTGCGAGTGGTGCAATGATGAGTTTTCCCATGGTGAGGCATTCGCACTGCTGCTGAAAACCGACCCAAAGCTGACGACAAGCTGGGTCAACAAGATGTGGATCAAGTTTTTCCTGACGGCCGTGTTTTCGACCATGTGGGTCCGCGACCATCAGCGGCCTGAATTCCATAAGGCGCTGGGCGTTGATCCTGAATGGTACGGGCAGGAAGTGTTCCGCAAGACCTCTGACATTTCGCGTCAGGTGTTCCCGATGGTGCTGGATATCGATCATCCACGCTGGAAACCGACATTGCGCCGGATGGAAGCGGCCAATGTGCAGATTGCCCATGGTCGCAAGCAAGGGGGCATTGGCGGGTTTGCCAAGCGCATGGTGGGGTCGGCGAAGGCCGGTTTTGCCTTTATCTCGCTTCTGACCATTCCGGTTGAAAAAAGCACGGTGCCTGACAGCCCACGGATGGAGCCTGCTTACTGATGACAAGTGCCTGGATCGTATCGCTGTTTGCCATTTTCGTCTGGTGGTTCGCCACCGGGGCAATTTTGGTGGCGGTACGCCGGGCAGACCGTGTGGGGAACCATAAGGCCATTGTGATCAAGGCGCTGCCCATCCTGTTGTTTGGGGCCTGGGCGGTGGAAGTGTCCCTGGCGGACCTGACCGTCGCAGGGGCTTATCTGGGCTTTGCCGGTGCGCTGGCCATCTGGGGATGGATTGAAATGGCGTTTCTGGCTGGTGTGATTACCGGCCCGATGCGCGATGATTGCCCGCCGGGTCTGGCGGGCAAAGAGCGCTTTTTCCGGGCGTTTTCGACCGTCGCCTATCATGAACTGGCACTGACTATCGGGTTCTTTGCTATCGTTCTGGCGTCCAGCGGCGCGCCGAACCAGATGGCGATGGCGACCTATCTGATCCTGTTCCTTGCCCGGATTTCGGCCAAGTTGAACCTGTTTTACGGTGTGCCGCGCATCAATACTGAATTTGTGCCCGCGCGGTTGACCCATCTGAAAAGCTACTTCCGCAAAGGGTCTGTGACATGGGCCTTTCCTGTGGCGATCACGGTCCTGACGGCGATTGTCGTCGTTTGTGCAGAACGCCTGTGGCACGCGCAATCCGATGTCACGGTCGTGGGCTTTGCTCTGCTGACCGCACTTTCCGCGCTTGCCTTGCTTGAACACTGGCTGATGGTGGTGCCGCTGCCGGATGCAAAACTATGGCGCTGGATGCTTCCCGCGCCCAAGACGATGACTGAAGAAGAAAGATAAGCTCATGGATTTCGACGCCCTGTTCAATGAACAACTCAATACGCTCAAGGATGAGGGGAATTATCGCTATTTCGCTGAGTTAGAGCGGAAATGTGGGAAATTCCCAAGGGCTGCAAACCATGATGATGACGGCGTGCGCGATGTCACCGTCTGGTGTTCGAACGATTACTTGGGGATGGGTCAGCATCCGAAAGTCATCGCGGCGATGTGCGAGGCGGTAGAGCGTACGGGCACTGGTGCCGGTGGCACGCGGAATATCAGCGGCACGAACCATGATCACCTGCTGTTGGAACGTGAGCTGGCAGATTTGCATGGGAAAGAGGCGGCGCTATTATTCACGTCAGGCTATGTGTCGAACTGGGCGGCGCTGAGCACATTGGGGTCACGTTTGAAGGATTGCGTGATCCTGTCGGACGCGGGCAACCATGCCTCGATGATCGAAGGCATCCGGCATTCAAAGTGCCAAAAGGTGATCTGGAAGCATAACGATGTGCATGATCTGGAGATGAAGCTGCGTGCGCTCCCAGCGGACGTGCCGAAGATCGTGGCCTTTGAAAGCGTCTATTCCATGGATGGTGATATCTGCCCGATGCGCGAGATCGTCGAAGTTGCCGAGAAGTACGGTGCCATGACCTATCTGGATGAGGTGCATGCGGTGGGCATGTATGGCCCGCGCGGCGGTGGTGTGAGCGAGCGTGAGGGGTTGGCCGACCGGATTACATTGATCGAAGGGACGCTTGGCAAGGCGTATGGTGTTGTCGGTGGCTATATCACTGGGTCAGCGGCCCTGTGCGATTTCATCCGCAGCTTTGCGTCGGGGTTCATCTTTACCACGGCCTTGCCTCCGGCGGTTGCCGCTGCTGCCCGCACATCGATAGCGTATCTCAAAGAGTCCGAGATGGAGCGCGCCAAACAGCGCCGCCAGGTGGCGCGGTTGCGGGCCGCCTTGGATCGCGAAGGCATCCCGCATATGCACAACGAAAGCCACATTGTGCCTGTGCTGATCAAGGACCCGGTCAAGACTCGCATGTTGGCTGATTATCTGATGCGCGAATGGGATATTTATGTGCAACCGATCAATTATCCGACCGTTCCCAAAGGGACCGAGCGGTTGCGATTTACGCCGTCACCGCTGCATACGGATGCCGATATCGATCACCTTATCAATGCTTTAAGCGTCCTATGGCGGCAATGCGCATTGGCCCATGCGGTGGCCTAACGCCGATAACGCAATCTTTTGGCGCAGGGGGTGGACCGCCAAGCGCGATGCATTACATTGCCCTCCGACTGGGGCAACGGTCACGGAACCAGATCGAAGAGGAATACGATTATGAAACGTCTTACAATTGCAGCAGCTCTGGCTGTTCTGTCGGCACCGGCATTTGCTGATGGCCATGCATCATCGCAGGGTGATGTCGCCGCGGGCGAAGAACAGTTCAACCGTCAATGCGTTGCGTGCCATGTGGTCGCCGATGCATCGGGCGAGGTATTGGCTGGCCGCAATGCACGCACAGGCCCGAACCTTTATGGCATTGCGGGCCGCACAATGGGTGCGGTTGAGGACTTCCGTTATAGCGACGCGCTGATTGCGCTTGGTGAGGCTGAGACGGTTTGGACGGAAGAGACTTTCGTCGGCTACGTACAGGACCCCACCGGTTGGTTGCGCGAAGCACTTGATGATCGCCGTGCGCGCGGCAAGATGGCTTACCAGGTCCGTCAGGAAGAGCAGGCGTATGACCTTTATGCTTATCTGGCGACTTTTGCCGATGAAGGCAGCTAAGGCATCAAGCAAAGCTTGAAACAGAAATTTGGCCGCCGCAACAATCTTGCAGCGGCCTTTTTCATGACTGAAGGATGGATTTTGCGACCATTTCAGGCGCCTCTTCATGGGCGAGATGTCCAAGCTGGGGCAGTTCTGTCACCTGGGCGTTTGGTAACATCGCGGCTGCGTCGCGGCTTACCTTTGGTGGGACGGCCAGATCGGACTGGCCTGTGATGAGGTGGACCGGCGCGTCGATCCGCGGCAAACGCGCCAGCAATCCTTCGAGTGACCATTGTGCCATCATCGACAGGGTTGCATCCACATGGCCACGATCGGTGGCGAGGCGATAATAAAGCTCCAACCCGTCCTGATCCAGCGTTGATCCGGTTCCCCGGATCAGGTTGCGTACACCGCTGCGGGTTGTCGTGCTGGCAAACAGGCTGGCGCTGATCGGCGTTACGGCAAGCGCCTTGGCCATCATGGGGAATAGCCAGCCGGCCACGCCTTTGAAATTGCCCAAGGCCGCATTGAGGCCGACGATCCCGTTTTGCGGGTTCAGACCCAGTTCCCACAGGCGCAGGGCGATGGCGGTCCCGGCGGAATGGCCGACGATCATGACCGGGTTCCAGCCTTCATGCCGGATCAGGCTGAGCAGATCCTGCGCCATATGGTCAAGCCCGCAACGTTGCTGTGCGCCCAGTTGCGTAAAACCCTGGCCGGGTAAATCGACTGCGACGACATGATGCGTGGCGGCGAGCAGCGGAAAGAGCGTGCGGAAGCTTTGTGTGGCACCACCGGCCCCGTGGATGAGCAGGATTGTGTCGCCCTCCCCATGCTCTTGCACATGCCATCGGTGTGGCCGGTGCAGAATGCGACGCGAATATGCGGCGAGCGGCCAGTTTTGTGCATCGTCCGGCCAGCGCATAACCTAATCGCCCAACGCGGTTGCGACGGATTGCGACAATCGCTGTGCATCGGCGCGAGGCAGCGGCAAATAGGTGGCATCGAGTGTTTGGGCAAGATTGCGCAAGGCCGGTTCAGGCCGGTTGCCTGTGTCAATGACGATGGCGTCAGTGCCATTGGCACGCAGAATTTTCGCGATTTGCTGTGCATCGGTCGCGGCCTGTTTCCGGTCTGCCCTGCCATCAAGTGCGATATTGGCCCGCCCGTCAGTGAGGATGGCGATTGTGGGGGTCAGGCCCTTGCGCGTCGCATGAGTGGCTTGCTCGAATGCGGTGACCATACCGGCGGCCAGCGGTGTGCCGCCACCGCCAGGCAGGCCGGCAAGCCGGCGTTTGGTCTGCACCAGTGAACGCGTGGGTGGGAGGAGGAGTTCGGCCTCGGTCCCCCGAAACGCCACCAGCGCCACATGATCGCGGCGCGCATAGGCCTGCGCGAGGAGGAGTTCGACGGCACCCTTCGCCTCGGCCAATCGGGTCAGTGCTGCAGAACCGGACGCGTCGACGGTGAAGATCAGCAGTCGGTCGGATTTTTCTTCGTACCGTTTGATGCGGAAATCGCTGGACCGGATATGCAAGCCATCGCGCCCGGTGGCGTTGCGCCGGATGGTTTGCCAGGGGGCGGCAGCACGAAGTGTGCCGATGAGGTCGAGCCGCGCCCCATCGCTCGGCCTGCCTGCACGCGATGGCAATGGCCGGCCCCGGCGGTTGCCCTTGCGGGCCGCGCCTGTGCCGTTGCCGCGCCCTTGACGTGCTTTTTGCGCCGTCAGCCGGTCGAGCAGGTTGTCAGGCAGGAGTGCTCGGACGGCGTCGAGGAGGAGTTCGTCAGGGATGTCGAGTGTATCTTCGGTGTTTTGTTTTTCCGATTGGTTGGGCTCGGCTTCGGGCTGTTGCGGTCCCGGTTCGGGGACGCGCGTTGCCCGATGCGCGAGGGTGAGGGCGCAGGCGATTTCGACGTCGTCCTTGGTGAGTGTGTCGCGGTTTTGGAGGATCGCGTGGGCCTTGGCCGCGCGCAGCGCGAAGAGCGGCGCGCGCAGGCTATCGATGCCGAGTTGGGCGGCGATTTGGCTGATTTGTTCAATTGTTTCTGGTGGAACAGGGGGTAGTGCCTGACCGCGGGCGTCGCGCTGAAAGCGCCCGCCCAGGAGGGCGGTCGGGCGCTGTCCGGCACTGCCGGGCGGAAGGGCGGATATGTCGTGCAACGAGACGTCGGATAGGTCGATGTGAAACGCAAGCCGTTCCGCGAGTTTCTGATCGACCGCTTCATCTGGCTCTGCCCTTTCGTCGAGCGCTATGAGCGTATGCCCGGTGTTTTTGTCCAGCGCCACCGCGAGATGTGCGGCCAACCGCACCGGCGCGCGTTCCGCCATG
>JBCBDL010000172.1:0-5954 GCA_038529695.1 Pseudomonadota bacterium | reverse complement strand
TTTTTCATATGCAGCCCAAAGATATCTGAACCGCCACACCTTGCCTTTGTAAGGTGGCGCGGCGCAGTCTTTGACTTGATGCAAACTGACAAAGGCGCGCCCATGTCGTCCCCATTGACCGGTATTCGTGTCCTCGATCTGACCAACGTGCTGGCGGGTCCGTTCTGCTGCCACCACTTGGCGCATCTGGGCGCTGAGGTGATCAAGGTTGAGGCACGGGGGCGTGGTGATCTGGCCCGGCAATTGGGGGCCGATCCGGACCTGAATGCGGCCGGGATGGGTGTTTCGTTTCTGGCACAGAATGCCGGCAAGAAATCGGTAACGCTGGATTTGAAAAAGCCGGACGGCAAAGCGCTGTTCCGGCGGCTTGTCGGCTCTGCCGATGTGCTGGTTGAGAATTTTCGGCCCGGCGTGATGGACAGGCTGGGCCTGGGATATGCAGCGCTGAAAGAGGTTCGGCCAGAGCTGATCTATTGCGCGATTTCGGGCTTTGGTCAGGATGGCCCCTGGAAGGATCGCCCGGCTTATGACCAGATCATTCAAGGCGCATCGGGTGTGATGTCGATCACCGGCGATTCGGACAGCGCGCCCTTGCGCGTGGGCTATCCGGTGGCGGATACGGTCGGCGGGATGACCGCCGCCTTTGCCGTCGCGGCAGCGTTGAATGCGCGCCCGCGGGGCAGCTTCATTGATGTCTCGATGCTGGAATCGGTGCTGGTCACGATGGGGTGGGTTGTCTCAAACCACCTGATTGCCGGGGTGGCGCCGCAGGCCAATGGCAATGAGAATGTAACCTCTGCCCCGTCGGGCACGTTTCGGACCGCTGATGGCATGATTAACATCGCTGCCAATAAGGATGAGCAATGGGTGGCATTGACCGGGCTGCTGGGTTTGGAGGCGCTGCAGACCCATCCCGACTATGTCACGCGCGAGGCGCGCAAGGCCAATCGAGTGGCGCTGCGCGGGGCGTTGGAAGTGGTATTGATGACAAAGCCTGCGGCGCATTGGGTGGACGCCATGAACGAGATCGGCGTGCCTGCGGGGGCGGTTTTGAGCGTGCCAAAGGCTTTGGCGACGCCACAGGTGGCGGAACGCGGGTTCTTGCAGTCTTACACGGATGTTGCCGGCGTGGGCCGCGATATCGCGGTGGCGACAACGGGTGTGAAGATTGATGGGGTGGCGCCGAAGGTTGCGGACCCGCCGCCGGAATTGGGCGCGCATAATGATGTGGTTTGGGCGGATTTGGGTCTGTCTGAGGCCGAAATCGCGCAGCTAAAAAAGGATGCGGTGATATGAGCAGTGATGTCGCGGATTGGTGGGCGACCGAGATTATCGACATGGCGCCGGGGCAAATCCGCATGCGCGGCACACCGATTGAGGACCTGATCGGGCATGTGAGTTTTCCGCAGATGATCTGGCTGATGGTGCGGGGGGATATGCCGTCGCCCGCGCAGGCCGCGCTGTTCGAAGCCGCGTTGGTGGCGGCCGTGGATCATGGACCGCAGGCACCGTCGATTGCGGCGGCGCGGATGGCGGTGACTTGTGGACTGGGGTTGAATGGCGCGATGGCATCGGCGGTGAATATGCTGGATGACGTGCATGGCGGTGCGGGGGAGCAGGCGGTGGAGTTGTACGGCTGGGCCGACGCGCAGGGGGTTGAGGCGGCGATTGCGCGCTGGCAGGCGGAACGCTCGAAATATGTGCCGGGCTTTGGTCACAGGTTTCACACGCCAGAGGACCCGCGTGCGCCACGTTTGATGGCACTGGTGGCAGAGGCTGCGGCGTCGGGCGCGGTGAGTGGCCGTTTTGCGCAGATCGGGATGGAAGTACAACGCGTGCTAAGCACGCGCGCGGGCAAGCCGGTGCCCATGAATATCGATGGGGCGACGGCGGTGATCTATGCGGAGCTTGGCTTTGCCGGGCCGCTGGCGCGGGGGCTGTTCTGTCTGTCGCGGTCGGTCGGGATTTTGGCGCATGCTTGGGAACAGACGCAGCAGGGCGGGCGCAACAAGGGGCCAACGCCGCCGGGATATCAGTGGACCTATACGGGGCCGAAACCGATTGAGGAGTGAGCGTCGCCGCAGCTAACCGAGCGCGATACCCGGCGCGTGCAGGCCCTTGGGTGAGGACGTGAATATCTCGTATCCCTCAGAAGTGACGCCAATGGAATGCTCAAACTGCGCCGAAAGTGACCGGTCCCGCGTGACGGCGGTCCAGCCATCGGGAAGCGTTTTGACATCTGCGCGACCCAGATTGAGCATCGGCTCGACGGTAAAGATCATCCCCTCGCGCAGGATCGGGCCAGTGCCCGCCTTGCCGAAATTCAGGATGTTGGGCGCATCATGAAAGACCTGCCCGATCCCGTGGCCGCAAAAGTCGCGCACGACGCTGTAGCGATTGGTTTGGGCATAAAACTGGATCGCATGGCCGATATCACCGAGATGCGCTTGGGGTTTCACGGCTGCGATACCGCGCATCATCGCCCCATGCGCGACCTGGATCAGCCGCTCGGCCGCGCGCTTGACCTTGCCGACGGTGTACATGCGACTTGAATCGCCATACCAACCGTCCACTATCAACGTCACGTCGACATTGACGATATCCCCATCACGCAGCTTCTTTGCGGTCGGAAAGCCATGACAGACGACGTGGTTGACCGATGTGCAGCAGGCATAGCCATAGCCCTTGTAGCCGAGTGTTGCGGGCGTTGCGCCGTGTTTGGCAGCAAAGTCGCGCACAAAGGCGTCGATCTCTGTCAAAGGCAAGCCAGGGGCGACCATATCTGCAACCTCATCAAGACAAGTCGCCGTCAGACGCCCCGCGCGCCGCATGCCTGCAAATGCGTCGGCGCCATAGAGCTTGATGCTGTCTGTGCGCCGCGCCTGACCTGGTGGCGCTGCGACCGGAACATCGATGTAGCTATGCATGCGATCTCGCTTTGGTATAGTTGGGCAATGATTGGCTGGCGTGGGCAGCAGGATAGGTTGATATACAAAACGTCTATGATTCGTATAAAGATGAACAGCAGAGGTTTCGATGGGTATCGTAAAAATAGGCGATGAGCTGCACGCCGAGATCCGCAAGGCCAGTACCGTCATGTGCCGGTCAATCAATGCGCAGGCTGAATTCTGGATCAAGATCGGGCTTTTGGCTGAGGCCAATCCGACCCTGTCGTTCAACGATCTGGTGCGCCAGCAGCTTAGAGAAGCTGACGTCGACTTTGAGGACATTGACGCGGCTTGAGAATTGCCGTCGCGCCAATTGCACCCTGCCCCGCTTGGCCTTACACGGGCGGCCATGACTGATACCCCATCATCAGGCGACCGTATTGCCAAAGTTCTGTCCCGCGCGGGCGTTGCCAGCCGTCGCGAGGCGGAGCGGATGATTGCGGAAGGCCGGGTCAGCGTGAATGGTAAGGTGATCGACAGTCCGGCGCTGAATGTGACGGCGGAGGATAGGATTGTAGTGGATGGCAAGCCAGTGGGGGAGCCTGATCCGCCGCGGTTGTGGCTTTATCACAAGCCTGCAGGTCTGGTGACGACGGAGCGCGACGAAAAGGGACGCGACACGGTTTTTGCCGCGCTGCCCGACACGATACCGCGGGTGATGTCCGTGGGTAGGCTGGATTTGAACTCGGAAGGGCTGTTGCTTTTGACCAATGATGGGGAGGTCAAGCGGAAGCTGGAACTGCCCAGCACCGGCTGGTTGCGCCGGTATCGGGTGCGCATCAATGGTTCGGTGAGTGAGAGCAAGCTGGATGAATTGCGCGCTGGGATCACAGTTGAAGGGGTTCGCTATCAGCCCATGGACGTGAGTTTTGACCGGCAACAAGGTGCGAATGCCTGGCTGACCGTGGCCTTGCGCGAAGGCAAGAACCGCGAGATTCGCCGCGCGATGGGTGCTTTGGGGGTCACGGTGAATCGGCTGATCCGGGTGAGTTATGGGCCATTTCAACTGGGTGCGCTGAAGGCGGGCGAGGTCGAAGAGATCAAGCAGCGCGTGGTGCGGGATCAGCTGGGACTGTCGGGCAAGCCGCAACCGATGCGTATCAGAAGGAATGCCAGTAAGGCGTCACGGGCACCGTTGGGGCGTCAGCCGCGTGGAACGGGTAAACGATAATCGCAGCCCATTGTCGCTGGCCGTTCTTTGGGTCACTGACATGCTGGATTGCGCGAGAAGCAGGAATAGATTTTCCCGCAATTTTTTTGGGTCTCGCCAGCGGCGCCACCAGGCATCGCCAGACCTGAAACCGGCAAGACCATCCTCTCAACCCACAAAGACAAAGTTGGAGCTCGCGTTTTGCAGCCTCACGCGTCGTGTTGATGTGCCGCATGGTTGAAAGATCCGAAAACCGCCCGGCAAGGGGGAAAAACTATCTCAGTTGAACCTTGTTCTGCTCCGTCCGCTGTGCATGCTGGAGAACAAAGAAAAGACTCCGGGGGACATCAATTGGCTGATCTTTTGACGCTGGAAAACGCGACCAACCTGATTATGCTGTGCTTTTTGCAGGCCGTTTTGGGGTTCGACAACCTGCTTTACATCTCGATTGAGAGCCAACGTGCGCCCGTCGCACAGCAAAAAGCGGTCCGCACCTGGGGGATTATCATTGCGGTCGCGCTGCGCGTTGTCCTGCTGTTCACGATGATTCAGCTGATCGATGCGCTGGCCGAGCCGTTTTACATCTTTGATTGGGAAGGTGTCATCGAAGGCGGGGTGAACTTTGCCACGGTCGTCTTCGTCTTTGGCGGGATTTTCATCATGTATACGGCCGTCAAAGAGATTGGCCATATGCTGTCGATTGAGCATCTGGACCACGATGTGGAGGGCAAATCCGGCAAATCGGCCACGCAGGTGGTGCTGCTGATCGTGTTGATGAACCTGATTTTCTCATTCGATTCAGTGCTATCGGCCATTGCGATCACGGATGTATTTCCGATTCTGGCCTTTGCGATTATCCTGTCGGGTCTGGCGATGCTGCTGCTTGCCGATGGGGTTACGCGGTTTTTGGAGAAAAACCGGATGTATGAGGTGCTGGGCCTGTTCATCCTGCTGATTGTCGGTGTGGTTTTGCTGGGTGAGGCGGGGCCTGCTGCGGCGCATGCGATGCATGATGACAGCCTGAAAATCTTTCTTTTTGGGTATGAGCTGATCCCGATGTCGAAGACGACATTCTATTTCTCGGTTGTCGTGCTGGTGGCCGTGGAAATCATTCAATCCGGCTACCGCAAAAAGCTGGATGCGGAACGGGCGGCTTTGCAGAAACACTCGTAAAATCAATGCTCCGTGCCTATCTGAGGCTGGGGCAAACCTGGTGGAGTGACGAAAAATGGTGCGTGTGATCCTGATTGTGGCATTTGTTGCGGTGCTGGCAATTGCATTCGCAGCACTGCTGGGCACACTATTTGCAGCAAGCCGCGTTGTCGGTGGTGGTGGGAAAGGCGAAGATAACATGCCTGAGACATTCAGACGGATTTCTTACGTCGTTTTGGTTCTGCTTTTATTGGGTCTTGCCTCTGGCTGGCTGGGGGCCGCCTGATGGCGAAACGCTTTGGCGGTAAATATAGCCCCAATGGGCAGGGTTCTGGCGCGCGCGAAGAGGTGATTGATCCGCGCCAGATCAAGGCGGCGGGGTCGCCTGCGCGGGCTCTGTATCTGCCTGCGGTTATCCTTGTTTTCTTCTCGCTTGGCAGTGGGCCGGCGACATTGGTGACGGCACTTATCGGCGCCGCTGTGCTGACGCTTGCGGCCTGGATGTTGCAGGAGGGGTTGAAGGCCGAGGCCGAATACAACGCCCGCAAAGTGGCGCGCCGCCCAGCAGTGCCGCGCAAGATGCTCGCCTCGGCCCTGACAGGGATTGGGGCGGCGGTTGCGGCCTATGCCGGGGATAGCGGGGTTGTGGGGTCGGGTCTTTCTGGCATTGCCGCTTTGGGTTTGCACGTTGCGGCCTTTGGCAT